>NZ_JAGJEB010000010.1:0-184185 GCF_018100855.1 Aquimarina sp. MMG015
GTTCCCATTACCATCAGAAGAATTAGCTAGAAATCCAAACTTAGAACCGCAAAATCCAGGGTATTAATAAAAGTCACAATATTATAAATATATAACCACTATGAAGACATATAATCTGATAAATGATGAATTGAATTAGCCTTTTAAAATCATCGTCGAATTAGTTTATAAAGCTTCAATTAGTGAAATAAATGCAATTAATTAAAATTAGTAAAAATCCTGGATACTAAAGTTGTGTGTGTATAAATAATAAGTAAAATTATTGTTTGTTATGTATCCTTTACTCCATTGATCATTAGTTTGATCAGTGGAGTATTTTTTTTAGAAAAACATTACAGTCAACTATTATAATGATCAAGTTATCGATTGATTTATTAAAATGACCTGTTTACTTTAAGATGTTTGACAAAAGGGTTATATATTTGTTACGAACTAGCGAAGTTGTATGATTACGATTAAAGAAATTACCTCTAAAGCAGATTTAACTACATTTGTTAAGTTTCCTTTTGAATTATATAAAGACTCTCCCTATTACGTTCCTTCTATTATTAAAGAAGAGTTAGATGTAATGAATCCGGCTAAAAATCCTGTTTTTAAAAATGCCGTAGCTAAATATTTTCTTGCATATAAAAACAATAAAATTGTTGGAAGAATAGCGGCAATTATCAATTGGATTGAAGTAAAAGAACAACAAAAGCCAAAAATCCGTTTCGGATGGTTTGATGTTATAGATGATCTTGAAGTAACCAAAGCTCTTCTCGAAAAAGTTGTTGATTTTGGTAAACAAAATTATTTGGAGTATATGGAAGGACCTGTTGGTTTTTCCAATATGGATAAAGCAGGTATTTTAATAAAAGGATTTGAAGAACTTAATACCATGATTACTTGGTATAATTATCCATATTACCAAAAACATATGGAACAATTAGGTTTCGAAGATGCAGCTACTTGGGTAGAATATAAAATAAAAGTCCCTAATGAAACTAAAGATAAAGTAATCAAGTTCGCTAAAATAATCAAAGAACGCTATCAACTTCAATTACTTAAGTTCAAAAAAAGTAAAGAACTTTTAAAATATGCTGATGATATGTTTGATTTACTTAATAAAACATATAGTAGTTTACAAACATTTGTACCGATACAACAGTATCAGATTGAAATGTACAAGAAAAAATACTTACCATATTTAAATCCTGAATATATCACATGTATAGCTGATAAAAATGGAAAATTAATTGCTTTTTCTATTGTTATGCCTTCTTTTTCCAAAGCCTTAAAAAAGATGAATGGTAAAATTTATCCTTTAAAATTTTTGCATATTCTTAAAGCACAAAGAAGAAATGACACTGCAGCTTTCTATCTTATCGGAGTAGATCCCGAATATCAAAACAAAGGAGTTACCGCTCTTATTTTCAAGGAAATGAATGAAACATTTATACGTAATGGTATAGAAATGGTAGAAACAAATCCCGAATTAGAAGAAAATAAAGCTATACAAGCTTTATGGAATGATTACGAGCACGAGCAACACAAAATGCGCAGAACTTACCGAAAAAATCTATAGATAAAACAAGTCTTAAATTATATTAAATCTTTTTTAGCAAACATTTAATACAAAAAAAACTATTATTTCCCCGATATACTGTTATTTTTAGACAACTAATTTTTACTCTAAAACCATAACATTATGATCAAAAAAATTTTAAACTTACAAGGAGTTAGCGAACTTAAAAAGCAACAAAAATTATCTATCAACGGAGGAAGTAGTCCATTTTGCAGTTTTGGACCATTGACATTAGATTGTTCTACGAATATTGATGGACGATGTACCTGTGTTAATGGTAGATGCGTTAAAGGTCCTGAATATCATTGTAGATAATAAAAATCATAAAAAAACAGCTGCTTTAAAAGAGTAGCTGTTTTTTTATTCTATTTAAAGGTATTTTTATTCTCCCATCGCTTCTGCTAGGGCCGCAGACATCTTTTTATAAGTACCATTTTCCAATGTTTCTCTTATCGCAGAAAAAGCATTTAATGTATCTTCTATATCCTGCATAGTATGAGAAGCCGTGGGAATCAATCTTAATAAAATCATTCCCTTTGGTATTACCGGATATACAACTATCGAGCAAAAAATTCCATGGTTTTCTCTTAGATCTTTAACTAATGCCATTGCCTCAGGAATACTCCCTTTTAAATAAACAGGAGTAACACAGCTCTGAGTTGTTCCTAAATCAAAACCTCTATTACGCAAACCATTTTGTAATGCGTTTACATTTTCCCAAAGTTTCGCCTTTAATTCTGGCATTGTTCGCAACATATCCAAACGCTTAAGCGCTCCTACAACTAATTGCATTTGTAAGGATTTTGCAAACATTTGAGAACGTAAATTGTACTTAAGGTAATCAATTATCTCTTGATCAGCAGCTATAAAGGCTCCTGTACTAGCCATTGATTTCGCAAATGTAGCGAAGTAGACATCGATATCATCTTGCACTCCTTGCTCCTCACCTGTTCCAGCACCTGTTGCTCCAAGAGTACCAAAACCGTGAGCGTCATCCACAAATAATCTGAAATTATATTTTTCCTTAAGCGCAACTATTTCTTTCAACCTTCCTTGCTCACCTCGCATACCGAAAACACCTTCGGAGATTAATAAAATTCCTCCTCCAGTTTTTTGAGCCATTCTTGTAGCTCTCATTAAATTTTTCTCTATGCTCTCAATATCATTATGTCGATACGTATATCGTTGTCCTTGGTGTAATCTAACACCATCAATAATACACGCATGTGCATCTACATCATATACTATAATATCATTTTTACTTACTAATGCATCAATAGTAGATACCATTCCTTGGTATCCAAAATTTAACAAATAAGCGGCTTCTTTATCTACAAATTGAGCTAATTCATTTTGTAATTGCTCATGCAAATCTGTATGACCACTCATCATTCTAGCTCCCATTGGATATGCTGATCCATAAGCAGCTGCAGCTTCTGCATCAACCTTACGAACTTCTTCCATATTAGCAAGCCCCAAATAATCATTGATACTCCAGGTAACTACTTCTCTACCCTGAAACTTCATTCTATTTGATATTGGCCCTTCTAACTTAGGAAAAACAAAATATCCTTCTGCCTGATCCGCCCATTTTCCTAAAGGTCCTTTGTCTTCGTATATTTTATCAAATAAATCTCTCATCTACCGCTAATTTGATTTCTTTAAGTTTGCGAAAATACAGAAAATTGATGTGATTGCATAATTATATTCTAAATCACTACCTCTACCTATTTTTTCACAAAAAAAGCACCTGTAAAATATCAGATGCTCATATTTTTACATTAAATAATTTTACTTAATAAACTGAACTTTTGTAGCATCCTCTTCATGAACACTATCAAAAAATCCTTGTTCGGTCATCCATTCATCACTAAAAACCTTGCTCATATAGCGAGATCCGTGATCGGGTAAAATAATAATTATATTACTATTTTCGTCAAATTCTCCTTGTTCAGCTAATTGCTTTACTCCTTGAATAGCTGCTCCACTAGTATATCCTAGAAACATTCCTTCTGTTTTCACCAATTCTCTAGCCGTATGCGCACTATCTTCGTCACTTACCTTTTCAAACTTATCAATAACATCAAAATCTGTAGCAGTTGGTATTAGATTTTTACCTAAACCTTCAATTCGATAAGGATAAATTTCCTCTTCATCAAACTCTCTAGTTTCATGATATTTTTTTAATACCGAACCATAAGCATCGATACCAAGTACTCGAACTTCACTATTCTTTTCCTTTAAGTATTTTGCAGTTCCAGAAATCGTCCCGCCCGTACCACAACATGCCACAAAGTGGGTAATTTTTCCATTTGTCTGGTTCCAAACTTCTGGTCCTGTTGTGTTATAATGAGCATCAATATTCAGTTCATTAAAATATTGATTTATATAAACTGAACCTTGTATTTCTTCGTGAAGCCTTTTGGCTACTTGGTAATAAGATCTTGGATCATCCGCACTAACGTGTGCTGGACACACATAAACCTTAGCTCCCATGTTTTTAAGCATGGCAATCTTATCTTTTGATGATTTTGAACTAACTGCAAGTATGCATTCATAACCTTTAATTACACTTACCATCGCTAAACTAAAACCAGTATTACCACTGGTAGTTTCTATAATGGTATCACCAGGTTTTAGAATACCTTTTTTTTCGGCTTCTTCTATAATATAAAGTGCTATTCTATCTTTAGTGGAATGCCCTGGGTTAAAAGATTCTATTTTAGCATAGAAATTACCTGGATAGCCTTTCATAATTCTGTTTAATTTTACAAGTGGAGTATCACCTATAAGCTCTAAAACATTATCATAAGCCTGTATATCTTCTCTCATAAGGTTGTGTTTTAAACAAATTTATAGAACTGAAAAAGGGGAGTCTACAAACCGTCACAAAAACGCTACGAAGTTACGTTAATTTTTTTAATTAATTCTTTATACCTTCCAAATCTAATAAAAATGCATATTCTTCTGCAACTTCCTTCAGAGCTGCAAACCTTCCAGAGGCTCCTCCATGACCTGCTTCCATATTAGTATGTAATAACAGGAGGTTTTTATCAGTTTTTAACTCTCTTAATTTAGCGACCCATTTAGCTGGTTCCCAGTACTGAACCTGAGAATCATGTAAACCTGTAGTCACCAACATATTTGGATAATTCTGAGCTGTAACATTGTCATAAGGAGAATACGACTTCATATAATCATAATATTCTTTTTTATTTGGATTACCCCATTCATCATACTCGCCTGTGGTTAAAGGAATACTATCATCTAACATCGTGGTTACTACATCAACAAAAGGAACAGCAGCAACTACTCCATTATATAATTCTGGAGCAATATTTACAATAACTCCCATCAATAAACCTCCAGCGGAACCTCCCATAGCATAAAGATGATTTACATTAGTATACCCTTCCGAAATCAAAAATTTAGAGCAATCAACAAAATCTGTAAACGTATTTTTCTTTTTAAAAAGTTTTCCTTCTTCGTACCAAGAACGTCCTAGATATTCTCCTCCTCTTACATGAGAAATTGCATAAATAAATCCTCTATCTAACAAACTTAATCGAACACTTGAAAAATACGGATCTATAGTAGAACCGTAAGATCCATAAGCATATTGGAGCAAAGGATTAGTTCCATCCTTTTTAATTCCTTTTTTATAGACTAAAGATATCGGTATTTTTGTACCATCAGTAGCGGTAGCCCAAACTCTTTCTGACACATAATTACTTTTATCAAACTTACCTCCTAAAACCTCTTGCTCCTTTTTTACCTCTTTTTCTTTAGATTCCATATCAAAATCAATAACCGAATTTGGTGTCGTTAAAGAATTATATGCATATCTAAGAACTTTAGTATCGAAATCTACATTTGTACTTACATAGGAGGTATATGTTTCATTATCAAAAGGAAGGTAATAATCATCTGTGCCATCCCATCTTTTGATATTAATTTTATTCAAACCATTACTTCTTTCACTTATAACAAGATAATCTTTAAAAATATCGACGTCTTCTAATAAAACATCTTTACGATGAGGAATAAGGTCTATCCAATTTTCTTTTAAGGTATTCTTCTCAGAAACCTTCATTAACTTAAAGTTTTTAGCTTCATCGGCATTTGTCAATATATAAAAATCTCCACTGTAATGAGCTATACCATATTCTAACCCTCTAATTCTGGGCTGAAAAACAACAAAATCTCCATTTGGATCGTCAGCTTTTAAAATATGGTATTCTGATGTTAATGTGCTACTAGATCCAATTACTATGTACTGTTTAGATTTTGTTTTATAAACAAAAGTATTAAAGGTATCATCTTTCTCCTCATAGATCTCTACGTCTTCTGATGAATTTGAACCGAGGCTATGTCTAAAAATTTTATGTGATCTTAAAGTAGCTTCATCTTTCTTAGTGTAAAACAAAGTTTTACTGTCGGCAGCCCAAGTACTTCCACCAGAAGTAGTTTCAATTACTTCTGGATATATCTCACCAGTCACTAAATTTTTGATACGAATTGTATACTTTCTTCTACTTAAAGTATCGGTACCAAAAGCAATTAATGTATTATCTGGACTTATATTTAGTCCAACCATTTTAAAATAAGCATGTCCTTTTGCTTCTTCATTACAATCAAATAATATTTCTTCTTTTGCTTCTAAGGTGTTTTTTTTTCTAGAATAGATAGGATAATCCTTTCCTGTCTCATATCTAGTAATATACCAATACCCATTCATTTTATATGGCACTGATGCGTCATCTTCTTTAATACGTCCTTTCATTTCTTCAAAAAGACTTTCTTGAAAATCTTTTGTATGCCCCATCACCCTATCGTTGTAATCGTTCTCACGTTCTAAATAATCAATTACTTCTGGATTTTCCTTATCATTAAGCCAAAAATAATTGTCGACACGGATATCTCCATGTTTTTCGAGATGTGTAGCTTTTATATCTGCAGTTGGGTTTTGAACTTCTATCTCCAAAGTATTTAATTTATAATAGTTACGCAAAGTTGCAAAAGTAATCGTTAGTAACAATATAATTCATAGAGTTTTCACAATAATCTCTTAGTTTATTAACAGTTAAAGCAGTAATTTTGTTCTTAATAAATCATTAAAAAAAATATCAATGTTTGGAGATATGATGGGAATGATGGGTAAACTAAAAGAAACCCAGAAAAAAGTAGAAGAAACAAAAAAAAGACTAGACACTGTTTTAGTAGACGAAAACAGCACTGATAATCTTCTTAAAGTCACAATAACCGCTAACAGAGAAATAAAAAGTATTTCTATTGCCGACGAGCTACTAAAGGATAAGGAGCAGTTAGAAGACTATTTAATTCTTACACTAAATAAAGCTATTGCCAAGGCAACTTCTGTAAACGAAGCTGAATTAGCAGCAGTAGCAAAAGAAGGAATGCCCGATATTCCTGGTCTGGATATGTTTAAATAAAACATAATAAGCACAAAAAAAGGAAGCAATTTGCTTCCTTTTTTTGTGCTTATTAATAAAGAACCTATTAGTTATTAATTAATCTAAACTCAGTTCTACGGTTAGCTGCATGCTGACGCTCTGTACAAGAAACACCATCTGCACATCTATTTTTTAATCTGTTTTCTCCGTAACCATTAGCTACCAAACGACTTCCATTTATTCCTTTAGATAATAAATAAGTAACTACGGCCTGTGCTCTTCTTTCAGAAAGACTCTTATTACTTGATTTAGATCCTCTAGCATCTGTATGAGAAGCGATTTCCATTTTAGCTCCAGGGTTATTTGCTAATACCGGCATTAACCTAGTATCAATAATACTCTTAGCTTGAGAAGTTAAGGTAGCACTACCTAGATTCCAATTAATTGGTAATGCAGAATACTCAACTAAAGAACACTCTACTTCTTTCCAAGTAGTTAATCCTCCCTTTTGTGTTAACACTTCTTTACTTACCGATTTAAACGTAGCAGGAACTACAACTTCTTCAGAATAAGCATCTTTAACCATAACAGTCTTAGTTATTGTAGCATATTCTGCTGGTATAACTTCTTCAATTGTTCTAGCTGGCTCAGAAACTACTCTTTTTGTATATGAACTAGATTTTTCAGCTATAGCACTGCTGGTAGTACTTGCATCACTACTCAATGTTTTGATTGGCACTGTAGTAAATTCTGCAGGATATCCTTTATAACACCAGTAACGACAGTCATCTGGATTACTTGATGCGCAATCAGGTGCTGGAGATCCAAGTTCCCATTGAGCATACGCTGGCTTAATTTCTACCGTTTCTGCTCCTGTTCCGAATTTAGCAGGAATTACTTTTAATGCAGATGCTTTTTGCTTTTTGATAAAAGTTACTGTTTCTGTTTTATATTTTGCAGGTATTACAGTTAACTTCTTTGATTCTTCTTTAACTAATACTTTTTCAGTTACTGTCTCAAAAGTAGCAGGATAAGTTTTTAGCTTTCTATACTCTGGTGTAATTTGAACTTGTACATTCTGATTTTCGTAAACATCAGGTGTCGTACAACGTACATAGCACTTTCCTGGTTCAGGGTTAGCAGGCAAATCTTGAGCCTGAGCAGAAATTCCAGCGATTGCAAGAAGTACTAATAAAAAACGATTTTTCATGTTTTGATGATTTAGTGGTTATTATTATGTTACACTTAAAGTTACGAAATTATATATATCAAAAGGAAATGTTAAAATGATCATTTAGAAAAACTATCCGTTTTTCGACGTACTGTTTTTTTTCTCGATAAAAGGCTTAAAAAAACTTATTTGAATTTTAATCTATTTTTCTTTCTGCGTATTATTCTATATTTTTATCAAAATCATTCTAATATTCTTTAAAAAACTCGACAATATGTTTGAACTCAAAAATAAAGAGGGAAATAGTTACCATTTTACTTTAAAAGCTAAAAATGGGCAAGTAATTTTAAGTAGTGAGGTTTACAATAGTAAAGCTGCCGCTGTAAATGGAATTGCATCCGTACAAAAAAATGCTGCTGAAGATGGTAGATATGAAAGAAAAACTGCTAAAGACGGTAGGTTCTTTTTTAATCTTAAAGCAATGAATGGTCAGGTTATAGGAAGTAGTCAGATGTATTCTTCTGAATCTGGAATGGAAAATGGCATCAACTCAGTAAAAGAAAATGCTCCTGGCGCAGATACTAAAGAGGTATAGAGTTTATTAAATAAACATAAAAAAGCCACTCATTTATTATGAGTGGCTTTTTTTATATTGCTTTTAATTCTTCTAAAAAATACTCATGCATTTTCTGAGTATAATCTAAATGGGTAACAAACCTTAACTTACCTTGTCCCATTCCATAGAAATGAATATTTTTTTCCGCCATTTTTGTAATAAATTCTTCTTCATTTCCATCAATAGTAAATATAATAATATTGGTATCTATTGGCTCTACGTTGGTTACAAAAGATAATTTTTCTAGAACTTTACCAATCTCTTGAGCTTTTTTATGATCTTCTTGCAATCGATCTATATGATTATTAATGGCATATAATCCCGCTGCTGCCATATATCCTATTTGACGCATACCACCGCCCAAAACTTTTCTAATCCTAATTGCTTTTTGCATGATTTCTTCATTACCAATCAACACAGATCCCATAGGAGCACCGAGTCCTTTACTTAAGCATACAGAAATAGTATCAAACAATTGTCCATAATCCTTTGGAGTTTCATTTTTAGCTACCAAAGCATTCCATAACCTTGCTCCATCTAAATGATAGCCCAAATTATGATCATCACAAATCTTTTTTATTTTTTTTATTTCTTCAAAATTATAACAAGCTCCTCCTCCTTTATTAGTAGTATTCTCTAAACACACTAAACTGGTCAAAGGGCTGTGGTAAAAATCCGGCGGATTAATTGATTCTAAAACCTGGTTAGTAGTAATCATACCTCTATGCCCATCAATTAATTTACAAGAAACTCCACTATTGAAAGACACTCCTCCCCCCTCATAATTATATACGTGCGCATACTTATCAGCGATTAACTGTTCTCCTGGTTGCGTGTGCATTTTAATTGCTGCTTGGTTAGCCATACTTCCTGTTGGAAAAAACAGTGCATTGTCCATACCAAACATTGTTGCTATCCTTTCTTCTAAAGCATTGACCGTTGGATCTTCCTTATACACATCATCACCAACCTCGGCTTTCATCATTTCATTAAGCATTTCTGGAGTAGGTTTAGTGACTGTATCACTTCTAAGGTCTATTATCATGTACTACTGTAATTATTTTGTTATTTTATTATTAACACCTGTTTTTTTTAGAAACTACATTGAAAACTTCCAATTGGAGATCCGTCTGGGATTTTTGGTGAAGGTAATGCTTTGAATTTTTCAGGTCTAGAAATAAAATCATCAATTTGCTTTATATAATAATCATTATATATTTTATTTATCCCTTTTTGTTTTTCAGAATTAAGCAAAGTTCTTATTTTCTTTAGAGTTCCAAATGCAACCGCATTCACCTGCGGATAAGTATTCTTACTATTTGTAAGATTCATTAAATGTTTAAGTACATTATTTTTTACAACATACCTAATTTCATTGTGATAATTATTTTTGGATGCAGTTTCAAAAACTGTATTAATAATTTTATCGAACATTTCTTCAGCACCTAAACTATTGGATTCTAAGCTTTTTTGTTGAATCAATCTAGAAATTCTTTCTGGATGTAGCAAAAGTGATAAACTCATATCACTTGCAGTCGAAGCTGCACTCAATGCATCGAATCCAACTCCTGTTTTACTTCCGAAGGATTCTCTGGTACGATTATATCCAAAAGCTCTTGGAGGAAACAACTTTAGTTTATCCTCTGGAATAGCTAATACTTCCGGCGACAAAGTTTTTAATATTTGTTCTAGGGCATCTTTCTGTTCTTTTGCAGAAATAGTTTCTACAATTGTTTGTTGATCTCCTTTGATAGTATAATTATAATTTAGTCCTCCTACTAATTTTACTGCCGCTTCTGTTTGATATCTATGAAAAAAATATAGCGGAACGAATACATCTTCTAAAACCGAATATGGTTCACCAGTTCTTATATTATCTTTAGAAAAGTTATCAATTGCTTTTGCTCTTACTGACAAGAGATTCTCTAATTCAGCAGAAGCATTTTTCCCATTATCCCATAAATGAGCTAAACCATGAGCTCCCCCTTGCGGTCTAGCATCACTATCTGATATAAAACGCAATCCAGAAGCATAAGCATTATCCAAAATTCTATTTAATGTTGATTCTTCATCTGCATCTTCTTTAAATTCAGAATAGCTATATGCCACTGTTACCTTATCCCACGAACCAATTTTAGTATCATAAGCTTCGGAGAAAACTATCTCATCATCATTAATTTTTATCAATGGGTGAGGATAATCCATTACAGAAGCTCTATTACTTGAACTAGCCGCAAAATTATGGGCAAACCCAATAGTATGCCCAACCTCATGAGCAGATAACTGTCTAATTCTAGCCAAAGCCATTTCTAACATTGGTTGATAATTATTATCTCCGTTCGCATAAGGTTTATTAGATAGCGCCTGAGCGATCAAAAAATCCTGACGAATTCTTAAACTACCTAAACTTACGTGACCTTTCAATATCTCTCCAGTTCTAGGATCTACTACACTTGCTCCATAACTCCATCCTCTAGTAGACCTATGCACCCATTGAATCACGTTATACCTTAAATCCATTGGGTCGGCATCTTCGGGAAGCATTTTTACCTGAAAAGCATCTTTAAAACCAATCGATTCATACGCTTGATTCCACCATCTAGCACCTTCCAACAAAGCAGATCTTACTGGTTCCGGAGTTCCTGGGTCCAAATAATAAACAATAGGTTCTTTTGCTTCACTAATTGGTAATTCAGGATTTTTTTTCTCTAACCTATGTCTTTTAATATATCTTTTAACTATTGGTTCTTGTATTGGAGTTGCATAATCTAAATAAGATATAGACAATGCACCACTCCTTGGATCAAATTTGCGTTTCTTATAATTATTATCAGGTAATTCTACAAAAGAATGATGTTGTGTTACCGTAAGTAATTTTGAGTCCGGTGCTACTGACCAAATATTACCTCTTTTTGGGGATCCTTTATAAGTTATCAATGCCTCAAACTCTACATTTTTAGGAAAACCTTTAGTTCTTTCTAGACTTAATGCACTTTTGGTTTTATCTATGCTATAAGAGCCTTCATTTTGACTTTTCAATCGATTTACAATCCCATGCGTATCTTGCAATAAAAAAGGTGTTAAATTAATAATATAACTATCCCCTTTTTTTTCTTTTATCGGAAAACCAAACAAAACCGATTTCGCAAATGCTTGCTCAACACTTTTTTTCTCTAACTTATTTTCTGTAATTGCTCGGTATCTTTGATTAGGCTGTACCAATAATAGTTTGTTTCCTGCCTTTTTAAACTTTACTATAACCCCATCTCCTATCTGCCCTCTATCTAAACCAATATCATTAGATCCTAAACCAGTAGCAAGTGAATGAACATACAAAAAATCAGAATCCAATTTATTTACCTCTAAGTATATTTCATCCTTACTTTGATTATAGTAAAAATTAAAATAACCCTTAAACGGTTTCAAATCTTTTTGTTTTTCTAAAAATTGTCCGGAGAGAAAGTGACTAACTACTAAAAACAAGCAGGTGATATTTATTTTCATTGAAAATGATTTATGTGATTTGCAAAAGCATTAAAACTATAAAATAATAGTAAAATTATTTCCTACTGAAGTGTTAAATCCTATTTTTGTCAAAAATAATTAAAATATGATTAATACTGAGACTTTACAGGATCTTAGGGAGCGCCTGGTTGCGTTAAGGAGGTATCTTTGACATTGATGCCAAATTAATAGAAATAGCTAACGAAGAAGAAAAAACATATGCTCCTAATTTTTGGGATAATGCTCAAGAAGCGGAAAAGCTAATGCGAGCATTAAATGCTGAAAAAAAATGGGTCTCTGAGTACGAAAAGAGCGTTACTCTTGTTGACGACTTAGAAATACTATACGAGTTTTATAAAGAAGGGGATGCTACTGAAACAGAAGTTAATGAACGTCATTCCTTAGCTTTAGATCTTATAGAAAATCTTGAGTTTAAGAACATGTTAAGTGAAGAGGGAGACAATATGAGTGCTGTTCTTCAGATTACAGCTGGTGCAGGAGGGACAGAAAGTTGCGATTGGGCTAGCATGCTTATGCGAATGTATATGATGTGGGCAGAAAAGCAGGGTTACAAAATTAGAGAACTTAACTACCAAGGTGGAGATGTTGCTGGAATTAAAACTGTAACATTAGAAATTGAAGGAGAGTATTCTTTTGGTTGGTTAAAAGGTGAAAATGGAGTACATCGTTTAGTACGAATTTCTCCTTTTGATAGTAATGCCAAAAGACATACCTCGTTTGCCTCTATATATGTATATCCATTAGCAGATGACACAATTGAAATTGACATTAACCCTGCCGATTATGAAATCATAACATCTAGATCAAGTGGTGCTGGAGGACAAAATGTAAATAAAGTAGAAACAAAAGTACAGCTTACGCATTTTCCTACCGGAATTCAGATATCTTGTTCAGATACTAGATCACAGCAAGAAAATAGGTTAAAAGCATTACAAATGCTTAAATCACAACTTTTTGAACTTGAACTCAAAAAACAACAAGCGCAACGTGATGAAATTGAAGCTTCTAAAATGAAAATTGAATGGGGATCTCAAATTCGTAATTATGTTATGCATCCTTATAAACTAGTTAAAGATGTAAGAACTGCAGAAGAAACTGGGAATGTAGATGCAGTAATGGATGGTAATATTGACGCTTTCTTAAAAGCATATCTTATGATGATGGGGCAAAAAAATGAAGACTAAAAATTAAAACTATGACAACAATTTATCATAATCCAAGATGTAGTAAATCTAGACAATGTCTTGCAATACTTGAGGAAAAAAAAGAAGATCTAGAAATTATCAAATATTTAGAAACTCCAATAACTGAAAAAAAGCTTACCGAAATAATAACCCTTTTGGGAATAAAGCCTATTGATTTAGTAAGAAAAAATGAAGCTATTTGGAAACAGGAGTTTAAAAATAAAGACTTGACAGATTCTGAATTAATTCGAATTATGTGCGAGAATCCTAAACTAATTGAAAGACCAATTGTAATAAAAAATAAAAAAGGGATTATTGGGAGACCACCCGAAAATGTAATCCAGATCTTATAAAATAAAAAAATGCTGAAAACATAAGTTTTCAGCATTTTTTTATTGAATTATTCAACTATATCATTATTGGGGTATTTCATTTCCAGGCCCCATGTTTTCATTAAATGTCTCTCCAGCTACCTGAATACTAAAACTGGTTCCACTATTTATACTTGTTCCATCTGGAGTATGTGATCCTGTGAAATTTGCTATTCCGTCTGTGGGCATTATAAATGTAAATCCACTTGTTTCATCTACACCATCTCCATCAGAATCTAAACATTGAACTCCTCCTGTAAGTCCCCAACAAGTGATTCCTACACCTAGATTAGTATTAGTAGTACTACGAGCCTGTATTACCGCATTACCACTTCCGGTTCCACCAGAGTTCATTGAAACTTGGACCGTTGCTCCAGCCGGCGCAGTAAGAACACCTGTTAATCTATTAAAATTAATATTAGATTCTACTATTATTGTTCTAACTACCTCTATCGCATTATTTCCTGCTGCATCCTGTACATTATATTCTATTGTATAAGAAGCTGGAATATTTACATTAACACTACCTGTTGTAACTATTTGAGCAGTTATGTTTCCATCAACATTATCCAAAGCAGTTGCTCCAGAATCGGTATAACTACCTCCTTGTAATATTGTAATAGTAGACGCCCCTACCAAAGTAATAACTGGAGGGATATTATCAATAACTCTTACGGTTCTTGTAATTGTAGCAGAGTTTCCAGAAGAATCCTCCACACTATAAGTCAATACATAATCTCCCGGTGTATTAACATCAACAGTTCCTGAAACTGTAATATCCGCTGTTAAATTACCATCAACATTATCATTTGCATTTGCTCCTGGATCATTAAATACATTACCAATATTTACTAGAAAAGGATTAGTACCTTCTAAAGTGATAACTGGACTTGTGTTATCCACAACATTTACGGTTCTCGTTACTTCTGTAGTATTACCAGAAGAATCACTTACACTATATGTGATAATATACCCTCCAAGTGTATTAACATCAACAGTTCCAGAAGTTTGTATCTGATCAGTAATATCACCATCGATATCATCTGAAGCAGTTGCTCCAGGATCACTAAAAGCCACTCCAAAACTTAATTCTAAAGGATTATCACCTACAAGAGTAATTACTGGTGGATTATCGCTAATAACATTAACCGTTCTTGTTTCCGAAACTTCATTACCAGCAGTATCACTAACCGTGTAGGTTAACACGTACTCACCAACAACATTTACGTTAACAGAACCTGTTACAGTAATACCAGAACTTATATTTCCATCCACATTATCAGTTGCTGTAGCTCCAGGATCGTTAAAAGCATCACCTAACCTAACCACAAAAGGGTTATCCCCTATAATTGTAATTACAGGAGGAATATTATCCACTACATTAACAATACGTTCAACTGAAGTTGTATTTCCTGATGAATCTTCTATACTATACACTAAAGTATATGAACCAGGAACATTTGTATCAACCGAACCAGAAACTGTAATGTTCGCAGAAATATCACCATCAATATCATCACTTGCTGTAGCTCCAGGATCTGTAAACGAATCTCCAATATTAACCGTTATTTCGCTAGCACCAATTAATTCTATAACCGGAGGAGTTCCATCAGGGTCTCTGAAATTCAAAATTAAAGATGCTTCTCTTGATACTGTTACAGTATTAGAATTATCAACTCTAAAATCCAAGGTATGCTCACCTTCTGAAGTTCCTATATAAGTTCCAATACTTGCACCAGCTTGAATTGGAATATTATCTCCAGCTTGATAAGTTTCTCCATTATACATTATATTACCTGTATTAGAAGTTCTATAATTCATTACATAACTAGATGTACCTGTAGTTTCTGTAATAACAAAATTTATAACAGCACCTGAGTTTGTTGTATATACTGTATCACTATCTAATGTTGCGGTAAACGTAAAATCTGGTGTATCTCCAATTTCAATTTGAAGCGTTTTAGTCTTAGAAACACCTAAACTGCTGGTTACAGTAAATTCTATTTCTACCATTCCAACTGTAAGACCCGTAAATTGCCATGAGGTATCACCTACAGGAATTTCTACTAAGGTTTCTGGTTCTATTGATGTACCATCAACACCAATGCTACCTGTCCCCTGTGTACTTATATCTACAGGAGCTTTAAAGACATATTGTACTTCATAAGTAGCTTCGCTAATTTCTGCTATACTTAAATTTAAGTCAATCTCTCCATTTACATATGTACCTTCAGAAGAAGGTACTACATCAAATGTAAAATCAGTATCATTTACATTATATGTTAGTATAAATTCCTCTTCCCTATCTAACCCATCTTTAATTGTAATTGTAACTTTATTCGTACCTATTGATGTTGCAAGATATTCTATGGTATACTCAGGTCCTTCAGGCAAGTCTACAAATTCATTTTCTACTACTTCAATAGTATTTAAAAAATAAGAACCTGTACCCTCTGTTACATTATATTTTATTTGATAATCTCCTGCCTCTATATCTCCAGCACCAACAATTGAAAAACTTGATTCTTCTTTAGTATCAACGAAAGCATCGATATTAGTTTCACTAAACTCAACTTTAAAAAAAACAACTAAATCCTCAGTAATTTCTTTAGTACAAGCAAATACTAAAAATACAAAGGTTAGTCCTGATACTATATATTGTAAAGACTTTTTCATCTCTTATTTATATTATAATTTTAAACAATTTTATTAAAACAAATCTTCTAAATACTTATTTCAATATTAATTTCACTCCAGCACCAAAGTATGGAGTAAGCTCCCCTATTTCACTATTGAAATGATATGTTTCCTGAATTTTTATGTTAATGGCTACCGTAGGAATTAAGAAAATATCCGCATCCAAACCTGCATAAGCCCCGAAAACTACACTACTAGGTTCTATATTTAATTTTTCTCCGGTTTCTAAATCTTCATCACCATTATTAATAACTTCACTACCTACAGTACCTCCTGCTCCTAATGAAAGTGCGAATGTTCTTTTATTATTCCTAAGAACATCAAAAAAGAAACCTGCATTAAATGCGTAAAGGTTTACCGGTATTTCTATCTCATTAAAATCTAAATTTGTAAAGTTGGTTTGGACACCAAATTGTAAATAATCGAATTCATTTACTTTATAATCCAACGTTACTAAACCTCCAAAACCTCCGTCGACATAACCACCTGTTAAAGACAGCGCCATTTTATGACTTTGAGCATACATTGAAATCGAAGAACTAAGAATAAACGCTACTACCAATAGAGACTTATTCGTCAAAAGTTTTTTCATAAACCCTAATTTATTAATTTGTATTACTATCTATTTAGCTTTTTTTTTAGCAAAATTTGTTTACAAAACTAAAAAACCCTAACGTATTTCACACTATAATTATTGCCTCATTATTGTAACTAAATTCGCTCAAATCCCAATAAATATGCACTATAATCAACTTTTTGTTAAATTAACTTAATTATTATAACTCATAATGCTTTGATTATAAATAATATACATTATTTAACACGTATTTAACCCTTATGCATATAGCCTAATTATATTTTTGGGCACCCAATCAAAACAGAAAGTATGAGAAAATATATTTTAGTGTTATTAGTCGTATTTTTAGGATTTTCGTCTTTTGCGCAACAAAAAGAAGTAAAAGTAACAGGAAAAGTCATTGATAAAGAAACTAATGAACCTTTAGAATATGCAACAATTTCTTTCTTTAGTATTAAAGAGAATAAAATTGTCACAGGTGGAATTACTCAAGCCAATGGTAGTTTTAATATTCAAGTACCAGCAGGAATATACAATATTTCTATAGAATTTATCTCATTCAAAACAGAAACACTACTAAAGCAAAGAGTCTTTAAAAACACTGCTCTAGGAACAATTGGTCTAGGACTCGATACTGAAGCTTTAGATGATGTTGTCGTAATCGCAGAGAAAACTACAGTCGAAATAAAACTTGATAAAAAAATATATAATGTTGGTAAAGATCTTACAGTTAGCGGAGGTACTGTAAGTGATGTTTTAGACAACGTTCCCTCTGTTTCCGTTGATGTAGAAGGAAATGTTGCTCTGCGTGGAAATGACAATGTACGGATATTGATTAATGGAAAGCCATCTGGTTTAGTAGGATTAAATAGCACAGATGCTTTAAGACAACTACCCGCAGAATCTATAGAGCGTGTAGAAGTTATAACTTCTCCTTCTGCTCGTTATGATGCCGAAGGGACTGCAGGAATCTTAAACATCATATTAAGACGAAGTAAATTACAAGGATTAAATGGAGCTCTTACATTTAACACTGGCTATCCTTTACAAGCTGGTGTTTCGGGAAATTTAAATTATAGGACAGGAGACTTAAATTTTTTCACGACTTCTGGGTACAATTATCGTGAAGTTCCTGGTAATTCATTATCTGAGACACAATTTTTCAATTTTGATTCTGATACTCAGGTTGATGAACCCGATACTTTTTTAAATGAAAAAAGAGATTTCGACAGAATACGTAAGGGTCTTAACACTAATGTAGGATTAGAATGGTATATAAATGATAGCTCATCCATTACAGGGTCCTTTTTATATCGTTCTAGTGATAATGAAAGTAACACATCTAATTTAATAACAGAACCTGATGCTAATGGTAATATTTTAAGCAGTAACCTGCGTTTTGATCCTGAGGTAGAAGATGACATCACTAAACAATATTCTATTAATTACAACAAAAATTTTAATGACAGTGGTCATAAATTAACTTTTGATTTTCAGATAGAAAACAGTGAAGAAGAGGAAGACTCTAGAATTACTCAACAAAATATTTCTACCATAGAATTGGTAAATACTTTAGAAAAACAAGATCGTATTCTTATCCAATCCGATTACGTATTACCTATAGGAAAGAAAAGTCAATTTGAATTAGGTTATAGAGGAAACTTTAATGAATTAGACACTGAATTCTTGGTTCAATTTGATGATAATGGTATTGTAACAACAGATACTAATTTATCTAACAATCTAATTTTTAAAGAACAAGTAAATGCTGCTTATACTCAATTTGGAAGTAAAGCAGGAAAATTTTCTTACTTACTAGGACTTCGATTAGAAAGCACAAGAATAACTATCGATCAACAAACAAGTGGTGATTTTAATAAAAAAATATATACCGATATATTCCCTACCATAAATTTAGGATATAAATTATCAGAAAAACAGAGTGTAACACTTGGTTATAACCGAAGAATAAGAAGACCTCGATCTAGATTTATCAATCCTTTCCCCTCTAGGTCCAGTGCTACCAACATATTTCAAGGAAATTCGGATCTAAATCCTAGTTATTCCAATGTATTTGATCTTGGGTATTTAAATAGAATGGGAAAACTTACTCTTAATTCATCTATTTATTACAATCGTTCTACCCAAATATTTACTTTTATCGCAGAAGATACTGGTGACACCGCTACTATCGGAGATGGAACTATAGTTCCTGTTATTAGAAGAACTCCTATAAACTTATCTAGTTCTGATCGTTATGGTTTTGAATTTACATTAACTTATAACCCAACTAAAAAATGGAGAATTAATGGTAATTTTAATGCTTTTCAGAATAATATAAAAGGAGATTTTAATGGGCAAAATTTTGATGCAGATAACTTTAGTTGGTTTGCTCGTCTAAATAATAAGATCACGTTACCTGCTAAGATAGATTGGCAAACCACTGCTTTTTATTCTGGACCTAATGAAAATGCACAAACCAAAAGCGAAGGATTACTAAGTGTAAATTTAGCATTTAGCAAGGACCTTTTTAAAGAGAAAGCCTCCTTAACATTTAATGTAAGTGATTTATTTAATAGTAGAAAACGTCAAAGCGTATCCACTACAGAAACTTTTATTACGGACAGTGAATTTCAATGGAGAGAACGAAGTTTTACCATGTCTTTTACATATAGATTTAATCAAAAAAAGAAAAGACAACGATCCAGGAATAACTTTAATAATGGTGGCGGTGAAGAATTTGAAGGTAAACCATAGTTACTTTGTTTAAAAGGATTCTTAATAGGTATAAATTAAATTAGAACTCGATAAAATTAAAAAGAGGGAAATGATTAAATCATTTCCCTCTTTTTAATATATATAACTAAAACTATTATCTAAGCTTCTCCTCTAGCTTTTCTTTTAGCTTCTTGTTTTAATTTAAAATTTTCAATAGTAGCTCCAAAAATCCAATAAGGAACAACAAATGTTAACAAGAATATCATTAACCAAAATCCAATAGTAAGGATTGTTAAAAATGCTAAGAAACCAAGGTATTGATCAAATTCGAACATAATAGTAATCTAATTTCAATTTTTGCCAAAGATAACAACTCTTCTTTTTATCTCATAGCATTAATATAAATTATTTTTAAAACTAAAACTTTAATCAATTTCCTTTTTAAAAAGTACATTCTTTATTCAGAAAAAGCTCTACAAATTCTTAAATTTGCCGTTCGAAAAACAAATCATCACCGCTATGGAATATAGAATAGAAAAAGATACAATGGGCGAAGTAAAAGTGCCTGCTGATAAACTTTGGGGAGCACAGACGGAACGTTCCAGAAATAATTTTAAAATTGGGGCACCTTCATCAATGCCATTAGAAATTGTATATGGTTTTGCATATCTAAAGAAAGCTGCTGCTTTTACCAATTGTGAATTAGGAGTACTTCCCATAGAAAAAAGGGATCTTATTGCACAAGTATGTGATGAAATTCTAGAAGGAAAACACGATGATCAATTTCCTTTAGTAATATGGCAAACTGGTTCTGGCACACAGAGTAATATGAATGTCAATGAAGTTATTGCTAATCGTGCGCATCAAATAGCTGGAAAAACAATAGGAGAAGGTGAAAAAACAATTCAGCCAAATGATGACGTAAATAAGTCTCAATCCTCTAACGATACTTTTCCAACAGGTATGCATATTGCTGCCTATAAAAAAATTCTAGAAGTTACAATACCTGGTATTACTCAATTAAGAGATACACTTAAAAAGAAATCAGAAACTTTTAAAAATGTTGTAAAAATTGGACGTACTCATTTTATGGATGCTACTCCACTTACAATAGGACAAGAATTATCTGGTTATGTTTCTCAGTTAGATCACGGACTTAAAGCTCTGGAAAACACATTACCACATTTAGCAGAAATCGCTTTAGGTGGAACTGCTGTTGGTACCGGTTTAAATACTCCAAAAGGATATGCTAAAAGAGTATCTGAGTTCATTGCTCAGTTTACAGGATTACCGTTCATAACTGCAGAAAATAAATTCGAAGCACTAGCAGCTCACGATGCTTTTGTAGAAACACATGGAGCATTAAAACAAATTGCTGTTTCTTTAAATAAAATAGGAAATGATATTCGTATGCTAGCATCAGGGCCTAGAAGTGGAATTGGAGAACTAATTATTCCAGCGAATGAGCCAGGAAGTTCTATTATGCCAGGAAAAGTAAATCCTACTCAATGTGAGGCGCTAACTATGGTATGTGCACAAGTATTAGGTAATGATGTTGCTATTAATGTTGGTGGAATGCAAGGACATTTTGAATTAAATGTTTTTAAACCTGTTATGGCCGCAAATCTATTACAGAGTGCTCAATTAATCGGTGATTCTTGTGTTTCTTTTGATGTTCATTGTGCGCAAGGAATAGAACCAAATCAAGCGAGGATTACAGAGTTATTGAATAATTCATTAATGTTAGTTACTGCTCTTAATACCAAAATAGGTTATTACAAAGCCGCAGAGATTGCAAATACTGCTCACCAAAATGGAACTACATTAAGACAGGAAGCGGTTGCCTTAGGTTATGTAACAGAAGAAGAGTTTGATCAATGGGTTAAACCAGAAGATATGGTTGGTGCCTTAAAATAATAAGAACCAACATAAATAATAAAAACCAGATGCTAAAACATCTGGTTTTTTTATGTAATAATTTTATATAAATAAAGATACTATGCTCATAATAGGTTCTTTTATAGATTACTTTTTTGATTTTGTTAAGAGATTTTAACATTACACTA
This sequence comes from Aquimarina sp. MMG015, assembly GCF_018100855.1. Lineage (NCBI taxonomy): Bacteria > Pseudomonadati > Bacteroidota > Flavobacteriia > Flavobacteriales > Flavobacteriaceae > Aquimarina > Aquimarina sp. MMG015. The sequence continues at coordinate 21,904 of NZ_JAGJEB010000010.1, forward strand.
ACCCAATGAAACATTGCCTATGCATAAAATAATCTACCTTGCACACTCGGATTTACACAAACTCAAATATTATGACCGACAATACCGTAAATAGAAAAAAGTTTTTAAGAATAATACTTATTACAAGTTGGCTGCTTTTTATTGTTTCAATAACTGGAAATGCACAACAAACCATTAACGGAAGCATAGAACACGATGGTCTAACTCGTGATTATATTTTATACGTTCCTGCAATATACTCTTCAGATAAACCGGCTCCATTAGTGTTTAATTTTCATGGATATACATCGAATGCAAATGATCAAATGTTTTATGGAGATTTTAGATCTATTGCAGATACAGAAGGATTCTTAATTGTCCATCCTATGGGTACGGTCGATAACTCCGGAAATACTCATTTTAATGTAGGTTGGGGAACCAGTGCTATTGATGACGTTGGCTATACTGAAGCATTAATCGATGAAATATCTTCAAATTATACTATCAATGCTGGTAGGATTTATAGTACCGGAATGTCTAATGGAGGTTTTATGAGTTATAAATTAGCTTGCGAGCTTAGTGAGCGTATTGCAGCTATAGCTTCGGTTACAGGTACAATGAATAAAAACCAACCTGCTACCTGTAATCCATCACATCAAATCCCTGTAATGGAAATTCATGGGACATCAGATCCAACGGTACCTTATGAAGGAGCTAATTGGATAGAATCTACTCCGGATGTAATGAGTTTCTGGGCAAATTTTAATAATTGCGAAACCTCAGCAGAAATTACTAACCTTCCTGATACTGCTCCCAATGATGGTTCTACTGTAGAATATCAAGTATTTAAAAATGGAGATAATGGAGCACGTGTTGAACATTATAAAATAAATAATGGCGGACACAAATGGCCCGGTTCTAATTTCAACTCATCCGGAACTAATTACGACATTGATGCTTCTGCTTTAATTTGGGATTTCTTTTCGAAATATGATATAAATGGTGAAATTACAACATTGAGTATTGCTGAAGTTAATGGTGATAATAGAACATTACGTATTCATCCTAATCCTGTAGGCTCTATTATTACAGTAGATCTTAAAATACAGGAACCTTTAGATTATTCTATTTTCACAATTGAAGGAAAACTAACTTCTAAAGGAACTATATCAATTACGAATAACACCATTGATGTTTCGCATCTTGTATCGTCTACTATTTACTTTTTAAATATTGGAAACACTAGTATAAAGATTCAGAAAAAATAAATATCATTTTTTTCTAATCGGCTTACTAAGTACTGTTTAACTGATCTAAATATTCTTTCAGGCTTAAAGATTCTGACACGTTCATTTTCTTCTTAATCCTACTTCGAGAAGTCTTTACTGTATCAGCAGATACGCCAAGAATACTTGCTGTTTCTTTGGTGGTTAAATTAAGTTTTGTGAATATGCAATATTTAATCTCTGTATTTGAAAGTTGAGGATGAACACTTTTAAGACGAGTAACCATACCTGGATATCTCGATTCTATTCTATCACTAATAGCAGATAAGTTATCTCCAGACACCATTAAGTCCTTTACTTTCTTTTTTAAAATTTTTGTATTTGGGTCAAATTTATCAAACTTATCAATTTCTTTTTTGATCTCTGCAAACATCTTTTGACGGTTAGCTATTGCGACTAAAGTCATATGCAACTCATTTTCTCTTAATTCAACCTTATCTTCTAAAAGTTGTTTCTCGTTCTTTTTTGTCTCCTTTAATTCTCTATTGACTTTAATATTTTTGAGTAATAAGAAAAAACATAAAACTCCTATTAATGATATAATTGCTACTCCTGTAATTATATTGCTCTGTCTTTTATTTTTTGAAATTAAAAGCTTATTCTCTATATCCAATTGTTTGTTTAGTAATTCCTCTTCAATAAGTTTAAAACCGATCTCATTATTTTTGATAACAGTTTTATTATTTAATGAAGTTAAACTATCCTTAATAGCATAATATCTATCTTTGTTTTCTTTAGCCTTTTTCCAAAAATTTCCTTTAGAATAAACTTCTGAAAGCTTTAGATAGCTCTCCATGCTTTTCCGGTCATCTTTTTCTCTTTCTATATGCTTTAAAAATAGTATCTCCGATTCTTTCAACCTATTCATACCTAAGTAAATCATACCTAAATAGAAATCTTTGTCCCAATTAAAATCATTATCAACTAAATAATAAACTCTTTCTGCTTCTTCACTTTTATTCATAAGTAAATAAACATCACAAATGCTAATTAAAACATTATTCTTAATAAGATGATGCTGATACGTTTCTGAAATCACCAAACCTTTATTTAACCAGATTAAAGCTTCTTCATATTTTTTTTGTCTCTTTAAATTCAAAGCAATATTTTGATGTAATTGACAATAATGAATAGAACTTTTTTCAAAATCTGGATCCATAAGATTTTGCATATAATAATTGTTAGCTAGCTCATAATCTCCTAACAAACTATAAGTAGAGGCAATATTTATTTGTAATGCACGTAGTATGACATTATGTTTATCATTACCCTGTTTCTTATAATAATTATATGATTTAAGATAAAACTCTAATGATTTTTTATAATTTTTAATTCTACCATATATACTTCCTAATGATAAATAGGAATTGTACAGTTGTTTATCTAAGTTATTTTTTTTGCTGATTCTTATAGAATTATTGATATGGTAAAAAGCACTATCAATTTCATTCAACTTTCTATAATAAAAACTTAGTATTAGATGCATTTTACTAATTCCCCTAGGGTAATCTATTTTAGTGCTAGCATCAAGAATATTGTATAACTTTTTTGGTTCATTATAATTTTTATCTAGTACAGATATCAAACTATCAATTTCATTAGTTTTAATAATATTATTTCCTGTTTGTGCAAACGAAAAAGTGGCATAAAAAAACAGAAAGAAAATCACTCTCAATCTTCCATTATCTCCTGTTATTTTATTTAAATGATATTTCTTTTTGATAGTATGTTAGTTTTCGAATTATCTTTTTATGAAGATATTCCTTGTTCTATATTAATAAGGTAAAAAAGTCATTTTTATTTTCAAAAAAAACACCAAAACAAAACTAACAGCCAACAACACACTGATAAACAATATTTTACATCCTAAAAAACAATCTTTTGTTTACCTTTTATCAACTCCAATGAATCATTCTGATTACACAAAATCAACCTTTTAATAATTGATTTTCTTTTAAATACAAATAGTTTTACAATTCAAGTAATTATCTATTATTAAAACCAGAATTAATTTCAGTTAATTTCTTCTACATCATTTAACTATAAAATAATGCCTATGTAAAAAAAATTTAAAGCTTATAAATACAATCTTTTCTCCCTCTAGTATTAAAAAGTATTGAACAATCTGATATAGTTAAACTTAAATAATTGCTATGTTTCTATTCATTTAATATGATTGTTCTTTTCAAAATTCACTAGTCCTTTCCTATAAGGATCTTAACATTAATACTAACGTTTACAAAATCATGAAAAAAACTAATCTCAATAGATATTTCTATCTGTTACTTACCCTAATCTATTTCTCACCTTCAGGATATGCACAAATGATAATTATGTCGGACATTATTCCTGACAATACTGCAACTCATACTTCTATGAAAACTGGCGACTGGAACGATCCAAACACTTGGAATACAGGATCAATCCCTGGTTTAGCAGCCATTGTAGTAATCAAAAATGAACACACTATAACATACAATGTAAATAGTAATGCTCATATATTCGCAATACGTAACGAAGGTACAATGGTTTTTAGAGCCCCAGGAGGCGCTACAAGAAAATTAGTTGTAGACACCTTCTTTTGTGGTATGAAGTCTAATTTAGATATTAAAGCAAATCGACCAACAGATGGTACTATTGATATCCATTTTAAAGCGTTTGACATAGAAAAAAAGAAAAGAGGTGAAATCGGAGGAAATCGATGGAATGCACAAGCTAGAAGTCATTATTCTGATGAAAAACGGATGAATGATCATTTTGGAAATCGATTGTTTAGCGATGGTCCAGGTGTATTGGGCAGATATCAATGGGACCCAACCCAAGCCACATTAGGATTGATGACTATGAATGAAGTAACTATTCTTGGGCAAGAAAAAACACCATTCCTAAGAACTACAGGACCTACACCTAGAAGAAGAAATAAAACAACTCTTGAAGGCACTCCTACAAATTGGAATATAGGAGATGATGTGGTTTTATCAGGTACTCAAGGTATATTTAGAGTTAGAAATGATGGTATCAGAACACAGGACGAAGAATTCGTAATAGAAGCCATCAATGAAGAAACCAATGAAGTAACTTTTAATGCACAAACAAGAAATTCGCACCAAGGAATCCCAGAAAAAAATCTTTTTTGTCATTTATCAAACTTAACCCGAAACATTACATTTAAATCAATAGATTTTACCGATGGTAATAATAATGTAAATGATGATATTACTCGCAGAGGCCATACCATGTTTATGCGAACAACAGATGTTAAAATTCATTTTACAGCCTTCAAGGATCTTGGTAGAAGTAACAAACATAATATACTCGATGATTTTAAATATGGATTAAGAAGAACAGGCAGAGTAGATGAAGATGGAAAACCATTTGTTCAAATAAGAGATTTTGTTGAAGAAAAAGCAGATTCTACAGATATCGAAAATCAAAGGGGTCGATATGCAATGCATTTTCATAGAATGAAAGACTCACAAACCAAAATGGCCGAAGCACATGGATTAGCCGTCTGGGGCTCTCCTGGTTGGGGTATGGTACATCATGACAGCCATGCTTCTTTTGCTAATAATGTTGTGTACTTTGTGGATGGATCCGGTATGGTAGCAGAAAGTGGTTCTGAAACGGGAATTTGGGAGAACAATCTGGTTACCACCGCTAGACCAGATGGAAGAAACTATTATTTTGCCGATATGGATAGAGATGCTCCAAGTGCGCTTAACTCAATAGTATCAGACCTCCTAGATGATGATTTTAGAATTGGAGAAGCATATGGTTTACAAGGAAGAGCCGTACGAATGATAAATAATGTAGCTGCCTCATCCAGAGAAGCCTACGCTTATGATGGAGGTGGAACGGTTTTAAGCTTAAGAGATAAAGTAAGAACTAATGTGTACCCTGAAGATATCTTTCCACTGCAAGAATACATAGATCCTGCAGCTGCACCATTATTAGAATTTAACAACAATGAAGCCTATGGTTGTAGTAGCGGATTCAGATCTAAAGATAGAGCTGCTCAAGCATTTCATCACAATTTATCTATCATTGACAACCACACCACTTGGAATACTGGTAGAGCAATGTATATAACCACCAATTTTGGTTATATGATTCGTAATGCAAATTATTACAATGGGGATAGTGCTGGACTTGTAGGTGGTGATATGGACAATTTATGTTTAGTAAATACTACGTTCCATAATTGGAGAGGTGATGGATTTACAGATGGTCGTGGAACCAATTTTAACCCTGATCATAAATTGAATTTTGTGAATGTACGTATTCCAGGATTTAATAGAAATAGAATTTATGGACAATTGGATCGAAGTAATGAAAATGTATTCGATACTTCTGTATTAGAATCAAGTGTAGATGTAACCTTTTCACGTGATAGTGATATGGATACTCGAATTGATGTAAACACTAACGACTACACTGTGTTAGTGAGCGGAATGATTACAGATAGATTAGGAACATACCCTTTTGGGCATGGATATACAGATAGATTTCCTACTATAAGAAACAGAACATATGACTTTACAAATAAGGAAACTCTAGAAAATTATGTAAGACAATACGGTATTGCAGAAGATTCTAGAGGTACTTACACTACAATAACAGAATTTATATCGGATAGAGCAACCGGGGAAACTTTTGGTATAGATATTAGGATTAACATTATAGGGCTTAATGCTGAAGACTATCGAACGGGTGATGAGCCTGAATTAACTGTTCTGCAACCTACGGAAGCAACCACACTATTCGCTGGAGATGATATGATAGTCAGAGCCGAGGCAAATGATCCAGATGGAATAAAAGAAGTCCGATTATATGTTAACGGTGAGCTAATAAGAATAGACACTGAAGCTCCTTATAGTTGGGGAGGTAATTCTTCCTTACAAAATGTTACTGAGGGCCGTTATAGAATTAAGGTAGTTGCCATAGATAATACAGGTCAAAGAACTAAAAAAATTATCGTACTTAATGTATTACCAACAGCATTAAGAGATGCAGGATTTGATAAAGATAATACAGGAGCTATTATGGTTACTCCAAATCCTGCAACTGGATCAAATATTACTATATATCAAAAAGGAAATCTATACCTAAGATTGTATGATATTACTGGAAAAAAAATAATGAAATTAGATGTAAATTCTCAAGAACTAAACATAGACATATCAGAACTATCTAGCGGACTATACATCCTTAAATCGGATAAAACTAGTAGGAAATTTATCATTCAGTGATCTAAGAATTGAAGAAAATAAATAAAAAACCGGATGTATAAACATCCGGTTTTTGTCCCCATTATTATAACTAAGTATTAGAATTTCCCCCAAAATTCTAATATACTGTTTCTTCCAATTGACAATCACATCCTATCTGTGTATCGCATGGCTACAAGCCTTCGGAAGTTCTTTTAAAAATTTTTTTAAAAATTTGAAATTTATACGAAATGGTTTCATAATATTTTGTGTAAAATTGTTTTATATGATCTGAATTTTTATTTAAAAATAAATTTAAGTGGTCTTTTTAATCATATGAAATAATGATATTATTTATTATTTCATATTTAGCTATTATATTATCTATGAATAGCGTGACTGCTTGCTTTAGGTAGTTCTTGTAAAAAATCTAAAATAAAACGAAAGTTAATGCCCAGTAAGTTCATAATGCTGTATGTGTAAAAATTATTAGTTTGTCCTTATTAATTATTTCCGGTACAAATATACTTCAGGAATACAAACAGCGCAATGGGGGAAAACACCCGAAATGCATAGTGAGATATCCCCTAACAACAACCAAAACACTAACAAACAGCTGTTTACGTTGTTTTATTGTATTAAAAAAATATTTAAAATAGCATCATTTTTATAAAATCTATTATAATTTCAGGTGTTTTAATGAAAAACATAAAGCTATTTTTATTTATTATGTAAGTAATTCTAAAATATTATGAAGAAACTATTCTTTATCATTAGCACACTTATTCTTTTGATCAGCTGTAATACTAATAACGAACCTGAGCAAAAGAATAGAAGCCCAATACAATCTAATAATAGTAGTTACATTAGTGATCGTCAATTACAAAATCAGAAATTCGAAAATTATAGCTTTAAAAAAGAATCACAATGGGATAGTTTACATAAAAGAGTACACAAAAAAATAATTCACAAAAAAGGAAAGGTGCATCCAGATATAAAAACATTTGGCTGGCATATATACGCTAACGGCTCTTCCTATAAAAATTATAATTTTTCCATGTTATGGGGGCTCTCCTATTTTTCTTATGAGATACAACCAGAAACGGGCTGCTACAAAAGTATTCATCAATGGAAAACTACACCGCTAATTGATAGTGCTAAAACAAAAGGCTGTAAAGTGTTCTTATCAGTTTCTAATTTTGGTGGTAAAAACAACGGTACATTCTTAAAAAATCCAAAAGCTCAAAAAACACTAATAGATAGTATATCAAGTTTACTCGCTTTTAGATCTGCAGATGGTATAAATATTGATTTTGAAGGAGTATCAAAAGAAGATAAAGAAAACTATACTAATTTTATTATCGAAATTTCTAAAAGCCTAAAACAAGATAATCCTAATTACATGATATCTCTATGTCTTTATGCAATTGACTGGAATGATGTTTTTGACATACAAGCTATTGATCCATATATAGATTTTTATACATTAATGGGATATGATTATTATGGTAGTTTTAGTAAAACGACAGGACCTGTAACTCCTTTTAAAACAAGTCAACTATTTGGAAATGGCTTAGAAACATCTGTTGATTATTATAACAAGAAGGGGATACTCCTTAGTAAACTAATTATTGGATTGCCTTACTACGGAGCTGAGTGGTATACTAATAGTTCTGAAATAGGTGCAATAGTTAATAAATTTAAATCCCATCCAAGGTATCATACGATAAAGAATATATATATGGACTCACTAAAAATACCAGTTCAGTTTGATAAAAAAAGTTCTTCAAGTTACCTGATTATTGAAGATAGCAGCAAAAAATACAGACAATTATTTTTCGAAGACACTACATCGCTATCGATTAAATATGATTGGATAAAAAGCAATAAAATAGGAGGCGTTGGTATTTGGGCACTAGGATATGATGATGGTTATACGGAATTATGGGATTTATTAAATGAGAAATTTTCAGAATAACAGTAAAATATAAAAACCCAGACACTTTGTACCTGGGCTTTTTAACTTTGGATAACTATTTTTAAACAGTTTCTACTTCTAAAGCATTGGCTATATCAACCTTTTCTAATGCTTGCTCTAGATCCCATATCAAATCTTTAGCACTTTCTACTCCAATAGACAATCTCACTAATTGATCCGTAATATTCATCTGTTGTTGCTGTTCTTCGTTTACACCAGCATGTGTCATAGTTTTAGGATGTTCTGATAAACTTTCCGTCCCCCCTAAACTTACTGCTAGTTTCATTAATTTAAGATTATTAAGAAACATAAATGCTTCATTCTCACCACCGATAATATCAAAAGAAACCATTGCTCCTGGAGCAGAACATTGTTTCGTATAAATACTATGCGCCTCTGTTCCTTCTTTTAACAATCCTAAATAATACACTTTTTCTACTTTAGGATGTTTATCCAAATAATCAGCTACAATCTGAGCATTCTTAGTTTGCTGATCCATACGTACTTTTAGTGTTTCTAAGCTCCTTAACAATAACCAAGCTGTATGCGGACTTACCATATTACCTAAAAAAGTACGTAAAGTTTTAACTCGGATCATTAATTCCGCATTTCCTAAAACCGCTCCAGCAATAAGATCACTATGACCTCCTATATATTTGGTAGCAGAATACAATACCAGATCCGCACCACACTGCAATGGATGTTGCCATAAAGGCCCCATATATGTATTATCAACAGCAACCAGTGCTTTTCGATCCTCTGTACTATATTTAGCAGCAATCTGACTAAATTTTTCTATATCTACAATATCATTGGTTGGGTTTGCCGGGGTTTCTAAATAAATCATAGAAAGTTTATCTGCCTTACCCGAAGCTTCTATCATTTGCTCCACTTCTTCTATACTCTGGTTTGGCATTACCCCAATAGTATCAACTCCTATTTTATCTAAGAAATGATGAATAAAGTGATCCGTTCCTCCATAAACTGGATTACTATATACCAATAAATCACCTGGCTTTAAGAATTCTAATAATACCGTACTAATAGCAGACATTCCACTCTCAAATACAGCACAATCATCTGCTTTATCCCAAAGACATAATCGGTTTTCCAAAATTTCTAGATTAGGGTTATTAATTCTACTGTAGATCAATCCCAATTCTTCCTTTTCTGATTTCTCTCTTAGACCATAAGCTAATTCAAAAAATGCTTTCCCCTCTTCTGCTGTTTTAAAAACAAAAGTTGATGTTTGAAATATTGGACATTTAATGGCTCCTTCAGACAACTCTGGCTTATAACCATATGTCATCATTAAACTCTCTGGATTAAAATTGTGATCTTTCATTTCTTTGGTTTACTGTATTTATTAATTGTTCTAATGAATTTCTATAGAAGAAATAATTAGCGTTTATAACTATATAAAATTAGTCATAAAAGAAATAAAAACTGTTTTAATGTCAAATTTTAGAAATAAAACACATTATTATAACTTAAAAAGAATTTTATTCTATTTTTGATTACTTATGACAATTGAAAAAGAAAAATATTATGGATAAAACAGATCGATCTATTCTAAATTTATTACAAAAAGATGGAAAAATAACAATCAAAGAGATTGCAGAAAGATTAAACCTTACTACCACTCCTATTTTTGAAAGAGTAAAAAAATTAGAACGTGAAGGATTTATCAAATCGTATAAAGCGATTCTCGATAGAAAAAAAGCTGGTTTACAACTTATGGTGTTTTGCAATGTAACTTTAAACCTTCACCAAACAGATTATCTTAAAAAATTTGAAAAAGACATTCAGCAATTTCCAGAAGTTGTAGAATGCTACCACGTAGCCGGAATGTTTGATTATCTAATTAAGATATATGCAGAAGATATGGAAAGCTATCAGTATTTTCTTTCTAATAAATTAGCTTCACTAGAAAATATTTCTAAAGTACAAAGCTCGTTTGTGATGACTGAAGTAAAAGATTTTTCGTTTTTACCAATTCCTTAGAAAAAGCATCTATAATACCTCTGCAGTAGGATTCTCTATTGTCTTAGTATTCCTAGTTCGGATATAATTTATAAACAACAAAAGTAGAATCACTAAAAATATCCAAGAACCTATAATAAAAATAATTACTCCTATACTTTCAAACATAATTCCTCCTAGAACAAGTCCGAATATACTTGCTAAACTTCCCATACTATTCCCATATCCTTGAATTGCTCCTTGTATAGATCGATTTCCTGCTCTCGATAAAAGTGACAAAAAACTTGGCCACATTAATCCATTACCTAGTGATAGTATTGTATTCGCTATATAGAGTACAATAAGGTCATTAAAAGAAAGTAAGAAAAAACTTAATGACAACAATAATACACCTAATGTAATTAACATAATATTGGAAACCTTACCCGATAAAAAGGATAATAATGGTCCTTGTACAAGAATCATTATAAAACTAGAATATGCTAGAAAAATCCCCAAATCAACTGCGGTCCATTCTAACATAGTAGAAGCATATATCGGTAAACCAGCATAAAACAGGCTAAAAGCTAAAAAAGTCAAAAAATAAATTGAGAATAATAACGAAACTCCTTTTTGTTTCAATACACCTCTAAAAGTATTTATGTTTTTTGAAGTATCATTAACAACAGTCTCGTCAGAAAAGCAATCTTTATGTTCTACTTGAAAAAACCTTCTAAAAGATTTAAGATTTAAACTCCCTGTATCTACCATACAAGGGTTACTCTCTGGTAATCTAACAACAATCACTAAAATTGCTATTAATGAAATGATTGCGGCAAGAAGAATTGGTAATATTTCTCCTAAAATTGTTGAAGCTAATATTCCTGCAACAGCAGGTCCCAAAACAAAACCTAAACTTGTAGAAGCACCCATCATCCCAAAATTCTTATCCCTATCTTCATCGGTAGAAATATCAGATAAATAAGCATTCGCCACGGAAACATTTCCTCCTGTAAAACCATCAAAAATTCTAGCTAGAAAGAGTAATATCAAAGGAAGTGTCATAATATAATTACCCGTAAATTCTGAATTAGATGACCACAACTTAGTCTCAGGTAGTATTAATGCGATCAAAAATAGACACCAAGCAATAAAGGTTCCTGTTTGACTAATTACTAATACTTTTTTTCTTCCTATTTTATCAGAAAGTCTACCTAAAATTGGAGCTCCAATAAATTGAAAAAAAGGATACGTAGCACCTAAAATTCCATAAACAAATCCATTGCCCCCAAGATCCGTAACGATAAATATAAGAATAGGAATGACAATACTATATCCTAATATTCCTATGAAATTAACTAAGAGTATTGGAAAAATTGATTTCCTAAAGAAACGAAACATTTTCATTTATTAAATGTAATTGATTCAATTCCTAATTTAGTTAAAATACCATTAATTAGTATTAATATGTATGTTTCATAAAAGATCAGAAAATAGAATACTAAAAAACATAAAATTGTTTGGGATAATTTTAAAAGTTAAAAAGTACATACTCAAAAAGACTGATTTTTTATTTTTACAGGTAAAAGAATAAAAAGTAAGTCTAAATGAATTCAAAAATTACTATATCTCTATTTTTAATTTCTTTAATAACTATTTCTAACCTATTATCCCAGGCTAAGAAAGAAGCTTTTAAATCAGAATTAAAAGTGATTGTAGACAACGATATTTTTGCAGTTTTTCGTGATTCTGATCGATACTATTCTTATGGTATGGGAATAGAATATAGTTTTAACACTACCAAATTCTTAGGACTACAAAAACTATTTAAAAATAAAAAAGATGTGTTTTATTCGCTGGGTGCAAAAATTGAAGGATACACTCCGTCGCTAGTAAGAATATTTGCTGCTACTCCAGAAATAGAAGATAGAGATGATTTTGATCGTCCATTTGCTGGACTCTTATATGTATCATTAGGAACAACGTATACCTTTGAAAGATCTTTCTTAAAATCTGAAATTTTGACCGGTATCATTGGGCCGTCATCACAAGCTGGAGAGATACAAACTTGGTTTCATGAAAATATTACTGATGATCCCGTGTATGATGGTTGGCAGTTTCAATTAGAAGATCAATTCATATTTAATTTAAAAAGCTCTTTCACCTATGACTTACACCCTAATTCTAAATGGTTTAGTACCTACGTGGGTGGTAATGCTTATCTAGGAAATCTATACATTAGAGCTACTCCTCAGGCTGGTTTTAGAATTGGAGAATTTGAAAGTATTACTAAATCTAGTAGTTTTCAAAACTCATTATTATTACCTAAAAAACATTCCGAATTATTCTTTCAATTTAATGCAGAAACACGTTTTATTGCATATAATGCAACTATACAAGGTAATTTATTCGATGAAAAAGCTTATGGTATAGATGATCTAAATAATATTTCTTGGCATCTACGAAGTGGGTTGTATTATTCCTTGAATAAAATATCAATCAATTTTATTTATCACTGGTCAACAGGAGTATTAAATAGTACAGAAAATCATGGATATGGTACATTTAATATCGCATACCGTTTCTAATAAACGAGCAAAAATTTAATTCATTATTTTTACAAGTAATTCTTTCAGAATATCTCCTGGAGGAAGACCTGTAGCTCCTACTCCTTTACTTTTAACATCTGCTTCTCTTAATAGCGCAATAATTTGACTCACCTTTTTCATAGGATAATTACGACTGGCATCAGAATAATCACTTACAAAATATGGATTGATTCTTAGTGCACTGGCAACACTACGCTGAGATTTATCCGGTAATCCATGATACTGTAAAACCTGAGAAAAAAAACTATAAAGCAATGATATGGTAACTACTAATGGATTATCTTTAGGGTTCTGGGCAAAGTAATTGATAATTCTAAATGCCTTCATAACATCTCTAGTACCTATCGCCTTTCTTAATTCAAAATTGTTAAACTCCTTACTTATTCCAATATTTTCTTCGATTTTATCAGCTGTAATAGGTTGCCCTTTAGGAATAATCAGTTTTAGTTTTTCTAACTCGTTATTGATTTTGTTTAGATCTGTCCCCAAAAACTCCACTAACATCTGAGACGCTTTTGGTTCTATAGTGTATTTTGATCCAGCTAAAACTCTTCTTATCCAATCAGCTACCTGATTTTCATATAGTTTTTTACTTTCATAGATAATACCATTCTTAGCAACTATTTTATATAGTTTTTTTCGTTTATCTATCTTTTTATATTTGTAACAAACTACTAAAACTGTAGTTGGCTGAGGGTTTTCTGCATAATCCGCTAATTTCTCAATGGTTCTAGAAAGATCTTGTGCTTCCTTTACAATAACTACTTGACGTTCTGCCATCATTGGATATCGCTTAGCATTAGAAACGATATCTTCTACGCTAACATCACGACCATATAAAACCATTTGATTAAAACCTTTCTCCTCTTCTGCAAGCACATTTTTATCAATATATTCTGAAATTTTATCAATATAGTATGGTTCTTCGCCCATTAAAAAATAAATAGGCTTAATATTTCCATTCTTAATATCGCTTACTATCTGTTTTACTTCATCCATTCAGAAAAAATCATCAAATTTGTGCTATGCAAAACCTTAACTTTCCAGCATATCAGTTCAGGTTCAAAAGTAGCGAAAATAAAGTTTCTATTTTTGACAGAATACGCAAAAAATTTATCATTCTTACTCCGGAAGAATGGGTAAGACAGCATACAATTCATTATTTAATTGAAGAAAAGAAATATCCAGAAAGCCTTATTAATGTAGAAAAGCTGATCAAAGTTAATGATCTTAACAAGCGTTATGATATTATTGTTTTTAACCCAGATGGCAGTATCTATTTGATTATTGAATGTAAATCACATTCTGTAAGAATTACGCAAGAGGTGTTTGATCAAATAGCCAGATACAACTTAGTCTTGAACTCAGAATATCTTATGATCACTAATGGTCTGGACCATTATTATTGTCAAATGAATTATCAAGAAAAATGTTACACTTTTCTAAAAGATATTCCTGATTATAAATAGCTATTTATTATTATTTGCTTTTTATTTGCATCAGTGAATATAGCTATTGTCATATTAAATTGGAATGGGCGTTCGTTATTAGAACAATTCTTACCATCTGTTGTAAACCATTCAGAAGGAGCATCAGTGTATGTTGCTGATAATGCATCAACTGACGATTCTATAGAATATATTAAAACATCATTTCCTGAAGTACAAATTATCCAAAATGACAGCAATGGAGGATATTCTAAAGGATATAATGATGCTTTAAGCAAGGTCGATGCTGATATTTATTGCCTGCTAAATAGCGATGTAGAGGTTACTAAAAATTGGCTTACCCCTATTGCTGAAGCTTTTAAAAATTCTAAAAAAATTGGTGCAATACAGCCAAAAATTTTAGATTATAAAAAGATGAACTATTTCGAATATGCAGGTGCAGCAGGAGGGTTTATTGATAAATTCGGGTACCCTTATTGTAGAGGAAGAATTTTTGATACACTTGAAGAAGATAAAGGTCAATATGATGATACTTTAGATATATTTTGGGCAAGTGGCGCCTGTTTATTTATTAGGAAATCAGTTTTTGAAGAAGTTGACAAACTAGATGAAGATTTCTTTGCGCATCAAGAAGAAATCGATCTTTGTTGGCGAATACAAAATAATGGCTACCTAATTAAATATATAGGAACATCAAAAGTATACCATCTCGGTGGTGCTACACTAAACGCTATGAATCCAAAAAAAACATTTCTTAACTTCAGAAATAGTTTACTTATGATAGTAAAAAACACTTCTGGAGTTTTTAGTTGGTATATTATTTTAGTTAGATTACTGTTAGATGGAATTGCAGGTGTTAAATTTTTATTAGAAGGAAAACCCTCACATTGTTTAGCAATTCTTAAAGCTCATTTCAGCTTTTACAAAAATTTGCCAACTTTTGTTAAAAAACGTAAAAAATCAAGGGCTACAAGGAAATATTATTCCGTTTCTTCCGTTGTATGGCAGTATTATATTTTAAACAAAAAACTATTTAACCATTTGTAGGGTTATATTCATTAAATTATTGTTAATGGTACGATAATGCGTCACAATTTTAATAATTTTGAGTTATATAACCAGAATAAGACTAAAAACAGATTTTCTAATGAAAAAAGTAATGATTATCGGAGCTTCAATGGCTGTATTATTATCTTCTTGTGTATCACAGAAGAAATTTACAGATCTAGAAGCCAAGCAAAAAGAAACCCAAGATCTTTTAAATACCGCAACAGTTAAATTAAATAATTGTTTAGAAGAGAAAGCAAGTGAAAGTTCTGAATTAAAAGTTTTAAGAGATCAAGTAAGTAATCTTAAAAATCAAAATTCAGCCCTTTTAAATAATGTTGGTAATTTAGCTACATTATCTACCAAAGAGGCTGAGAACCTAGAGAGATCTTTAGAAAGTATTAAAGAAAAAGATCTACAGATAAAAACAATGAATGATGCACTGAATAAAAAAGATTCTGTAACATTAGCATTGGTTACTAGTTTAAAAGGAGCTTTAGGAAACCTTGCTGATGAAGATATTGAAGTAAATGTGGAGAAAGGTGTAGTTTATGTATCTATTTCTGATAAATTATTATTTAAGAGCGGTAGCTACAATGTTTCTACAAGAGCAAAAGAAGTATTAGGTAAAGTTGCTAAAGTAGTAAATGATAAACCTGATATCGAATTCTTAGTAGAAGGTCATACAGACAATGTGCCAATTAAGAACAAAGTTTTACTTGATAACTGGGATCTAAGTGTAAAAAGAGCTACTTCTGTAGTCAGAGTTTTACAAAAAGATTTTGGTGTAGATCCAAAACGTATGACTGCTGCAGGAAGAAGTTATTATGTGCCAATAGCTGATAACAATAGTGCAGCTAATAAAGCTAAAAACAGACGTACAAGAATTGTTGTACTTCCCAAATTAGATCAATTCTATAATATGATCGAGGATGGAATGAAAAAAGCAACCGAAGGCGGTAATTAAAAAAATATAAAGTATTTTTGAAAAGGGTTAATGTTACTATTAACCCTTTTTTTATTCTTTATTTTAAGAATGGTATGAAAATTGAATTTTAGTGAATAAAAAAGCCCTTGAGCTTATTAGTTATTAATATTTATAAAAAATAATGAGAAAATTATTTATTGTCGCACTTCTTCTTTGTTTTACAACCATAAAAGCTCAGAAGAACTCGAACACTTCTATCGGTGAAAATGAAAAACTTGTATACACCGCTTCCTATAATATGTCTGGCTTATTAACTAATTTGGCACAAGTAACCATGCAAACCACTCGTGTTAATACAGGAAAAAGCAATTATCTTAGGTTAAAATGTAGCGCTTCTACTTATTCTAAATGGGACTCTTTTTTTAAAATTAGAGATGTATATGAAGCATATGTAAACCCAGCTAATCTTACACCTTATTTATATAAAAGAGATATCAATGAAGGTGGATATATAAAGAAGGAAAAATATGTTTATAGTCATAAAAAAAAGACTATAAAAGCTACTATGCAAAAGAAAAAAGAACCGAATACAAAGGTTTTAAAAATGAGTGGTAGTACGTATGATGTAGTCTCTACTTTATATCATATTCGTAATATGGACATAGAAAAAGCACCGGTAGGTACCAACCAAAAAATAACAATTTTATTTGATAGAAAACCTCAAACTGCATATCTAAAACTATTGGGTAAAGAAACTATTAGCACGAAAACAATGGGAAATAAAGAATGTTATAAAATAGCAGTCAATAATAACTCCCTTAAAGGAACTAATAAAAACATTGTTTACCTTACTGCGGATAATAATAAAGTTCCTGTATTAATTAAATTTAGTATTCCAGCCGGAACCGGACAACTAAGCCTAACTCAAGCCTCTGGATTAAAAAATTAAATCATATGAGAATTGTACTAATATCTATAGCTGCCATAGCTGCTCTTTTAGGAATTATAATGGCAATACTGCCATTTGGAACTATAGGTGTATTGCCTGGTATTGTTTCTTTGTTAGCTGGTATTGGAGCTTTTTATATTTCTAAGAAGAAACAAAAACCACAAAAACTATCACTCCTATTTTTAACTATTGGAGTTTTAGTAATTGTAGCTAGTGGATCTAAATCATTATGGGTAAAAGATGAAATTGCTGTTGATGAAGAATTTGAGCAAAAAGAAGAACAAAGTAAAGAAGAAGCTATAGAAGAACTTAAGGAAATAGAAAATGAACTTGAAGAGATCGAAGGAGATCTAGAAGAAATTGAATCTGAATAATCTATACCTAAAGGTCTTCTATAACTAAAACTTATATTATTTAGCTAAGTCAATAACCATTGCGGTATGCTTAGCTAAATTTATTTGTTCTAAAGTATCAAACTTTTTTCCTGATAAAATATCTTTTCCTTTACTATAGCCTTCTAATGATTCTTGAAAACGAGCTAACTTAAAACTCTTATAATCTTTATCACTATTATTAATAATAATCATTGTGTTTTCTGTATCTGTATATCTAAAATATACATATATATTATCAATCGGTTGGTAATGCACTAGTTTTCCGTTATGAATAGATGATGCATTTTTTCTCCAATTAAGGATTGTTTTCACATATTCAAACAGATCATTTTCTTCTGTAGTTCGACCTTCTTTAGTAAAAGCATTTCTATCATCTTCTTTCCATCCACCAGGAAAATCTTGTCTTACTTTACCATCTGGTCTCCTATTTTTCATAAGAATCTCATCTCCATAATATATCTGGGGAATTCCTCTAGTAGTAAGCGTAAACACCATACTTAGCTTCAGTTTATTTACATCATTATCTAATAAAGCCAATAAACGATCTACATCATGATTACCATTAAAAACTTTATTATTTTCAGGGTTTCCGTATACAAAATCTTCTGCTAGCGTTTTATACAACTCAGAAATATCTCCATTCTTTCCAAAAGCTCTTAACATTGAATAATATAAAGCATAGTCGCTAACACTGCTTACATTAGAAACATATCCATCTCTATTAGCTCTATCATTATTCCAATAAGATAAATAAGATGCTCTTTCTGCCCAGGTTTCTGCTACCATATAAAAGTCAGGATATTCTTTTGTAAGCGCTTTCATCCATTTAGACATTGCTTGTTTATTAGGATATGGATATGTATCTAATCGAATTCCATCTATTTTGGAATATGCAACCCACCAAATAGAATTCTGAATCATATAAGTAGCTAGAAATTCATTTTCTAAGTTTAGATCCGGCATATTAATATCAAACCACCCTTTTGTTAGTAAATTAAAATCACTTTCAGAAGCATAAGGATCAGAAGCGGCTATATTTGTAAAATTACTTTTAGTAAACGTATCCCATTGGTTTACCCAATCTTTTGATGGTAAGTCTTGCATCCACCAATGTCCGGAACCACAATGATTAAAAACTTGATCCATAATTACTTTCATACCTTTTTCATGCGCTACATCAACAAAGGTTTTGTATTCTTCATTTGATCCTAGACGAGTATCTGTTTTATAAAAATCAGAAATTGCATATCCGTGATAAGAATATGTTGGCTGATCATTTTCCAAAAATGGATTTAACCATAATGTAGTAACTCCCAGTTCTTCTAAATAATTAAAATTATCAAGTATTCCTTTCAAATCACCTCCATGTCTACCATCTTCATTATTTCTCTTTATCTTTTCCTTGGTGTCTTTTGTAGAATCATTCGAAGTGTTTCCGTTTGCAAAACGATCTGGTGTAATTAAATAAATCACATCAGCAGGTGTAATTTTTTGTCCTACTTTTCTATCTTTTACCTTTTGTTTTAGTTCATAGTTATAACTAAAAAATTGATCTTTATTTTCAAATTTTATGGATATAGTTCCAGGCTGAGTATTCTTAGAAATGCCAAGATCTATAAACAAATAATTTGTGTTTTCTACTTTATTGACTTTTTTTAATTGAACTCCAGGGTATTGAATTGTAACGTTATAAGCACTAATATTCTCGCCATGTAACAATAATTGTAAATCAGGGTTTTCCATTCCTACCCACCAAAATGGCGGTTCTACGTGAGTTAATAATTCCGATTTCTGTGCTTGCCCTAAAAAGGAAACTAGGGTTAAAAGAAATAAACGTAAAAACACTTTTATCAAGTATGTACTCATAAATATCATTTTTTTAATTAATAAACAGCTAATTACCAAGCTTCAAAAAAAATGACAACTTCATTATACAGAAAGCGTGATCTAAAGTATAAACAGTTAAGAATTAAACAAATGATTGAAATATAAATTTTTAGCGTTTTCGAAGAATAATTAATGTTGTACGTAATAAATTGAACGTAATTCGTCCTTAACTTTGTTATTTCATTAAAATTTTTGAGACTTTAGCTCTTCGTAAACAACTTAATGACAAACACATTTTTTAAAAATATATTTTCTCACAGATTATCTAAGCATATACTTTACTGGGTAGGCCTCATCATATTTTTTGGAATTACTTGGGGAACATATGATAATGATTATGTTCGTTCATTTACTATTCAAACTTTTGGTTTACCAGCAAGAATGGTACTTGTCTACATATCTATATACATGCTAATCCCCAAATTTCTATTAAAAAGAAAGTTTATTTCTTTTATAGTTTCTTACCTCATTTTGTTATTAGTAACTAGTATTTGCATCCAAAGACCTATAATTTATTTTTATGTAGAACCTATCTACTTTCCTAGTTGGAACAGTGAAGGCTATTTTACAATAACAGAATTAATGAATACAATTTTAGATGTTAATATTGCCGCTATCATTCCCTTAGGTTTTAGTTTTTTTAAATTCTATTATAACTCACAACAAAGAACCTTAACTCTAGAAAAAGAAAAAATTGAAACCGAACTTATACAATTGCGTAATCAAGTACATCCGCATTTCCTATTTAACACACTTAATACTTTATATGCATTAATCATAAAAAAATCGAATACAGCAGAAACCGCAGTATTAAAATTATCGAAACTCATGCGATATATGTTATACGAGGCCAATACCCCTAAAGTCTCATTAGTAAAAGAAATAGAATATTTAAAAAATTATATAGATCTTGAAAAATTAAGGTTCGAAGATTCTATAGATATTAGTTTTAACTCTGAATCTGACAAAGATTATCAAATATCACCGTTTTTATTGATCCCATTTGTAGAAAATGCTTTTAAGCACGGAACTTCTTCTTCAAAAGGATCCTGGATTGTCATTAATATATTTACCAAGAAAAAAGAACTCATATTACAAGTAGAAAATTCTAAATTTAGCGATACCAATACAGATCATGATTCAGTTGGAGGTATCGGTTTTAATAATGTAAAAAAGAGATTACAATTGTTATACCCTGATCAATACTCATTAAAAATAGATGATAACGAATTATCATATGAAGTTATTTTAAAATTAAATCTCACTAAAAATCTCTAGATGAATACCAAAATAAAATGTCTTATCGTCGATGACGAACCATTAGCTAGAGAAATAATTGAAAATTATATCTCTAGAATTAATCATTTAGAACATATAGCTTCTTGCGCTAATGCATTAGAAGCATTTAATATTATTACTAATAAGAATATTGACTTAATTTTTCTAGATATCCAAATGCCCGAAGTAACGGGAATTGATTTCTTAAAAGATCTAACTCCTTCTACTCAAGTTATTTTTACAACAGCATATAGTGATTATGCAGTAGATGCTTTTAATTTAGAAGCTATAGATTACTTATTAAAACCTATAGATTTTTCACGATTCTTAAAATCAATTAATAAAGTATTAAAACGTTTGGACTCTGCTAATAACATTCCTCCAACAATTAACAATACAGAAGAAATTGACTATCAAGATGTTTTTATTTATTTAAAGGTGGAAAAGAAAATGCAAAAAATATTTCTAAAAGATATCTTTTATATAGAAAGTCTAAAAAACTATATCAAAATTAAAACCTCTGAGAGAGAAATAATAGCGTACAAAGGTATTAGTACCATAGAAAATACACTTCCTAGTAAAAAATTTCTAAGAGTACATCGATCTTTTATCATTGCTATTGATAATATCGACGCTTTTTCTACTACTGAAATTGAAATTAAAGGCATCAAAATTCCGGTAGGTCGAAACTACAGAGAATCAGTAAAAGAAACACTTGGATACTTTTAAAAATACTAGGTTTAAATTAGGTATTATCCATTTAAAAATTCATCCGTTTCTAAAGAAAACTCTTCTATTTCAAAAGAGAACTCATTTACTGTATTAGAAAAAGAAACTATAAAAATTGCTGCTACTACTAAATAAACTTCTACTACTTTATTCATAATTATACGTTTTTATCGATTCATTTATCTTTTAAAGGTACTTTATATAGCATAGAATAAAAACATCAAAATTGACCATTATCTATGCTATTTTAACCAAAATATAAAATGAAAAAAGCAGCGTGGTTAGTGCTGCTTTTCAAGTGGTTGAGTTAATAATAAAACAATTAAATACTAACTTTCTTTATAAACGTTCTGTCCTTTAATGCGAAGTAAAACTGATATTCTCCTTTAGGCATTTTAGAAAAATCATATGTTCTTTTTAATACTTCTTCTTCATTTCCTATTACTTCTTCCAATACTCTAAACTCGTTATCATAGATGGTAAGATTAACTGGTGACTTTTCAGTATTATTAAACATTACTTTAATAAATTTACTTTCTGCGCGAACCAATGGTTTAAATACTGTTACTGCTGACGTGTTAATCAATGAAACTCCTTTTTGGTTTTTTAATAAAGGGGTTACTTTTATTTCATATTCAGCTTCTGTTTCTACAAAATACACTCCATCTGGTACATTTCCTAGGTTAAAGTACTTCTGATAACTTGGTGTTGCTTCTAAAGTAACATTGAATAATACTTCACCGTGGTAATCCTTAAGGAATAATTTTTCTCCTTTTATAACTTCTGTCAATGATACATTAACCATCGACGAATTAGTGATCTCAACTGAAACTCTTCCTGCTGCGTTAGCAACGCTGCTTGTAATGATTACTAGTGCAATCAAACATAGGTTAATAACTCTCTTCATAACTTAAGGTTTTTGTTGTTGTTAATATTTTACACTGCAAATATATGACAGAGAATATGTCTATAAATACATCTATTTTTGCATATATATGTTCTATATTAACCTATAAAAATCATAAAAACCCCCTTAAAGCTAATTTAACATATGATTTTACATATTTAACAATAAATTAATACTTTAAATATCTTATATTTACAAAAATCTAATACGGAGAAAATTCCCTCGAAATGAAAAAAAGTATTAAACCTTCTTTAGAAAAAATTCTTCCTGAGTTTGGTAGTTCATTTTTTTATGAAAACTTCTCTCAAGAAAAAATGAACAAAGCCCCTATTTGGCATTACCATCCCGAAATTGAAATTGTATATGTCAATGGGGGTACAGGAAAACGTCAAATAGGTAGCCATATGTCCTACTATAGGAATGGAGCTTTAATGCTCATTGGTTCTAATCTACCTCATTGCGGTTTTACAGACAGTCTAACCCTAAATAAGAGCGAAACAATTATACAAATGTTACCCGATTTTTTAGGAAACTCTTTTTTTAATATCCCAGAAATGGCTGGAGTAAATCAATTACTAGAACAGGCAAAAAAAGGTATTGTATTTCATGGAGATACTAAACGTAGAATTGGTGCCCGCATTGAAGCTTTAGAAATGTTAGATCCATTTGATAGGTTATTAGGGATATTGAAGGTATTTAAAGAAATGCAACAAACTAAGGACTACTCTATTCTTAATGCAGAGGGTTTTGTAATTGAAACCTCTTTGCAAGATAATAATCGGATTAATCTAATTTTTAATTTTGTACAAGAAGAATTTACTAGACCAATTCCACTAGAGGAAATTGCCGATAAAGTAAGTATGAGTGTACCAGGATTTTGTAGATATTTCAAAAAAAACACTGGAAAAACTTTTATTCAATTTGTAAATGAATATAGATTAGTACACGCTGCAAAGTTGTTACACGAAAAACAAACTAGTATTACAGATATTTGTTATGAAAGTGGATTTAGTAATTTTTCACACTTTAATAAACTTTTCAAACAATTCTCAGGAAAAACACCTAGTACTTATAGAAATGAGTTAAAATATGTAGTTTCTTAAATAATATCAATTGCCCCTTTTCCTTCTCGTACAAGAACAGGTTCTCCACTAGTAAGATCTATAACGGTAGATGCCATATTACCACCATATCCACCATCTATAACCACATCTACTAGATTATCCCATTTTTCTAAAATCAGTTCTGGATCAGTAGTATATTCTATAACTTCATCTTCGTCATAAATAGATGTAGATACTATAGGATTCCCTAAATTTTCTACTATAGTTTTACAAATATTATTATCTGGAACTCGAATCCCAACGGTTCTTTTCTTTTTAAAAACTGTAGGTAAGTTATTACTTCCGGGAAGTATATATGTATAAGGACCTGGAAGTGTTCTCTTTAACAATTTAAATGTGCTATTATCTATTTGCTTTACATAATCCGATAAATTGCTAAGATCACTACAAATAAATGAAAAGTTCGCTTTAGCCAGCTTAACTCCTTTAATTTTTGCAATACGCTCTAAAGCTCTATTATTCGTAATATCACAACCTAAACCATATACTGTATCCGTAGGATAAATTACTAATCCACCACTTCTTAGGCTATCAACAACCTTTTGCACTTCACGAGGATGAGGATTCTCGTTATATAATTTTATTAGTTCTGCCATATTACCAAAAAGTAGATAAAGATACGGTTTTAAAAGAAATCACTATCTCAAAATACTTGTATATATTAACTGAGTCGTTTATCCTAAGGGCACGAAATACAAAATTTTAAGTCCAATTATAAGATTAAAAATATTATATTATTCGTGTATTGTTATTTATTGATATCAAATAAATTACTTTCGCGTATAAAATTAGTATAATAGTGACTTTTAGAGATCTAAATTTAAGTACACAACTCCTAAATGCATTGGATGACTTGGAGTTTAAAACCCCTACTCCTATTCAGGAGCAAGCATTTTCTGTAGTAATGTCAGGAAAAGACGTTGTAGGAATTGCACAAACGGGAACTGGTAAGACATATGCTTATATGTTACCTATTTTAAGAATGCTAAAATATTCGGTACAACAAAATCCACGAGTTTTAGTATTAGTTCCAACAAGAGAATTGGTAGTTCAGGTAGTTGATGAAATTCAAAAACTTTCTACATATATTAATGTTAGAGTTACCGGAGTATATGGAGGGACAAATATTAATACTCAAAAACAAGCAGTATCAGAAGGTTTAGATATCGTAGTAGCTACGCCTGGACGTTTATATGATCTAGCAGTAAGTAGAGCATTACAGCTAAAATCTATTCAAAAAATAGTGATAGATGAAGTCGATGTAATGTTAGATCTTGGTTTTAGACATCAATTAATGAATATTTTCGATATACTACCTCAACAGCGTCAAAACATCATGTTTTCCGCGACTATGACGGAAGAAGTGGATAAAATGATTTCTGAGATATTCCGAGATCCTAAAAAAATATCAGTTGCCAAAAGTGGTACTCCTTTAGAAAATATTAAACAATTTGGATATAAAGTTCCAAATTTCTATACCAAAGTAAACCTATTAGAACACTTATTAGCTGATAAAGAAACTTACCATAAAACATTAATATTTGTCGGGTATAAAAAGATAGCTGATCGTTTATTCGAAGCATTAGAAAAAAAATACAAAGAAGAAATTTGTATCATACACTCTAATAAAACACAGAACTATCGACTAAGAAGTATTGAGCAATTTAGAAAGGGTGAAAATAGAATTCTTATTGCTACGGATGTAATGGCCCGAGGATTAGATATAGAGAATGTAAGTCAAGTAATCAACTTAGATACGCCTGAATATCCAGAAAACTATATGCATAGAATTGGTAGAACTGGTAGAGCAGAAAAAGAAGGAGTTTCCTTTGTTCTTACTACAGAAAAAGAAGAAGAGTTCTTAGATGCAATTGAAGGGTTAATGGAGATGGAAATAGCACAACTACCTCTGCCTGATTCGATAGAAGTATCCGATCAATTGACACCTGAAGAACAACCTAAAGTTAAAGAAATATACAATCCTCACAAACGTCCTAATGATGATGAAGCTGGTGCTGCATTTCACGAGAAATCTGCAAAAAATAGTAAAGTCAATTTAGGAGGAAAGTATAAAAGAGAAATCAAAAAGAAGTATAAAAAACCGAAAACGAAAGGTGATAAAACTTTTAACCTGAAACATAAAAAAAAGAAAAAATAATTTCTTGAAAGAAAATTAATGAATTCCTATAAACCAATATGATTAAATAAATGATGATTGTATGAATGAAACTAACAGTGAAAATTTGCCTCCTAAAAATCCTAATAATTGGTTACAACGATTAAAAGATGAAAGTTGGGAAGCTGAGCTATTAGTCTCTGCAATAGCAATTTTTGGTACATTCCAATTATTTAAAGTTATTAATTGGGTAACAAATATGTTTATTGATTGGTTAGTCCCAGAACAATATATTGTTGGTTATTTCATATCATTTATGGGACTTTTAGCCGTGAGTATTCTAGTATCCATGTTTGTAATTCATTTTTTACTAAGAGCTTATTGGATTGGATTAGTAGGATTAAACTCAGTATTCCCAGATTATAGTCTAAAAGATAGTGTATATTCAGAAATTTACACTAAAAGAATATTAGCTATTCTACCTAAATTAAAGGATTCTATTCAAAAAATAGATGATTTATGTAGTGTAACCTTTTCTGCTGCTTTTGCAATCTTACTCATCTATACCTATTTGGCAGTACTCACTACTTTCTATTTATTTCTTTATAACTTTCTTGTAAAATTCATACCTCCTAGTATCGCTCTAATTCCAGCAATAGCTTCACTTTTTTTAGCATTATTTCAATCAATATTTGTAATGGTTGCCAATTTAAAAAAATATAAGCAAAATGAAAAAATGCAAATATGGCTTTTCAAAATTGTGAAACTAACTTCTATCATAATATTAGGGCCACTTTATAAGTATCTATTGCAGATCACCATGAGTTTTGCTTCTAATTTCAAACAAAATAAAGCGCTAATTCGCTATGTTATTTTGTTTGTACTATCCGGAATTTTTGTTGCTTCTTATCAAATTTCTAATACTAATATTCTATATCTGGCCAAAACAAGTTATTATTTCGATAGTACAAAAAACTACGCCGGTTATTATGAAACCGAAAATAAAAATATAGACTTTCTATTAACTCCAGAAATTAAATCAGATATCATAGAAAAAAAAGTTTTAAAATTGTTTATCCCAATATTTGAACACGAAAAAACAATAAGAAAAAATACTTGCCCTGACTTTGAGAATAATGATAGTATTTCAAAAAAAGAAAACAGTTTAAACAACAAGATTAATTATCTCAATTGTTATCATTTATACAATGAAGTTTTTCTAAATAACATAAAACTTACTCCGAAATATCGAAAATATTATCACCCTCGAACAAATCAATTTGGTGTTTTGGCTTATATAAAGCTTTCAGATATTGAGGAAGGTGAACAGATAATTACAATTAAAAAAAACTACGAAGACAAAGAACATAACTCCAAATGGAATATCCCTTTTCAATATATAACAAATAATTAATGGCTTCAGTATTTGGACATGCATTAACAGCCTATGCTTTTGGAAAAAGTTTCAATAAAGAATTAGGAACATTTAAGCTTTGGGGATTAGGTATGCTCTGCGCTATACTCCCGGACGCTGATGTAGTTGGTTTTAAATTCGGAATAGCCTATGAAGATTTTTGGGGGCATCGAGGGTTTTCCCATTCGCTTGTATTTGCATTAATCCTTGGCTTTTTAATAACAGCACTATTTTATAATAAAAAACTAAACTCCAGAACTGGAATATTTCTTATACTCTATTTTACTATTTGTACTGCTTCACATGGAGTTTTGGATGCTATGACCTCTGGTGGTTTAGGTATTGCTTTCTTTTCACCTTTTGATAATACAAGATACTTTTTACCATGGAAACCGATACAAGTATCACCCATTGGAGCTAGTAAATTCTTTAGTACTTGGGGCATTAAAGTATTGTTAAGTGAATTAGTATGGATCGGAATTCCGTCAGGTATTTATATATTAGCTATGCGTTTTTTAAAAAGAAAAAAGTCCTTTTAAATACATGACTAGACAGCATATAAAATCGATCACTTATATATTACTTGTATTTATTATGTCCTGTAAGCCTAAAGAAGAAGGGGATCTAATAAAAGTTTCTGATAACTTAAAGCTTGCCAAAATAAATGATCATAGCTATGTTCATATTTCTAAAATTTTTCTAGATAATGGCAAGCAATATGATAGCAATGGCTTTATATTCCTAAATGATGACGAAGCATACGTATTTGATACTCCTGCTAATGACGTTGCTTCTAAACAATTAATAAACTGGCTACAAAAAGAAAAAAACACAACAATAAAGGGAGTTGTCTTTAATCACTTTCATAGAGATTGTAATGAAGGGATGGATGTCTTTAAGAAATATGGTATTCCATCTATTGCATCAAAAAAGACAGCTAATTTAATGTTAGAAAAGAAATATAATCAACCGGACGAAGTCTTCGAAAATGAATTGATTTTAAACGTTGGAAACAAAAAAATTGTAAATACCTTTTTTGGTGAAGCGCATAGCAAAGACAATATCGTTTCCTATTTTCCTGAAGATCAAATTCTTTTTGGTGGATGTATGATAAAAAGCCTGAAAGCTTCGAAAGGAAACCTTCTGGATGCCAATGTTTCAGAATGGTCAAACACTGTTCGTAAAATAAAAAAAGCGTATCCTAATATCGAAGTTGTAATTCCTGGACATGGTTCATATGGAGACCAAAGCCTTTTGGACTATACTATTTCCCTTTTTAATGCCGAAAACTAACTTATGAGAGAATTCCAAAGCAATAACACTTCCAACGATAAAAAGAAACCAAAAGTTACTATTTTACAAGCATTTAAAACTATTATTTGGCCCAGACGTGGTTTAGTTTTTATAGGGTTAATATTAATTTTTTTTAATCGAGTTGCCGGTTTAATATTACCCTGGAAAAGTAAAACTTTATTAGATGACGTCGTTCCAAGTAAAGATATGGGACAATTGTATGAATTACTTATCATTGTGGGTTCTGCAATATTAATCCAGGCAACTACATCATTTTTACTAACTAGAGTTTTAAGTGTACAGGCTCAATATCTGATTTCTGAGCTTAGAGCTCAGGTTCAGAAAAAAGTACTCTCCCTACCAATCAGCTTCTTTGACAATACTAAATCCGGTGCTTTAGTATCTAGAATAATGAGTGATGTAGAAGGGGTTCGTAATTTGATCGGAACTGGTTTGGTTCAACTAGTTGGTGGTATATTTACAGCAATTGTATCTGTAGTCTTACTTGTTGACATCAACGGATGGATGACTCTTTTTGTTCTTATTCCTATAACTTTATTTGGTATTGTAGCTCTAAAAGCCTTTAAATATATCCGCCCTATTTTCAGGAAAAGAGGTGTTATTAATGCCGAAGTGAAAGGAAGATTAACAGAAACACTTGCTGGTGTTAGAGTTATTAAAGGCTTTGGTGCAGAAGAACAAGAAAGTAAGGTTTTCGAAGAAGGTGTTGATCGACTGTTTCAAAATGTAAAAAAGAGTTTGACTGCAACTGCATTAATGACCAGTTCTTCTACTTTTTTGTTAGCTGGTATTGCCTCTACAGGAATTATGGGTATTGGTGGTTATTATATGATGGAAGGAACTATGACTGCTGGTCAATTTCTATCTTTCACTATGTATTTGGCTTTTATGATTGCTCCTATTGTTCAAATGAGCAACATAGGATCACAACTTACAGAAGCATTAGCAGGTTTGGATAGAACGGAAGAGTTAATGAATATGGACCCTGAAGAAGATGAAAAAAATCGAACGATCAAACTCGAAAATATAAAAGGAGATATTATTTTTGATAATGTATCCTTTTCATACGAAGAAGGAAAAGAGGTACTACATAACATTAGTTTTAAAGCATCTTCTGGTTCGGTTACCGCTTTAGTAGGAAGCTCTGGTTCTGGTAAATCTACAATTGCGGGCTTATCTGCTACTTTCCTTAATCCAAAATCTGGTCTTATCACAATAGATAGTCACGATATTTCTAAAGTGAACCTTAGCAGTTATCGTCGTAACCTAGGAGTAGTATTGCAAGACGAATTCTTATTTGAAGGTAGTATTAGAGATAATATTCTTTTTCCGAGACCTAATGCTACTGAAGAGGAATTACAGCAAGCGGT
Organism: Aquimarina sp. MMG015; assembly: GCF_018100855.1. Taxonomy (NCBI): domain Bacteria; kingdom Pseudomonadati; phylum Bacteroidota; class Flavobacteriia; order Flavobacteriales; family Flavobacteriaceae; genus Aquimarina; species Aquimarina sp. MMG015. Next base: position 51,831 of record NZ_JAGJEB010000010.1, read on the forward strand.
AAAAGCTGCTTATGTAAATGAGTTTACTGATCGATTTGATGACGGGCTGGATACGTTGATAGGCGAACGAGGAGTTAAATTATCTGGTGGTCAAAGACAACGTATAGCTATAGCACGTGCTATTCTTGCAGATCCAAAAATCATTATTTTAGATGAGGCTACATCCAATTTAGACACTGAAAGTGAAGCGCTGATTCAAAAAAGTTTAAACGAATTAATGAAAGGTCGAACGACATTTGTAATAGCTCATAGATTAAGTACTATCAAAAAAGCGGATCAAATTTTGGTTATTGAATCAGGAGGTATTGCAGAAAGAGGAACTCATGAAGAACTTATCCAAGCAGAAGGAAGATATTTTGATTTATACACTTATCAGGCTAGAATCTAAAATATTACATATAAAACGCTAAATATTATTACCTGTATAGGCTTACATTATTAGGCACAAAGAGAACATTAGATATACTTGCCTCCGATGCATTAAAAAGTGTCTAAATACACCTATTGATAATCTAACATATAATACATAAGAACATAAATACTAAAATTTATCAAAACTTGTCGTGATTAACTAATTCATGCGACTGATTTAGAAAATTGGTCCGATGAAAAATATATTTATAATATTACTTGTTTTATTAAGTCATAACATTCTAATATCTCAACAAAGGACACTAAAGAAAGTTCCCAAAGAGGATCATCAATATTTTTTAGACTTGTTTACATCAACAAACCCCAAAGTACACAAGCTTGCTATAAAACATATTGAAACTAACTGGTCAGAAAGTTTTGAGATTCTAGCTATAGAATCTCTTTATTTCCTTAACCATCAATCAACTACTTTTAAATTATTTAATATTCTAAATAAAAAAACTAGAAAAAATTATGGATATGATTTTAATAAATGGTATCAATATATCTGGAATAAAAAACCTACATATACCAAAGAATACTATTCCTTTAAAGCAGCATTGCACAAATCATTAGATAGTCGATTTAATACTTATTTTTTAAATCGTGAAAATTTATCTACTATTAGATTAGATGAGGTTCGATGGGGAGGTGTTATACAAGACGGAATTCCGCCACTTAGAAACCCTAAAATGATTAGTGCAAATAACGCAAGATATCTTAACAACAATGATATTGTTTTTGGTATTTCTGTTAATGGAGATGTCCGAGCATATCCTAAACGCATTCTAGCTTGGCATGAAATGTTTACTGACACAGTTGGAGATACTCCTGTTGCTGGGGTATATTGTACACTTTGCGGAACTGTTATTCTATACAAAACCGAAAAAGATGGTATCCAATATCAAATGGGAACCAGTGGCTTTCTCTATAGATCAAACAAACTAATGTATGATCAAAAAACACAATCTCTTTGGAATACTCTTTGGGGAAAGCCTGTTATAGGACCATTAGTAGAAAAAAGAATTGAACTAGAATACTTAAGTGTAGTTACTACAACCTGGGGAGCTTGGAAAAAGCGACATCCTAATACTACCGTTTTATCTTTACAAACTGGCCATAAAAGAGATTATGGAGAAGGTGTTGCTTATAAAAACTATTTTTCAACAGATCAACTAATGTTTTCCGTTCCCAAAAAAGATAAACGATTAAAAAACAAACAAGAAATACTAGCAATAAGATTACCTACTGAAACTGATGAAAACATTGCAATTTCTTCTAAATTTCTTAAGAAAAACAACATATATCAAAATCAAATTAATAATAAAAACATTACTGTATTTACGGATAAAAGTGGATCACATAGAGTATACTTCACAGCAAAAACTAAATTTATCTCCTATAATAAGCAATCTACCGCTACCGATCAAAAGGGAAATACCTGGACCATATATGAAGATCGTTTAGAAAATAATAAAACTAAAGAAATAGCATATCGTTTACCTACACATAATGCGTTTTGGTTTGGATACAAAGCTGCTTTTCCCGATACAAAATTGATTAAATAACAAGGCCTCCTTTTTTAGGAGGCCATTTTTTGATTAAGATTACTTCTGACTAAAAAGAACTAAACCGCTTGTAACGCTTCTTTCCTCAATTGTTTAGCAGCACCTACCATAGTTTTAAGAGCTTTTTCTGTTTCTTCCCAACCACGGGTTTTTAATCCACAATCTGGATTGATCCATAATTGATCCACAGGAAGGTATTTTTGTGCTTTATGCATTAATTCTATAATCTCATCTTTATGAGGAACTCTTGGCGCATGAATATCATAAACGCCTGGTCCTATTTCATTAGGATATTTATAATCTGCGAAAGCATCCAACAACTCCATTTGAGATCTAGAGCATTCAATTGTTATTACGTCTGCATCTAAATTTGCTATTTGATCAATAATATCATTAAATTCAGAATAACACATATGGGTATGTATTTGTGTAGTATTGGATACTATAGATGAGGCAATTTTAAATGATTGAATTGCCCATTCAAAATAATCACTATGATATTTACTCTTTAAAGGAAGACCTTCTCTTAATGCTGGTTCATCAATCTGAATTATATTAATCCCATTATCTTCTAAATCCTTTACCTCATCTCTTATCGCTAAAGCTATCTCATTACAAGTTATAGATTCAGGTTGATCATTTCTTACAAAAGACCATTGCAAAATAGTTACAGGCCCTGTAAGCATGCCTTTTACCGGTTTTGAAGTTAATGATTGTGCGAATAAAGTCCAATCTATCGTCATTGGATTTGGTCTCTTTACACTACCATAAATAATAGGAGGTTTTACACAACGAGATCCATAACTCTGGACCCAACCGAATTTAGTAAAAGTAAAACCATCTAGCTTTTCTCCAAAATATTCTACCATATCATTACGCTCAAACTCCCCGTGAACTAAAACATCTAACCCTATTTCTTCTTGCCAACGAATTACTTTTATGATTTCTTCTTTTATGTATTCTTCGTACTGCATTAAAGAAATATTTCCTTTTTTATATTGATATCTCCAACTTCTTACTTTTTTTGTTTGTGGAAACGATCCAATAGTCGTAGTTGGGAAAACAGGTAGGTTTAAATTTTTATGTTGCACTTCTTTACGAAGGTTAAAAGAATTTTTTCTTACTATATCCTGCTTCGAAATTGCTTTGACTTTTTCATCAACCTCTGAATTATGAATTCTTTCTGAACTACTCCTATTCGCATGAGAAATTATGTTTTTTTCTAATTCTTCAAATACTTTATCTTCTTTTTCTAAAAGAGTAACCTCCTTTAAAGTAACTACTTCTTTTAATTTTTGTTTTGCAAAAGATAACCAGTCTTTAACCTCTAAGGATAATTTCTCATTATTTGCTTCTAAATCTAAGTCACATGGTGAATGAAGTAATGAACAAGAAGGTGCTATCAAAATAGTGTTTTCTTCTCTCTTTTCTTTCGCTCTATTTATATATGATAATGACTCTTGATAATTGTTTTTCCATATATTTCTTCCATCTACAACCCCTAATGAAAGATGTATCCGTTCGGGAATACTATCCAATACACTATCTAATTGTTCTGGACACTTGACTAAATCAATATGAATCGCATCAATAAGAAGTTTATTTGCTATTAATTCTAAATTATCTTGGATACTCTCAAAATAGGTTGCTATCATTATTTTTAAATCCGGAAAAGAGCTTTTTAATTTAAGATATGCTTGTTTGTATACTTCTTTCTCTTTTTTGGTTAGATCAAGTGCTAAAAAAGGCTCATCGAATTGTATCCATTCAACCCCTAAAGAAACCAATTTCTTTATTAAATCTATATATACTGGTATTAACTTATCCACTAGATCAATTGTTTCAAAACTTTCTCCTTTTGCTTTTCCTAATAACAGATAAGACACAGGACCAATTAATACTGGTTTTGTTTGTATACCAATTTCTTTTGCTTCATAAAACTCATCAATTACTTTCGTAGAAGACAAGGTAAACTCTTGATTTTTATAAAACTCTGGAACAATATAATGATAGTTAGTATCAAACCATTTTGTCATTTCCATCGCTGTAATATCATAACTATCCTTTTGATATCCTCTAGCCATTGCAAAATACAAGTCTAAATAACTAAGCTTATTAACTAATAGGCTCTGATATCTTTTGGGGATCGCTCCAACCATCAATGACATATCTAAAACTTGATCATAAAATGAAAAATCATTAGACGGTATTAAATCTATACCTGCTTCTTTTTGTAATAACCAATTCTCTTTTCGGATGTTTTTTCCTACCTGTAGTAAATTCTTCCTACTAGTTTTTCCAGACCAATATTGTTCTGAAACTTTTTTTAATTCCCTTTCGCTACCAATACGCGGATAGCCAAGATTGTGTGTAAGCATAACTTTAAACTTTTAAAAATTAATATTAATTTTTAAAGCTCTTTGTATAAATTAGTGTGCTTATAGAAATGAAGAGAATTAAAATAATGCATATAGTTATATCACCAAAAAAAGTTAAAAACCCTTTTAGTGTGCATCAAACTTAACCAAAACTTCAATTCGCGAAAGCATAGTCAATTCAATAATAGGCAGGTCTCCTGACTTATAACATTTTTATCATCCTTCCCATTTTTTATAATAAAACAGTGGATATAAATTGATAAAAACTATATGGTTACTTACAGTTGCGCGACAGCTCGTGATTCTCACACGATTCCCTATTAATTCACAATTAAGCAAAACCTATATTGGTTGATATAAAATTTTATCTAAAGAACTTTAATTCTACATAAAAATACTTTAAATAATCTGATGACACTCCTAAAACAGCATTAAAAGAAGATTATTTAAACATTCTTAATTTAAAATCAATCTTAATTTAGGAATTAATAATTTTAATATCAAAATAATTAAGATTATGGAGAATAACATACGAGGTGGTGACTCACCAGTTCCTTGTCAATTAGAAGCTAATAAAAATTACGCCTGGTGTACCTGTGGTCATAGTGAAAACCAACCTTTTTGTAACGGAGCGCATAAAACAACTGGAGGCACTCCTCCAACTATTTTCACTGTGGAAGAAGCAAAGGAAGCATATTTATGTACCTGTAAATTAACTAGTAACCCACCATATTGCGATGGATCACATAAATAATAGAAAAACCTCTGTTTATTATTGTAACTAGAGAAACAGAGGTTTTTTTTATATTATTTATTTTCTTTTAAAAGATACTTTATTTCCATTTAACTCTAATACCATTGTACTTTCATCTGTATTAAAGTTAATAGTCGCTCCTGCTCTATCTGATTTAAATCCATTCTTCTGATATCCAACTAATGGAAATGTAGGACCATCTTTAGCACTGGCAATCAACGTTGTATTTTCTTTTGTAAAAGTAATTTGAAAAGGGAAGGACTTGCTAATATAAACCCCTAAAAAAACATCCAATTCTTCTGTAGCAAACTCTAATGGTGCATTAAACACTGGAAGTTTATAATCCTGATCATAATAGCTTTTTAATACATTTACAATACAATTATTTGGTGACATTACTACTCCATTACCTATATAAGAAACCACTATTTTTTCCTCTGGCAGGTACATTGTAAGGGATTGGAAACCATCAATACCTCCATTATGACCATAGGCTTGTTTTCCAAAAAAGGTCTCTCCTCCTAGACCGATTCCCATTCCTGTAGATGTATCCATCATAATTTCTAAAGAGGCATTTGATACTAGTTTCCCAGAAAATAAACTATTGTAAAAAATATTAACCTCTGTTGGTGTAGATACTATTGCTCCAGCTCCTATCGGTACGCTCATATCTGTATGTTTTTCTATTTTAACCCACTTATTACCATTCTTAACATAAGAAAGAGCTTCATTGTTACTTGTATCAATATTTTTTCCATAAGCAGTTCTTTTTAGACCTAAAGGTTGTATTATTTTCGACTGCAAAATTTCTGAATATGTTTTACCTTCAATTTCTTCGGCGATGTACGAGAGTAACAAATAATTCGTGTTAGAATATGCTGTCTTTTCTCCAGGTTCAAAACTCCCTTCTTTTTTCAACAATCTATCTATCATCTGTTTTCTAGTATTAGGTACAATCATCCATTTCATAAAATCTTCATCCTCTGTTAAATTAAATAAACCGCTACGATGACGCAACATATGTCCAATTGTTATTTTATCAGCATTAGAAACTTTTGGGAAATAATCACTTAATAAGGTTTCTAAATCCAACTTATTATCTTCTATTAATTGCATGATTATTGTTGCTGTAAAAGTTTTTGTAATAGACCCAATTCTATATATCGTCTCAGAATTTGCCTTTGTTTTATGTGCTAAATCAAGATAACCAATGGAATTTTTATAGATTTCTTTTCCTTGTCTATAAATAGAAATGCTTCCCATACCTTTATCATTAGCATCCAATAATTCAAAAAAACTGTCTAATGTAGATTTATTAAATGTTTGTGCCTGTATGGTCACAATGTTTATCAAAAGAACTGTTATTATTACTTTTCTAATCATATCTATCTTATTTATTTGTTTGAAAAATAACACACGTTAATACCTGATCAAAAAACATTTTGATCTATAATAACATCATGTTTATTAAGTGTTTTTGATATTGATAACCTAGTGAGGTTATACTATTTTTGGTAGGTAAGGTTACTGTTATTTATTCGGATTCTTTACTAATCCAAGTAAATACTATAGAAGCCGCTCTAGAAATTATAAATACACAAAAACCAAAAATTGGAGGAAGTGCGGATACTTTTAATCCTCCTGCAAAAACATCAGAAGATATTTCACTAATTGCCTCCATTTTGTCAAACATACCAACAATACCGATAAGTTGTCCAAGCATACCCCATACTACAGAAAAAAGACCAATCGAATTTAGTAATTGAATATTCTTATTAAGTCCTACATGATTTTTACGAATCGAAATGATTGCTTTAACAATTAAAAAAAATACTAGTAATAACATTATTAAAATTGGAAACATAAAAAACATCCCTCCTTCCTCTAAACGTTGGAAAAATTGAAAAAAAAGAATTGGATTTTGTGATTGAATAATGGATAATGATATCATAGTGTATATTTTTTTAAATTAAACATACTCAAAACTAGTATCTAAATTCTCTGAAATATTTTTTTTGCGCTTGTTTACCAAATTTGTTGTGTTTTTAACATAATCAATACTTACTAGAGAAACATCCATTTTTATTATGTTATAACGGTCATTAAAATGGTTATTCGCCCAAAAATACATTATGAAAAGTAAAAAATACTGATATTGTACTCCAATATGATCTCTAAAGATACAATTCTTAAAAAAATTGCTTCCATATTACTACACGTTATTTTCTGGGTGGTAGTATTGTTTTCCTATACCTATTTTTTTGGTTACAACACTGATGATATCAGTTATGTTTTCTCCTTTTCTCTATTTCTAATGCCAGTAACAATAGGAACTACATATGCTGTAACAGACATCTTAATACCTAAATATTTAATTAATGAAAAATATATTCTATTTATAATTTATTGTATTTATACAATTATCATTTCTACCTTTTTTATAGTAATTTCCTTTTTTTATGGATTGATTTTTTTATCATCACTAAAATATGAAGGAATGGCACCTATGACCAGAAGTCCTTTTTTCCTATTTATTGCAGTCTATTTTGTTGTTTTTATAGCAAGTGCATTAAATCTAGCGCAACATAACTATAAGTCCAGAACAGCTAATCAAGAACTTAAAAACAGAATTCTAGAAGCTCAACTAAAACTAAAGGAGCAAGAATTGAATTATCTAAAGATGCAGATACATCCTCACTTCTTATTTAACACTTTAAATACGTTATATGGATTTGCACTAAAGAAATCCGATGACACTCCAGAAATGATACTAAAACTATCTAATTTATTAGATTATTTATTGTATCAATCCGACAAACCTTTGGTTTCATTACAAGAAGAAATAAATCATATTGAAGACTATGTAGCCTTAGAAAAAATGCGATTTAGTGATGTTCTAGACATTTCTTTACAGGTAGAAAACATAAAAAACACTATACAAATAGCTCCGATGCTATTAATTCCATTTGTAGAAAACAGTTTTAAGCACGGCCAAATTGTAGATCAAAAATTATCTATCTATATCCATTTAAAATATATCGATAATGAAATTCATTTTTTAATAAAAAATTCTATTCACTCTTTTACAGAAAAAAGCCAAAAAGGAATCGGGTTAAATAATATAAAAAAGCGATTATTATTAGTATATAAAGATAATCATGAACTTACCATTTTAGAGAATCAGAACTGGTATACCGTACAATTAATATTAAAAAACTTAAAAGCACCTACTAATGAGTTCTAAAATATCATGCATCATAGTAGATGATGAACCTACCGCTCGAGATATTATTGCAAGTCATATAGCAAAAATCGATCGTTTAGAAGTTGTTGCCATATGTAATAGCGCTTTAGAAGCATTTAATCACATTAATTCGAAACAAGTGGATCTTATTTTTCTGGATATTAATATGCCTGAAATATCTGGAATTTCATTTGCTAAATCTATCAATAAAGAAATTAAGATTATTTTTACCACTGCTTATAGAGAATATGCTATAGAAGGTTTTGATCTACATGCAGTAGATTATTTACTAAAACCAATTTCTTTCGAACGATTATTAAATGCAGTAAATAATTATTTTGAAACTCATCATAAAGTATCTTTAACAAAAACTCCAGAAACAGTAGTAAACGATTTCATTTTTGTAAGATCGGACCGAAGAATGAAAAAAATAGATTTCTCAGAGATTATTTATATAGAAAGTTATAATGATTATCTAAAAATTCATTGCGATAATGCAACTATTGTTACCAGAGAAACTATTAGTAACATAGAGGCTAAACTGCCCGTAAAACAATTCATGCGAACCCACAGATCATTTATTATTTCCATTAAAAAAATAGATTCTTTCTCTAATGAAGAATTAGTTCTTAATAACAAATCAATTCCTATTAGTAGAAATTATAAAACTGAAGTTCTAAATAGATTAGAGAACATATAAAAAAATCCCACTTCTAATTAAAAGTGGGATGATATATAAGATTTAAAAAAGTTCTTTTTAAACGTGTAATGGTCTATTATCTGTTGCAGCTAATGCTGCTTCTTTAATAGCTTCTGTAAAGGTAGGATGTGCATGAGACATTCTACTAATATCTTCTGCAGATGCTCTAAACTCCATAGCAGTAACAGCTTCGGCAATTAGATCAGCACAACGTGCACCAACCATATGAACTCCTAATACCTCATCTGTATTCTCGTCTGCAAGAATTTTCACAAACCCATCTAAATCGGCGCTTGCTCTTGATCTACCTAATGCTCTAAACGGAAATTGTCCAGATTTATACTTAATTCCAGCTTCTTTAAGTTCTTCTTCAGTTTTACCAACTGCAGCAACCTCTGGCCAAGTATATACTACTCCTGGAATCAGGTTATAATCAATATGTGGTTTTTGTCCAGCTAATATTTCTGCAACAAAAACTCCTTCTTCTTCTGCCTTATGAGCTAACATTGCTCCTTTTATTACATCACCAATGGCATAGATATTACTTACAGAAGTCTGTAAATGATCATTTACTTCTACCTGTCCTCTATCCGTTAACTTTACTCCTGCAGCTTCAGTATTTAATCCATCGGTATATGGTTTTCTACCAACAGATACCAAACAATAATCACCTTTAAACTCTACAGGATTTCCTTTTTTATCATCAGCAGTAATCGTTACTTGTTTTGCTGTAGCCTTTACTCCAGTAACCTTATGCGATGTATAAAACTTCACTCCTTGTTTTTTCATTACCTTTTGTAGTTCTCTGGATAATGCTTTATCCATTCCAGGGATAATTCTATCCATATATTCTACAACAGAAACCTCAGCTCCTAAACGACGATATACTTGTCCTAGCTCCAATCCGATTACACCTCCACCGATAATAACCATATGTTTAGGTACTTCTTTAAGCTTTAAAGCCTCTGTAGAAGTGATCACTCGTTTCTTATCTAACTTGATAAAAGGTAAAGAAGATGGTTTAGAACCAGTAGCTATGATTATATTCTTAGCTTCAATTGTTTCTACAGAATTATCAGATTTCGTAATATTTACGTGTGTAGCGTCCTTAAAAGATCCAACACCTTCATACCTATCAATCTTATTTTTTTTCATTAAGAAATCAACTCCACCTGTGGTTTGATCAACTACAGCTTGCTTACGAGCAATCATTTTTTCAAGATTGATCTTTACATCACCCGGAATTTCAATTCCATGATCAGCAAAGTGCTTTACCGCATGCTCATAATGATGAGAAGAATCTAGTAATGCTTTACTAGGAATACACCCTACATTAAGGCAAGTCCCACCAAGTGTTGAATATTTTTCGATTATTGCAGTTTTCATTCCCAGTTGTGCGCAACGGATAGCTGCAACATACCCACCAGGTCCAGAGCCAATTACGGCTACATCATATGTACTCATAAGAGATTTTTACGTTGGCATATTAAATTCGAATAACAAATGTACAAATGTTTTGCTTCTTACAGAAGCGAAGATCTTGTCAAATTTTTATTAAAAAAGCAATATTAGTAGTGATTAAAAAGTTATACATTTAGTCCATTGATAAACTTATTAGAAATTAGTAATTTCTCTGAGTAGGTTTGTCAATCAAATTTTAATAAAAAACAGCTATTAAATAATGCGCTACTTATCATCTCTTTTTCTTCTTGCTATAATAGTTTTGTGGAGTTCTTGTCGTAAAGATTTTGAATCTGGACCAAGTACTGGAAATCTACAATTCTCTACAGATACTCTATTTCTAGATACTATTTTTACTAATATTGGATCTAGTACATATAGTTTTAAAGTATATAATAGAACTAATGATGATTTTACGATTCCTAGTATTGCTTTAGAACGTGGAGAAACTTCCAATTATAGATTAAATGTAGATGGAATTCCTGGTAAGTCTTTTGAAGACATTCAGGTTTTAGCTAAAGACAGTATTTTTGTTTTTGTAGAAACCACAACAGATATAGCACAACAGACAGGGGATTTAGAGTTTATATATACAGATCGTATTCTTTTTGACCCTAATGGAAGTCAGCAAGACGTAGATCTAGTTACTTTAGTTAAAGACGCTGTATTTCTATTTCCATCTAGAGATGAAAACGGTATTGTAGAGACATTGCTTTTAGGAGAAGATGATAATATGGAAGAAATAAGGATAGAAGGCTTTTTCCTAGAAGATGATCAATTAAATTTTACTAACGAAAAGCCTTATGTGATTTATGGTTTCGCAGCTATACCTCCAGATCGAACCTTAACTATTGATGCAGGAGCAAGAATACATTTTCATGATCAATCTGGAATAATAGCAGCCAATAACTCTACGTTATTGGTAAATGGAGATGTGAGTAGTGATCCTGATTTATTAGAAAACGAAGTAATTTTCGAAAGTGATCGATTAGAGCCTGGTTTTAGTGATATTCCTGGTCAATGGGCATTTATCTGGCTCACTGCTGGAAGTACTGGACACCTTATTAATCATGCAACTATAAAGAATGGCTCTGCAGGTATTATTATGGACTCTAATGATGGAGGAGCAGATCCTACACTTACTATCACTAATTCTCAGATTTACAATAATTCCGCATATGGAATATTAGCACGAACTGCTAATATTTCGGGAGAGAACTTAGTCATCAACAACTCAGGAATAAATTCATTATACGCATCTTTTGGTGGTACTTATAATTTTAATCACTGTACATTTGCCAACTATTGGAATACTAGTTTTAGGGATACTCCAGCAGTAGCATTTGATAATATATTTGTGGTCACAGATGAAAATGGAACTATAACGGATATTCGTACAGAAAACCTTTTAGAAGCAAACTTTACTAATTGTATTATTTATGGTAATGAAAATATTGAATTAGGTATCACTAGAGCTGAAGGAACAATTTTTAATTACAACTTTACCAATTCTCTTATTCGTTTTGAAGATCCTACAGGACAATTCTTAGATAACCCGTTGTATGATTTCACAAACAATAGTTTATATGAAAATACTATTTTTAGTGAAAATCCTGACTTTAAAGATCCATTTGATAATCTATTAAATATTGGAGAAGACTCTGCTGCTAATGGGCAAGCTTCTACTCCTACTATGGGTACAGATATCTTAGGAACTATGCGTAGTGCTACCGCTCCGGATATTGGAGCCTATGAAAGTGTTATCTTTGAAATGGATGAGAATTAAACAATATTAAAAAACAAGCATCAAGAAAAAGAATAACATTAAGTGTTTTTGGAGATAATAGATATTCTTCAAAAAATAACTTTAGTATCTGATAATTCATTTTTGATACGTTCTTTTTCCGTTTGGGAAAAGTTATTTTTACTTAATTCTAAAACCTTAAGCGAAGAAAATCCCTTTAAATCTTTTGGCAAAAACTTCAAATTGTTATCTCTAAGTAATACCACTTTAACATTTGGACAGTCTTTTAAAACAGTAACTAATTTTGAAATAGAAAGATTAGGATTATTGTCTAACATCAAACCTTCAAGACTGCTTAACGAATTTAATTTTTTAGGAATTACAGTAAGATCATTTTCAGATAATGCCAAAACTTTAAGCGAATTAATACCACTTAAAACACTGAATACTTGCTCTAAATCTAGATCTGGATTTTTTTTAAGATGTAATTCTGTAAGTTTATTTAAATTTATAAAATTGTCTGGGATATTCTTTAACTTATTTTCGCTTAAATATAGAAAGTCAAGATTTTCTAGCCCTATTAAAACTTCAGTAGCTTGCGCTATGTCTAAATCCGGATTATTAGCCAAATCAATTTCTCTAAGATTCGATAACTGAATCAAGAATTCAGGTAATTGTTCTAATTTATTTGCTCTTAAATTTAATACTGACAACTGATGTAATTGCCTAAATTCTATGGGTATCGTAGAAAGCTTATTACCTTTTAGGTTTAAGAGTTTTAACGTATTCAATCGTACAATCTGCTTTGGGGTTTGCGCTAGATTACAGTCAGTCAGATATAAGGATTGTATATGTTCTAATTTCTTTATTTTCGTAGAAAAATCCTCCAACTCATTGCAATCGAGATATAAAGAGGTTAGTTGACCTCCTGCACTAATAACTTCTGCAATAGATGTTTTTTTATCAACTTGCGCGAAACATATAATTCGAAATAGAAAGAAGCAAGTAACAAATTGTAATTTTCTCATTAATATGTTCTTATTAAATATTTCTTTTCCATAACCGTTAATTATCAAATATAATATCTTTTATTCTCAATTATCTAAATTATATGTACCTTCTCATTCTTTATTTTTAGTGCCCATGAATTCATATTTATTTCAATCAGAGAGACTTGGTTTCCGAAACTGGGATGTTAGTGATGTAGATGTTTTTTTTAGTGAAATCAATAACGATGACGATGTCATGGAATTCTTCCCGTTTAAACCTACACGAGAACAAACAAAAGAATTTATTTTACGTATGCAACATATGTATAGTAAAATCGGTTTTTGTTATTTCGCAGTAGACTTATTAGAAACTAAAGAATTAATTGGTTTTATCGGTCTTAGCGAACAAATTTACATAAAAGAACTAGGAACTTTTGTTGATATTGGTTGGAGGCTTAAAAAATCAGTTTGGAGAAAAGGATATGCTACAGAAGGTGCAGTAGCTTGTTTACAATACGGTTTTAAGCATCTAGGGTTGAATACAATTTATTCGGTAGCTTCTGAGACAAATATAAACTCCATTGCTGTAATGAAGAAAATTGGAATGCAACAAATTAAAACATTTGATCATCCCAAATTAGTTAACTATCCTGATTTAGTATCTTGTGTTTTGTTTTCTGTAACTTCATAAATTATTCTATTATGTCTTCTAAAAACTACTCCTTATTTTTAGTTATTACTTTTCTAACAATTGTTTTTCAATCCTATGGACAAGAAGAATTATTAGATGATAATAGTATTAGTAAGGAATTAGATATTCTTTTCTCTAAGGAGTTTCCTACTAACGAACCAGGTGCCGCTGTACTTTTAATAAAAGGAAAACGAAAAATATTTGAGAAAGCATATGGTATTTCCGATATAAAAACAAAGGAAAAAATTACTCCTAATACAGTATTTAATACAGGTTCTATTTCTAAAACATTTGTAGCTAATGGAATTTTGATACTTCAAGAAAGAGGAGGATTATCTATTGATGACCCTATTCATAAATATTTTCCTGATTTCGTAAACCCTGAAATTGCAAAAAAAGTAACAATAAAACATTTACTATCACATACTTCAGGATTACCGGACCTAAGAAACGTTAGAGAAAATCCAGAATATTTCATTACCGCTAAAGACACAGCTAATTTTGAACCTATAAAGCAGGCAGATAACCTATTATTTGAACCAGGCGAAAAATTCAAGTATTCCAACCCATCATATAACGGATTAGCATTAATCATAGAAAAGGTAGCAAAACAAAAATGGCAACAATTTATAATTGATAATATCTTTATTCCTTCAGGAATGAATACCAGTAAGATTACGGATGGAGATCATCCAAAAACAGGAGTTGCTCATGCTTATAACAAAGACCAAAAAGGGGTTTACCAAGAATCTGATTATGGTGAAGTACCTACTTTTGCTGCATCTGGTAATGGTGGAATATGGAGTAATATTAATGAATTAGTTAATTATGAAAAAGCACTACAGAATCAAGTTTTTTTATCAGCAGAAACAGTGAAACAATCTAGAACCGTTTTTAATCCTCCAAATTGGAATGATACCACAACTCCTAATGTCGGTTATAGTTGGTTTTTAGGATTAAATGGAATTCTTAGATCTAATATCGATAAAGAAATTACCACTCCTATTGTTTCACATACTGGATCTCAAGGAGGCTTTAGGGCATTCTATATTTCATTTCCAGAAAAAGAAATTACTTATGTAATGTTAGCGAATCGTCCAGTAGATAATTTTAGTAATATTATAAAAGAAAGCTTCATACTATTCCTTAAATATGCTTTAATTGATTAAAAAATAAAGTTATGCCAAAAACGAAACACCTAATAACTTGTCTTACATTTCTATTCCTAACATTTTATTCCTATGGACAAGAAGAAATATTCCATCAAAAGATTAATCAAGATATGTATGGTAATTTTTCTGAAGCCTTTAAAAATTTAGATTATTCTTTATTTGCTTCTATTCATAGTAAAGAAATGATCAGAATATCTGGAAGTGGAGGAGAAATTAAAAAAGTGCAAGATTACCTAAATGGTTATAAAAAAAGATGGAAGAATCCAAAAACAACTGTTTCAATTATAAATTTTAGACTGTTAGAAAGGATAACTTCAGATACTTTAGTTTCTGATCGTGGAATATATAGAGCATCATATACCAATGACAAAAACGAAAAGAAATTTTTCTATGGAAAGTTTCATGTATTACTACGACTAGAAAATAATACTTGGAAGATACTAATCGATTATGACTCTGATGAAAAAGGTACTATAAACAAGCAATCCTACGATGCTGCTTTTTCTCTTTCAGATTATCAAAAATACTGGAAAATCAAGGATTGATATTTTCTTGTTGATACATGTAATAATTTATATCGTTATTTATAGTATGAAAAATATTACTCGAAAAATAAGAATCCTACTTATACTATCATTAGTAATGCTTAACATCGGTTGTGATCAAATTTCTAAAACCGTGGTAAGACAAACCATTGCTTCTGATCAAAAAATTAAAGTGTTTAAAGATAATTTTATTTTAACTAAAGTAGAAAACAGTGGTGCAGCTTATAGTCTTGGATCCGACTTAGCTCCTTTTTTAAAAGTCATTCTATTACAACTATTACCAATACTTGTTTTAGTTTTTTTATTGCGATTAATACTAATCAAGACTACCTATTCTAAAGAGACTATATTAGGCTTCACCTTCATTATTGGTGGTGGTATTGGTAATCTGTACGATCGCATTGTATATGGATCAGTTACCGATTTTATGATTATGGATTTGGGTATTATAAAAACTGAAATATTTAATATGGCAGATGTTTCTATAATGATAGGATCATTTATCATTATTATCGTATCCATTTTTAGTAAACAAAGTTCTTTTTTTAAAGAAGTAAACAATTAATATGAGTTGGATTAAAGAAATCTCATTCGAAAATGCTACTGGTCAGTTAAAACGAATATATGATCGGGTCAAAGGACCTAATAATAATATTGATAATGTACTATCAATACATAGTCTAAGACCTCATACACTAGTTGGACATATGGGATTATACAAAAATGTATTGCACAATGCCAATAATACCTTGCCAAAGTGGTATTTAGAAACACTAGGCGTATATGTAAGTAATTTAAATCAATGCGAGTACTGCGTAGAGCATCATGCTGCAGGTTTAAAACGTTTGTTAAAGGATAACGCTAAATACGATATGGTGATTGATTCTATTAAAAAGAACCAAATGGATCTTGTATTTAGTGATCAGTATTTAGAAGGAATACGATATGCTTACAAATTGACATTATCGCACAGCACTATAACCCAATCTGATATCGAAAATCTTAGGAATCATAAACTAACAGATGGAGAAATATTAGAAATTAATCAAGTAGTAAGTTATTTCAATTATGTAAATAGAACCGTAGTTGGGCTTGGAGTAAATACAACAGGAGATATCATTGGTTTATCTCCTAATGATAATGATGATCCAGAAAACTGGGGACATTCGTAAAAATATATAGCGTTTTGCAAGGTTCCGTTTAACTAGAAAAAATATTTTCCGTCTATCAACTAGATTTACCCTAATTATATATCTATTCGGTCTTTTTTACTAGTTTACTTAAGTTAGGTTCTTTACACCCGCATGGCAATTCGTCGCGATAATCGCAGTATAAGGTGATATACATTTTTTTATCCTTTTTGTGTTTGTTATAAAATTCTTTTAAATTAATAGAATACCTTTTTTCTCCATCAACCTTAAAATATATTTCGTGATGAAAAAGAATATCATTCAAAATTGTCACTTCAAAATCTAAAAAATGTTTCTCTTGATTAGTAATAAAATTATCTTCATAATAAGGCAAAAACAAATTTGTTAATTCAGATATTTGCCTGTTCAAAGAGCCAATCCCAGAAGCATTCCTAGCATCTTCATAAAGTTTTTTATCTAGCCAAGGAAAATCCTTACACGTTACCGTAAAAGGTACAACATCAACATTCCACAAATCAAAAGAAGCATCAAAAACAACAGGAATATATACTATTTTCACAAGTTTTAGAATATTATAATCTAGATATACCTGCTGTACCGGTTTCTCTCCTTCAAAAACAAATTGATCTGGTGTCACAATACCAATGTCGTATTCTGTGTTTTTTGTAGGTTTTCCATTTTCATCTCTATGAAAAACTGGTGGTGAAGCGATGTAATATTTAGAAACATAATAGGGTGCATTTGTTTTTTTATCTATTTGATACCCATAAGGTAAGTTCTTAAATACCTGATCCTTCTTGTTCCACTCTAAACCGCTTGGAGCATCACTCCAGTATTCAATATCTTCATTTGAAATAATAGTATTACATCCTAATAAGGTTACTCCTTGTTGTTTATATTTTTCTTGTGGTATAATTTCCGAAGCACCAACATTAAAATTTACATATGCTGTGGTTTTAGATGGAAGAGTATTCTGAGCAATGATCCTCGAAGAAAATAGTAATATCAATATCATATATAGATTTTGATAATTCATAAAGTCAGTTTTATATTTCACAAATTATGGTAATCAGTAGTTATATTTTTTTAGTGATATCCAAGGTAATAAACAGGTATATGAGAAGCTATGAGTGTTTATACGTGTTTTTCTAACAGGAAATTACAACATAGAGTTAAATGAAGTTATTTAGGCTATTAACATCTATTTCAGTTTACTATTTCATTATAATTTCATTGTTTAGGTAGTCTTCTTAACCCGTATTTATAAACATACGCCATAAATCCAATTATTATCAACATTCCCAGAGCAGATGGAATATACTGACTATGTGGTTGATATTTTTCGAATACTGTTCCGATAAACGCTGATAAAATCCCTGCAAAAGCGCTCGTCATTTTATAAATATGTTCATATACCCAAATTCGATGTTTCTTATATTTTTTCTTAGGAATTAGATATCGTAAGAAATCATAAGTAACGATAAATAATAATGCTCCTACTGTACTATAAATTATGATTGGAGACCAAATCATTCCAATTGACTTAAAATAATATAGAAAATAAGCCAAAACCAAAACACTAACTATGGCAACTATAACATCAATTATTTTAGGAGTATTTGACTTTAATAGCAATATTCTATATCCAGAAAAAGAAACATAGCCGCTTAATATCGTTACAACAAGTAAGAATGTGTTTCTCCCAAAAACGAAGACTCCAATCAAACCAGTAAAAATAACTATAGAAATAAATCCTAAAAAATACTTCCCACTTGTATTGTGCCTCTTACCTCCTTTGATCGTTACTAAAGCGATAATCCCCAGTAACAACGCTATTGAGCCTGCTACGACATGAAGCAGAATGTTTGACCTGTGTAATATATCCATATCTTAAACTTATTTAATTAGACTAATTCGTCTTCAATGTTAAACTGAGTCTAAACAACTAAAATATAAACAGTTGTAAAAGTTAAATATGGTGAATGGTCGAAATTATTGGTGAGTGATAGATAAAGTTGGGTGAACGATTTTAATAAAATTAATAATATCTCACCAAAGAGATTTTTTTTCTTTTAATCTTGTTATTCAATTTTAATTAACTTTCGAATTGTTGTCGAATATCCTTTGCTACTTATAATGGAAGCTAACTTACTCTCAAATATGATCATATACCGACCATTTAAATGAGGTTTTATTTTTCTAATATGACTTTCATTAACAATATATTTTCTATGCACTCTAGAAAAATTTTTACTTAATCTGTTTTCAAGAAAAAGTAACGAATAATCACAAAGCCTTTTTTCTCCTGTTGAGATATACACAAAAGAGTAATTATCAGAGGCTTCAAAATAAACCACATCCTCGATTGGAAATAAAAGAATATTATCTCCTTGTTTTACAGGAATACTAGTAATACAGTTTTCAGAATCTAAAAGTTCAGTTTCCTTGCTTTTCAAAGTATCTAAAGGCACTTGATTTTCAACAAAATTGGAACTTTTATTTTTTACTAAATTATTTTTAAAAAAACTAACACCTAAAACCAAAGAGATAATTCCATTATACAAATACATTTTACCTGAAGAAAAGAGTAGAAATTGTTGACTTTGAAAAACTAATGATCTGATAATATGTTCTATCTCTGTAGCTAAAACACCAATTAGAAAAAAAGTGATAAGTATAAATATATATAATTTACTTTTTGATTTAAAATAATGTTTAAGCCACGATTTATTCAATATGATAACTACTAATGTATATCCTACTATAAAACTTGTCGCTAAAGCCTGAATACTCCATTGAATCCAATTTAAATTACCATTCATGATATAATTAGCTGTCCCAATACCCAAACCGACAAATACAATGTGTAGTAAATATCTGTTCGCTTCTTTAAACTGAAATGGTACAATAATCATTATTAGATAATCTAGTTAGTGTTTATAATTAATTTATGTTAAATATTTATATAACTATCGTGTTTGGTTAAGCTTATCTTATATTTTTAAGTTCGTTAGGTTAGAACCAATCAAATAAGTTTAAATAGACAAAGTAAAAAAAATAAAACTTAGAGAAATTCTAAAAACTACATTAAGTTTAATTATCGTTAAGTAACTTTTATAAATGATCAACAGAAATTTTACTGTTGTTAATATTATTTGAATGCAATACTCTACAATCAATTATATAATTTATAAGCTCAAATATTCCTTTAAGATTAATTATCAATTCATCACCTTTTTTTTCAATTAAATATATACAGTTTTCATTTTTAATTAATTCTGTTAATTTATTCTCTCCACTAGGTTTATTCTTTTCTACAACACATATAATACCTAAGGGTTTTCCACAGTGGCTTGGTTTTATTTTATTGAGCTTGGTAAGTTTTTTTTTAAGATCGTCTAATCCTTTATCATAATCCGTTTTTTTTATTTCAATAATACTAAAAACACTATTTTTAGGTACTAGGGCAAAATCGTATATTTTAAATATTGGAGGTAATGGATTTGAAGAATATATAATAATGTCTAATTGAGGTAATTTATCCTTTTGAAAAGATTCAGGAGAAATAATTCCACCTGTACATAATTTTAAGGGTAATATTGATTTTTCAATGAATTCCATAACAACTTTTTCAGTGTACTGTCCAATTAAGGCAGTGTTTTTGGTAAATTTCATTATAGAATCAACTGAACGAAGGGATTGACCTAAATTTTCAGCATATTCTTCAAAATATTCCTTAGTCATCATAATTTTAACAATAGTATTACAAATGTAATATTACGGATATTTAACCTATATATCTAACCTTATCCATTGGTCATTGTATAATTAGTTTCTTATTAATGGGTAATTCTTCTATCAAAAACCCCCTAAATTGAAAAAATAAAGGGGGATATTCTTATTTAAAAATTTAATTACATCAACAAAATGGAAATAAGTCCAAGTTTTTGAAATGTAAGCAACTATTACTTAATTCTTAATTAATCCTTGGCCTTCTATCCAAGGTGCACCAGCAATTTTTAACTCATTCTCAAGCGCTGGTAACGTAGAATCTATAATGGGTTGTAATTTAGCTTTCACTTTCTTTAACTGACTCTGCACTGTTTTCAAGAAAGTCTTATGTTCTTCTGTTGGACCATATGTATTACCTAAAAATCTTCCTAACGAACCTCCATTACTAGCCGTAGGATTAGATCGTTCTCCAATTTGATCCTTTATTTTATCACCGTTAAGTTCTTTATCAATGTCTAGTAAAGCTATTTTAGTTTCATTTAATCTCTTATACAAATCATCAGATGAAGTAGTTGCTTTGTTGAAAGCTCTTAACATAGCAGCAACTGTTTGTTGGCTCCTTGATAATGAGATATTGGTTGCGGTTAAATCCTGTTGGAATGCAAAGGTAGCTTCTCTAAACTTATCCATTTCTTCATATGGTTGTCTAGGTAATGCCCCTTCAAACAAAGGAGTTACATTAAATGATTCCGGACCTTGTAATACGGTAGTGACACCATCAATTCGCTTTAATAATGTCACCGTATAATTTCCTGGTGTAACCATAATTCCTCCTCTACGAAATCCACCACGAGTATTTCGTGGTGCTCTCAAACGTTCTCCATTTTTACGAGGATAGGTTAAATTCCAGTTAACACGATTAAAACCTTTTTTGTTCGTGCCTTTTACAGTATTTACTATCTTTCCATTTTCATCTTTGATAACCAATTGCAATAAAGGACCATCCTGTCTTTCTTCATCTTCAAGAGCTTTCCATCCAGGAAATTTAGCATTTCCTTTTTTTTCTTTTTGTTTTCTTATCTCTTTTTTAGACTTGATTTTAGCTGGCATATAATACGTAAAATTAGCCCCAAAGGGTGGATTTTTAGCAATCCATTCTGCATCTCCTTGACTGCCAACTCTACTTGCTTGTCGATACCAATCTACTTTCTTAACAGGGAATAAAGTAGCTTCTGTAGTATTCATACTTTTATTAAAATTACGTAATGGCGTAATGTCATCCAAAATAAATATTCCTCTACCAAATGAACCTGCTACCAAATCGTTTTCGCGTCTTTGGATTGTGATATCTCTAATTGGAATTGTTGGCATCCCTCCTTCTAATTTAGTCCAATTAACACCGCCATTAGAAGTAAAGTAAACTCCGAACTCAGTCGCAGCAAACAATAAATCTTTCTTAACATGATCCTGAACTAATCGCCAAATCAGTAATTTATTTGGCAAGTTCCCATTAATTAATGTCCAAGTTTTTCCTTTATCACTACTTTTTATAATATAAGGTTTATAGTCACCATATTTATGATTATCCAACGCAGCATAAACTACATTAGCATCAAAAAGGTCTGCCCGTACATCATTAACAAAAGGAGTCGTAGGTAATCCTTTAATTGTATTTAGTGTAATTTTTCTCCAAGAAGCACCTCCATCTTCTGTTACCTGAATTAAACCATCATCTGTACCTGCATACAACAATCCTTCTTGTTTTGGAGATTCTGCTAATGAGGTAATTGTATTATAATTAGACATTGCATAAACATCCCAGGCATTATCCCAACTCTGTGGTTTATCATAATACGGAAAAGTAACACGTTCTTGATTCAGCGTTAAATCTTTGGATATAGGTTCCCAACCATCTCCTCTATTTTCTGATTTCCAGACACGTTGAGAAGCAAAATAAAGTCTTTTGGGATTATGTGTACTTACTACGATAGGAGCATCCCAATTAAAACGTTCAAATGGATCACCTTCTCTCGCTTGAGGTTGAATAAAGACAGTCTCTCTTGTTTTACTATCTATTCGCCACAGAGCACCCTGTTGGAATTCTCCATACGTTATATCTGGATTTCCAGGTTCCGTAGCAGTCTGCGCCCCATCTGCCCCTAATGTTTTCCACCAATCTGCACTTGCGATACCATTAGAAATAATAGTTCTAGATGGTCCTCCATGAGATCCATTGTCCTGAGTACCTCCATAAACATTATAGAAAGGTAGAGCATCATCTACCGCTATTTTAAAATATTGCGTAATTGGTAAATTTCTAACATATTTCCAACTTTTGGTATGATCAAAACTTTCATATAAACCACCATCAGTTCCGATTAATAAATAATTAGGGTCAGATTTTTTAAAAACCAAAGCATGACTATCACTATGCTGATTAGATCTAGGCATATTCGTGAATGTTTTCCCGTGATCTGTTGAAATCAAAGCACTATTATTCATCATAAAAAGTGTTCCTTCCTGATGAGGAGATGCAATTAATTCTTGATAATAATGAGGTCCAGTACCTCCAGAAACAGCATCTGATTGTTTACGCCAAGTTGTACCTCCATTAGCAGACATATATACACCTCCTTTTCTTCTATCTAATTCGATAGCTGCATAAATAACTTCAGCATTAAATGGAGACATTGCTAATCCTATTTTACCAAGATTTGATTTAGGAATTCCATTCTTGAGTGGTTGCCAAGTTTCTCCTCCATCGGTACTTTTATGAAGCCCCGATCCAGGACCACCTCCTAAATAACCAGCGACTGTTCTATGTCTTTGCCAAGTTGCTGCATACAAAACATCTGGATTATTTTGATCTATAAGCATATCGGTAGCACCAACCCATTCTTGATCTCCAAGTGTACGTTTCCAAGTTTTTCCACCATCACTTGTTTTAAAAACACCTCGATCACCACCCTTACTCCAAAGTGGACCTTGGGAAGCAACCCATATAATATCAGAATTTTCAGGATGAATAATGATCTTAGAAATATGTTCAGAGTTTTCTAAACCCATATTTTTCCATGTTTTACCGTCATTATGACTTACATAAATACCATCACCAAAACCAACATGACGTCCACCAACGTTTTCTCCGGTACCAACCCAGATCGTATTAGGATTATTAGCATCAATAGTGACACATCCTATAGAGTATACCTTTTGTTTATCAAATAAAGGAGTCCAAGTTGTTCCAGAGTTTGAAGTTTTCCATACACCACCTGATCCTACAGCTACGTACCATATGTTTTCATTTTCTGGATGAATAGCTATATCTGCTATTCTTCCTGAGGTCATTGCTGGACCAATATTTCTAAATGCTAATCCACTAAATGGATTTTTGGATTTCTCCTTAAGTTTTTCTTGAGAATGTACATTAAAAGTTATGCTAAATGTTACTACAAAAAGCATAATGAATTTGAAAAAAAGATTCATTTGTGTGAGTTATTTTGGTTTTATTAGTTGAATAAAATATGCTGCTGAAAAGAAGCGGATCTGAAATTACAAAATAAGTATTAAGGATCTCTTGGACACCTTAAAATTTAAGAATACTTTCACTTCCTATAGTATATGTCTGTTCCTGCAGGAAGAAGAAACTTAAAATCACTCTTACAAAAAAATGCGTGACATCTAGCCACGCATTTTAAAAATACATCTTTTTAAGAATTATATTATACCACAAATAATGGTTTATCAGCCATCATTGCATTTACATCATTTGCTATATTGTGCAATTCTTCTTCGTTCTCTACATTATTTATAACTCTATCAATCAATTCTACGATTGCCAGCATATCATCTTCCTTTAATCCACGTGTAGTAACAGCAGCAACACCAATACGGATACCAGAAGTTACAAATGGTGATTTATCATCAAATGGAACCATATTCTTGTTCACAGTAATCTCTGCAACTCCTAATGCTTCTTCTGCTTGTTTTCCTGTTACATTCTTATTTCTAAGATCAATCAACATCATGTGATTATCAGTACCATCAGAAATTACTTGATATCCTTTCTTAACAAATGCTTCTGCCATTGTAGCAGCATTTTTCTTTACCTGGATAATATAATGTAAAAACTCATCCGTCAATGCTTCTCCAAAAGCAATTGCCTTAGCAGCAATAATATGCTCTAAAGGACCTCCTTGATTTCCTGGGAATACTGCACTATTTAATAAAGAAGACATCATTCTCTTCTTACCACTTTTTAAGGTCAATCCAAATGGGTTTTCAAAATCTTTACCCATTAATATCAATCCTCCTCTTGGTCCTCTTAATGTTTTATGTGTAGTAGTTGTCACAACATGACAGTGAGGTATAGGATCTGCAATTACTCCTTTTGCAATCATACCCGCTGGATGTGCTATATCTGCTAATAGAATTGCACCTACACTATCTGCAATCTCTCTAAATCTTTTATAATCAATCTCTCTAGAGTATGCAGAAGCTCCCGCGATAATTAACTGAGGTTGCTCTGCAGTAGCAATTTCCTGAATTTTATCATAGTTTAATCTTCCTGTCTCCTTCTCTACTCCGTAAAAAACAGGATTGTATAATTTACCAGAAAAGTTTACAGGAGATCCATGAGTAAGATGTCCTCCATGAGAAAGATCAAATCCTAGTATTTTATCTCCAGGTTTTAAACAAGCGTGATACACTGCTGTATTTGCCTGTGATCCAGAATGTGGTTGTACATTTGCATATTCGGCTCCGAACAATTCCTTCGCACGATCGATTGCAATTTGTTCTACTACATCTACTACGGAACATCCTCCATAATATCGTTTTCCAGGGTACCCTTCTGCGTATTTGTTTGTTAATACCGAACCGGCAGCCTCCATAACTTGTTCACTTACAAAATTCTCTGAAGCAATCAATTCTAATCCATTAATCTGACGCTCTTTTTCGTCCTGTATTAAATCAAAAATTTGTTCGTCGCGTTGCATGTTTATTCTTTTATAAAATAGATGCCCAAAAATAGGAACATTCCTTAAAATAAGTTAATGGAATATTAATAAATATGAACATTTTCTTCACAATTAGAAATATCACATTTTTTAATTAACTTTCACATAAATAACATATCTAAAACATTCTAAAATTATATATTTGATCATAAGAAGTACCAACAACTTATTAAAAAAACGACAATGCCCATAACTGCAAATAACCCAAATAGAAAAACCTGGATAAAAACTCCAACGAATACGGATTTTCCTATTCAAAACATACCTTTTGGAGTCTTTCTTACCAGAGATGATGTAATAACTATAGGAACCAGAATCGGAGACACTGCTATTGATCTTGGCGCTCTTCATCAACTTGGTTATTTTGATGAAATTCCATTGACCGATGACATATTTTTACAGGATTCTCTAAACGATTTCATCTCCGATGGAAAAAAAACTTGGAGATTAGTTCGTAATAGAATAGCTGAAATTTTTGATGCTGAAAATGATGCATTAAAAACAAATAAAGAACATTGTAAAATTGTACTTTTTACTTTAGATGAAATAGAAATGCAACTGCCGGTCACTGTAGGTGACTATACAGATTTCTATAGTAGTATTGAACACGCTACTAATGTAGGCACAATGTTTAGAGACCCTGATAATGCTTTACTTCCTAATTGGTTACATATACCTGTTGGATATCACGGTCGTAGTAGTTCTATTATTCCTTCAGGAATTCCGGTACACCGACCACAAGGTCAAAAATTAATCAACGGAACAGAAAAACCAATTTTTGGGCCATCCAGATTAGTTGATTTCGAATTAGAAATGGCGTTTATTACTACAGATGCTAATCATCTTGGAGAACCCATTCCGATTGAAGAAGCTGAAGATTATATTTTTGGTTTAGTTTTATTTAATGACTGGAGTGCTAGAGATATTCAAAAATGGGAATATGTTCCTTTAGGTCCTTTCTTAGCTAAAAACTTTGCTTCGTCTATATCACCTTGGATCGTAACCTTAGATGCTTTAGAACCATATCGTGTTGCAGGACCAAAACCTCTTAAAGAACAACTTCCTTATTTACAATATAAAGGAGATAAAAGTTTTGACATTAATCTAGAAGTTGCGATACAGCCAGAAAAAGCTAAAGAAACAATTGTTTCTAAAAGTAATTTTAAACATATGTATTGGAATATGTCTCAGCAATTAGCACATCACACGATAAACGGATGTCCTGTTAACTCCGGAGATATGATGGGTAGTGGTACAATATCAGGTCCTACTTCAGATTCTTATGGTTCTATGCTCGAGTTAAGCTGGAGAGGAGAAAAACCTGTACAACTAAAAGAAGGTGGTAGCCGTAAGTTTATCGAAGATAATGACACCGTTATTATGAGAGGACATTGCGAAAAAGATGGTGTCCGAATTGGGTTTGGCGAGGTATCTACAAAACTGCTTCCTGTATTCAAGAAATAGAAAAAACTATCATTAGATAAAAGACCTCAAAATTTACTTTGAGGTTTTTTTATTACCTTTTGGCATCAAAATTGAATAGGTGTCCCCCAAACGTATTACATTATGAAAAGAATTCTACTTTTATTTTTAGTTACAGTTTTTACATTTTCTTGCGGAGTTAAGAAAGGTGCTTTTGAAAACCTTGACTCTGGTAATTATGATCAGGCAATTAATACTTCTATAAAAAAACTGAGAGGAAATAAAAATAAAAAAGGAAGACAAGACTACGTTATTATACTAGAAGAAGCATTCGTAAGAGCTGTTGATCGTGATATAAATGCTATTACTTTTCTTGAAAAAGAAGGAAATCCAGCTAATCTAGAAAAAATTTATAATTGTTATAATACATTAAAAAATAGACAAGAAAGAATTCGTCCATTATTACCTCTTTATCACGTAGAACAAGGACGTAACGCTAATTTTACTTTTGATAATTATGATCAAAGAATTTTAGATACTAAAGAAAAATTATCTACCTATTTATATGATAGTGCGAAATCATTGTTATCTAAAGCAAGAAGAAAATCAGACTATCGTAATGTTTATAATGATTTAATATATCTAAATAAGATAAGCCCAAATTATAAAAACACAAATGATTTAATAGAAGAAGCGCACTATAAAGGAACTGATTTTGTTAAAGTAGCTATGAAAAACAACACCAATGTTATTATACCTAGAAGACTAGAAGATGACTTATTAAATTTTAGTACCTACGGATTAAATGACCTTTGGACAGTGTATCATAATGAACCGCAAAATTCTATTCAATATGATTATTTAATGGAAGTTTCTTTTAGAGAAATAAACATTTCACCTGAGCAAATTAGGGAAAGACAATTAGAAAAAGAAAAATTGATAAAAGATGGATGGGAATATCTTTTAGACGAAAATGATGAATTTGTGCGTGATGAAGAAGGTAATAAAATCAAAGTTGACAAAATGGTTACTGTACGATGTGAATACTACGAATTCATACAGTTTAAAGAAGCGCAAGTAGCTGGTAATGTTCAATATAAAAATTTAAAAACAAAACAACTACTAGATGCTTTCCCACTATCTAGCACCTATGTTTTTGAACATGTGTACGCCAATTATAATGGAGATAAGAGAGCTCTAGATGATGATTTAATTCGTTATTTAGGATTACAAGCAGTTCAATTTCCTACCAATGAACAGATGGTTTATGACTCTGGACAGGACCTAAAGAATAAGTTAAAAGGTATTATCACAAGGTATCGTTTTAATTGATCTAAAATAATTATAGCGAATGATATCAAAGGACATCTTACTAGAAGCTGGAGCCACCTTAAAAGAATATATCCGTGGTGAACAGCTTTTTAAAGAAGGTGATAATGCGCGTTATTATTTTCAAGTATTCTCCGGAGAAATCAAAATGAATAATTATAATGATGATGGTAAAGAATACATACAAGGTATTTTTGATACAGGGAAAAGTTTTGGAGAACCTCCATTATTTGCAGATTTCAGCTACCCAGCGAATGCAGAAGCTATTTCAGATGCAAAAGTATGGCTATTGCCGAAAGATACATTTCTTAAAGTTTTAGAAAACAATCCATCTATTCATCATAAATTTACGAG
Source organism: Aquimarina sp. MMG015 (assembly GCF_018100855.1). NCBI lineage: Bacteria > Pseudomonadati > Bacteroidota > Flavobacteriia > Flavobacteriales > Flavobacteriaceae > Aquimarina > Aquimarina sp. MMG015. Next base: position 80,494 of record NZ_JAGJEB010000010.1, read on the forward strand.
CACACTTGCTTTACGTCTTTATTATAAGGCTATGATGGTGTCCGAAATTTCAACCCAAGAACCGGAACACAGAATTCTAAGAATTTTAGACCATTTCAAAAAAAATAATCAGGATGGTTCTACAAACTCTTCTCTTTACAAAATAGAGCTCACTAGACAACAATTGGCAGATTTAACTGGCCTAAGAGTTGAAACTGTGATTAGAGCTGTTAAAAAATTAGAACAAAAAGAAGAATTGGTAATCATAGAACGAAAAATATATCGATAATCTTCTTCCCTTTATGATTGAGATCATAAATTGGAGCTCCTTTCCTGAAATAACTTTACACATAACTTTAAAACAATACGTTATGTATTCCAAATTATTAAAAGATTTCAGAGAAATGTATATGGCCTATATACCATTAATGATCATTTTATCTAGCTGTTTAGGATCTGTAGCTGCGATGTATATCTTAATGCAAGAACGATCCTCAATGCAAGTAATTGAATTAACCATCTGTGTTATTATTTGCATGACATTTAATGCATCTATTCTTGCTCAAATGAAACCAAAACTCGTTTTTAATTTACTAATCGCTAGTCTAACAATCAATACACTTTTAGTACTACTAAACTTTGGGTATTATTCTTAATAAGATAATATTATGAAACAAATAGAAAAAAGAGATATTGAAACCAGAGAAGATATTTTTAACCTAGTATCACAGTTCTATGATAAAATAAGAAAGGAAAATATATTAGGCCCAATCTTTAATCAAGTAATAAGTAATTGGGATGAACACCTTAATATATTAACTGATTTCTGGGAAACTAATCTATTATTTGTAGCCAAATATAAAGGAAATCCTATCCGAGTGCATCAAAAAGTTGATGCAACTTTTCATGGGAATATAACAGAAAAACATTTTGGTATCTGGTTAAATTTATGGTTTGCAACAATTGATGAATTGTATTACGGAGAAAAGGCCCAAACTGCTAAAAGAAGAGCAAGGAAAATGTCGACACACCTGTATATAAAAATGTATGAATCCAGAATATTACAAAAAACTACATGTCCTTTTCTTAACGAAAAGAACAACGGCATTTCTTAAACAAATTGATGTAAAACTTGTGGTGTAATAGCACTATGCGAAGCATGGTGTACTGTTATTCCATTACGAATTATTATGAATTGAGGAGATTCATGAAATACCTGAAACTTAGCCGAAATCTCTGAAGATATATCTCTGTGATTTAATAAATCTAAATAATATAAATCAACCTCATTTTCGGAAAGATCAAAACTACTTTCAAAATTTTTAATAACCATTCTACTAATTCCACATCTAGTAGAATGCTTAAAAATCGCTTGTGTTTTAGTCACAGAGGCTTTAGCAATCGTATCTAACTGCTCTAATGATTTCAACTCTTGCCAAGGTAGTGCTTGCTTTTCTTCTTTAGGTTCTTTGTCCTCTGATCCAAATATTTTACCAAATAATCCCATACATTTCTTTTCTTAATACAGCTACAAACTTAATTAAATGATTTCTATTTAATTGATAATTATGCTTTTTTGTCGAAACAGAATCAGTAACTTTACAATAAGTCAAAAAGTCAGCAAAAACAATAGTTTTAAAGACATTTTGACATCTTTTTTTCATCGGAATACTATTTGATCCTACTGAATCAAAATAAAAAGATTACTCATGAATTTTAATAATTTCACTATAAAATCACAAGAGGCTATCCAGCAAGCTCAACAGCTTGCTCAAGGTTATGGCCATCAACAAATCGAGAACGAACACATTTTTAAAGGCATATTTAATGTAGATGAAAATGTACTCCCTTTTCTTTTGAAAAAATTGAATGTAAATATCAATATATTACAACAAGTATTAGATAGTACATTAGAAAGCTTTCCTAAAGTAAGTGGCGGAGATATCCAATTATCACGTGAGGCGGGAAAATCTTTAAATGAAGCCAACATTATTGCTAAATCCATGGAAGATGAATATGTATCCATTGAACATTTAGTAATTGCCATTTTTAAATCTAAAAGCAAAATTGGTCAAATTTTAAAGGATCAAGGTGTTACCGAAAAACATTTAAAAGAAGCCATAAATGAAATCAGAAAAGGAGAACGTGTAACTTCGCAAAGTGCTGAGGAAACATATCAGTCTTTAAGTAAATATGCTAAAAACCTTAATGAATTAGCAGAGAATGGCAAATTAGATCCGGTAATTGGAAGAGATGAAGAAATTCGTAGGATTTTGCAAATTTTATCCAGAAGAACAAAAAACAATCCCATGCTGGTTGGAGAGCCTGGTACTGGTAAAACAGCTATTGCTGAAGGGCTAGCACATCGCATTATTGCAGGTGATATTCCAGAAAACCTAAAGGAAAAACAGATTTATTCATTAGATATGGGTGCCTTAATTGCTGGAGCGAAATTTAAAGGAGAGTTTGAAGAACGATTAAAAGCAGTCGTAAAAGAAGTAACTTCAAGTGATGGAAATATCGTATTATTCATTGATGAAATACATACTTTAGTTGGCGCCGGAGGTGGACAAGGAGCAATGGATGCTGCTAATATTTTAAAACCAGCTTTAGCACGCGGAGAATTAAGAGCTATCGGAGCAACCACATTGGATGAATACCAAAAGTACTTCGAAAAAGATAAAGCCTTAGAACGAAGATTCCAAAAAGTTGTTGTTGATGAACCAGATACCGAAAGTGCTATTTCTATCCTTAGAGGAATTAAAGAAAAATACGAAACACATCATAAAGTAAGAATCAAAGACGAAGCAATAATTGCAGCAGTAGAATTATCTCAAAGATATATCACCAACAGATTTTTGCCAGACAAAGCCATTGATCTTATGGATGAAGCTGCGTCTAAATTGAGAATGGAAATTAATTCTAAACCAGAAGAGTTAGACGTATTAGATCGTAAGATTATGCAATTAGAAATAGAAATTGAAGCTATTAAACGCGAAAATGATGAATCAAAATTAAAATCTTTAAATGCGGATCTTGCCAATTTTAAGGAAGAACGAAATGAGATATTTTCTAAATGGCAAAGCGAAAAAGAAGTAGTAGATGCTATTCAGAACACTAAAACAAACATAGAAGAATATAAGTTAGAAGCAGAAAGAGCTGAACGAAACGGAGACTATGGACAAGTCGCCGAACTACGTTACGGAAAAATTAAAGATGCTCAGGAAAATTTAGAAATATTACAAGAACAACTCAATCAACAGCAGAGTAAATCTTCTTTAATCAAAGAAGAGGTTACCAATGATGATATTGCAGAAGTAGTTGCTAAATGGACTGGAATTCCAGTAACTAGAATGTTACAAAGTGATCGTGAAAAGCTTTTAGTTTTAGAAAAAGAATTACAAAAACGAGTTGTTGGGCAAATAGAAGCTATACAAGCAGTAAGCGATTCTGTAAGAAGAAGCCGTGCAGGACTGCAAGATCAAAAAAGACCTATTGGATCTTTCTTATTTCTAGGAACAACAGGAGTTGGTAAAACCGAATTAGCAAAAGCATTAGCTGATTATCTTTTTAATGATGAAAGCGCAATGACTAGAATTGATATGAGTGAATATCAAGAACGTCATTCCGTAAGCAGATTAGTGGGTGCTCCTCCTGGATATGTTGGATATGATGAAGGTGGACAATTAACTGAAGCCGTGAGAAGAAAACCTTATTCTGTAATATTATTAGATGAAATCGAGAAAGCACATCCGGATACTTTTAATATATTATTACAAGTTTTAGACGAAGGCCGATTAACCGATAATAAAGGTAGAACAGCTGATTTTAGAAATACTATCATAATTATGACTAGTAATATGGGGAGCCATATCATTCAACAAAAATTTGAAGCTGTAAAAGATGTCGATATCGCTATGGAAAGTGCTAAAGTAGAGGTCTTAGGATTATTAAAGCAATCAGTACGTCCAGAATTCTTAAATAGAATTGATGATATTATCATGTTTACGCCATTAAATGAGACACACATAAAAGAAATTGTAAAATTACAATTAAGAAATGTATCTCAGATGTTAAAGGAACAAAACATAACTCTTGATGCAACTGATGAAGCTATTAATTTTCTATCTGTAAAAGGTTTTCAACCAGAGTTTGGTGCTCGACCAGTAAAACGTACTATACAAAAAGAAGTGTTGAATTCATTATCCAAAGAAATTCTAGCCGGTAAAATATCCACAGAAAGTATTATACTTCTTGATGAGTTTGACAACAACTTAGTATTTAGAAATCAAACAGATCTTGTACTATAATTGATTGAAATGTTAATTAAATCATAAAGAAAAGAGCTTGTTTTCTGTTGAAAACTGGCTCTTTTCTCTTTTTTTTAAGAAAAAGAACAATAGCATAACCTATCACAGTGTCAATTTATTATGGTTTTACCGTAGTTATTAACAGATGTATTCTTACACGGTTGATAAGTATTTCTTACAAAAAACAAACTTTTAAGTAAATTGCTCCCTAATGAAACCAACTTTTGTATTATACTTTTGTGTACTTTCTTTTACCCTATCTTTTGGTCAAGACCAAAAGCAAATTCTCGCTGATATAAAGAGTAAATATTCTCTTATTAGAGAACTTGTGGATAATAATACGCTTAGACAATATCATACAGATTATACCTGCGAAGAATCCTTAGAAAAAGGTGCCATTACTTTCTATTATAATAGTCGTGAATTAAAGCATATTATTCATCAATATACCCAGGGACACGTTTCTTATAAAGATGAATACTATATTTGGGATGATCAGTTATTCTTTGAATTCTCTATTCATAAAGTAAAATATAAAGATTATGAAAAGAATAGAAAAAAGAGAATAGAAAAAGTGGATGTTGTACTTACATTAGAAGAACGATTTTATTTCGATAATTTCGTTCCTATAAAATGCCAATTCAAGGATTTTGAAACTAGAAGTAATCGAATAAAAAATCCTAAAACCAACTACGTAAGAAATCAAACTACGGATTGTGATCAATCGAGTAGAATAATCGAAAAATATTACATCCTACTAGAATATCAAGATCTCGATATTGTGGACGCTTGTGCATTACCAAGAAGTATTTCGAAAATTGTGTCTGATGATATTATTTATAGCAGTTTAGGTAAGAATTAAGACTATATCACTTCACGATAATTCTTTTGATCACAGAAGTATTATTATAATGAAACTTCATTAAGTAAAACCCCGAAGATATATTTAAATTAACCTTCGTTGTTTCATTAAAAGATTGAGTAACTAACATATTACCTAAAGTATCATATATTTCTAAATCTCCTTGTTTCCCTTTGGCAGACACCATAATATAATCATTAGCTGGATTAGGATATAATAAGAACTCTGACACTTCATTTTCATCTATAGATAAGGTATTAGACCAAACTTCTCCTATATTGTTACCCCATATATATTCTACAAGATCTGGTTGATCGATAAATGGATTACGATTGAACTGCCAATTATAAATAACATTATTACGATTCATTTCAAAATCATCTGGAGGATCGTTTCTATGCCAATCTAACAAGGTAGTCAAATCCCCAAGTTCAGATATCGTACTATCCGTATCGTCCGGAAAACCATTAACAACTTGTAGCGCTTTATACCTAGTTACAAGGAAAAAAATACCTCGAGCTACATCACCTTTCCAACTACCTAGATTACCTGTTGGGCCATTGTATTCTCCATAATGCTGATTTCCTCTAGAACTATTCTCATTAGAATCTGTAGCTCTTAAACCATGTGCATCAGAATTAGCGTGACGTAATGAATCTGCATTTGTTGTAACAAAACCAGAAATACCATCCGCTATATCATCAAACTCTCTAAAATCTTGAAACTCACCTCTAGATCTAGGATACGTATGTTCTCGGTTCCAAGTTTCATTTATATCGGTTAATCCTGCAAAATCTAATTTAGGGCGTTGTTGTTCTGTATATAAAAGCCAAACTTGATTACTGTTTTCTGGACTTTGATCTGCGCTACCTAGAATTTCTACAATATCTGCGTACGAATGTGTTCTTACTGTAGTCGGATCAGCTATAATATCCTGAATAGCCTGAACCAAAGCCGCATCTGCTAAACCTTCTAAAGAATTATAATAATCTAATGGTGCCCTACTGGCTACAATACCAAATGTAGGATTTAAAGGTGTTCCCCAAGAAGCAACAGTGAAATCGTTATCTATAACTCGTAGTTCTTTATTATCATTCAGACGAATAAAACCCGATGGAATGGTACCAAAAGTAATTTTCATAACTTCATCTCCTTCATCATCGACATCATCAATCAGTTGAATTGTATTAGTCACTGTATTCGTTCCTGCAGCAATAGTTACGGAAGTATTACCTGAATAATCTGCCATGGTAAAGCTTTCATTAGTAATAGTAACATCAAAAGTAAGGTCACTCGTTACATTTGTTTCTGTCGTAAATACCATATCAACATTATCTCCTTCATTATATTGATCAAAAGAAGTAGTTATTGAAATACCATTAAATTGAGTACCACTTCCATCATTAAGTGCTCCTGGAGTAGGAGTTTTTACTTCGTATGTGCCATCATCCTTACGTTGGATGGATTCTGTAGTTTTATTATTATTCTCATCCTCATTGATTTGTTCCATAACCCCCAATAAAGTCATAAGGCCTGTATCATCAGCATCATCCGTGTCATGAATTAGTGCATCTAACAAATTAGTAGTCGTTGCAATAGTTCCTTCGGGAAAATCTGTATCATTTCCTATATAAATAGCTACTGCATCTGCCCCATTCTGTATAATATTCTCTGATAACAAAACATCAGGTACCGGAGAAACTTCAGGGCCACCAATTAAAAAAATCCCGTTAGCATCTGTGGTATATCCATCAAGATCCAATGTAAAATAACTTGCATCTCCTCCACTTGTTGAACCATTAAATAAAACAACAACAAACCCATTTAAAGAAAAATTTGGAGCATCGGATTTCAATTCTATAAATTCTTGAGTATCTGTACTAGGTGTATCAGCATCTAGCTCGTTAATTACAACCTGAGCAAAAGAAAGTTGTACGAAAAGCAGTATAACAAAGAAAGCATAAAGATTTTTCATAATCGTAAAAATTAGCATAGCAATATAGGCATAATACTTAGTGTACTAAGTTATCTTTATATTAAAAATTTGATTCTCTAGAAACAATAAAACTAAAATGTAATGTTAAAAGAAAGTTTTAAAATATACCAAATGGTATATTTTAAGTATATTTGACATATTAAACTTCTTTACATGCTTACCAAAGCCGAAAAAACTTCAGAATTTATAGTTCAAACGGTTGCCCCTATTTTTAACAAAAATGGATATGCGGCCACTAGTTTGAGTGATATTACTAAAGCAACTGGTTTAACCAAAGGTGCCATTTACGGAAATTTTAAAAATAAAGAAGAATTAGCTATTGCAGCATTTACGATGACCGTCAAAAACATGCTAAGACGTATAACTGATCATCAGACACTTAGTAATTCCCCTATTGAAAAGCTATTTCTTATTACAGATTTCTACAGAAACTATTATAATTATAGTCAAGAATTAGGAGGATGCCCTGTACTTAATATGGGAGTGGACGCAAAACATCAAAATAGTCCTCTCTTTAAATATGTGCAGTACACAATAGATAAAATTCAAAATAATCTTGCACTACTCATTGACCAAGGAAAACAATCAAAAGAAATTAAATTTGATATAAATTCTATAATCTATTCAAAAAGATTATATACCATGATAATTGGAGCGATATTTATGACACATACCATGGAAGATAATAGTTATTTATTACAAACTATGGACCAAATAGACACTATGATTCTTAATGAATTGAAACTATAAACATTTTTTTTAAATCAAAATATACCAATTGGTATAAAATTAAAAACATTATGACAACATTACCAAAAACCTTAGAAAGTAAAGCAAAAATCAGATTTCAACATTGCGATCCATTCAACCATCTTAATAATGCAGAATATATTAACTATATGATTAATGCTAGAGAAGACCAAATAATTAACTATTACGATTTAGATCTTTTTAAAATGGCACAAACCCAAGGTGTAAGTTGGGTTGTAGGGAGTAATCAAATCGCATATTTACGCCCCGCATTGTTGATGGAAGATGTTATCATTAACTCTCAACTTATATCATTCTCAGAAAATGAATTACATGTTGAAATACGCATGTGGAATCATAACAAAACTGAACTAAAAGCCGTTATGTGGAGTTCTTTTGTGCATTTTAATTTATTAAAACAAAAGCGTTGGAATCACACTCCAGAGCTGATGGAATTGTTTAATTCTGTATTAAATCCATTAGAGGCTAATACCTTTAATCAAAGAATTTTAGAACTAAAACCACAAAAAGTGTAACATATAGTTAGTTAAGGAGTCTTATATATACATCAATCAACAAAATCTAACCATTATGAAGACTTCCGATGATCTTGGCTCCTCTCACAAGAAGAGAAGTTCATATTTTTTTATTGCATTTTTTGTAATTGCAATATTTTCTATGGCAATAGTAGCGTGGAAATTAGGAGTATTTGAATAACTTTCTAATAATTTAGAAAGTTATTCAAATACTCCCATTATATAATATTAATCAAAAAAAGTAAAGAAATTAAAAATGGCTCTGCTATGATAACAGAGCCATTTTTAATTCTCTTTTATTACATCCTTAAAATAGAAGAAAATTCTCTCCTGCAGATCTTACATTTAATTTTTAATCCTAATAACTTATTATTTCATCGAAAAGCTAATATTCGCTATACTAAATAATAGTTTCTATCGTTTCGCTAAAATCTGGTTAACCAGCAACAATTAAATATATTCAACTCCTCAAAAACAAATTATGAAACTTAACTTTACACGTCAAAAACAATTATCTACCCTAATTCTCTTTTTAATTTTTAATTCTTTTAGCTATGCTCAAACAGTAGTCGAAAGATATGGTAGGCTGCAAGTTAATGGAAGCCACGTTACTGCAGAAAATGGAGAAAAAATCAGTCTAGCCGGTATGAGTCTATTCTGGAGTAATGCTGGTGATGGTGGCGATTTTTATAATAGTCAAACAATAAACCATTTAGCCGATGATTGGAAAAACCCCATCATTAGAGCAGCTCTTGGTGTTAAAGAAGATTGGGATGGAGGTACTGGTTATATAGATAATACTGCAGCCCAAAAAGCTAAAATTAGAACTGTTATAGATGCTGCTATTGCTAAAGGGGTTTATGTAATCATTGATTGGCATACACACGCTGCGGAAGTGTATAAAGATGAAGCTGTAGCATTTTTTACAGAAATGGCAGAATTATACGGGAATAATGATCACGTTATCTATGAGATTTATAACGAACCTATAAATCAATCTTGGAATGATGTTAAAAATTATGCTAATGATGTAATTGCCGGAATACGCTCTAAAGATCCAGATAACTTAATTATCGTTGGAAGCCCAACTTGGTCGCAGGATGTAGATCAGGCTGCTGCCAACCCTATAACTGGGGATCCTAACCTAGCTTATACTTTACATTTTTACGCTAATACTCATAAACAGTTTTTAAGAGATCGAGCATTAGCTGCAATGAACAGTGGGATTGCACTATTTGTAACAGAATGGGGTACTACCGATGCTAGTGGAAATGGTGGATACAATCCACAAGAGTCCCAGGTCTGGTTAGACTTTATGATTGAAAACTACATAAGTTATGTCAATTGGACAGTTTCTCATAAACCAGAAGATTCTTGCGTTGTAAGTCCTAATATGGGAGTACAAGGATTGATAAATGGAAACCTAACAACATCGGGTATTTTTATTCGAAATCATTTACTAGCACGAGCAGCAACCTTAAGTGTTGATGATTTTACTATTAACAATGAAAAACTATCACTGGATCAAAATCCAGTAAACGAAATTCTCTCTATTAATTCCAATACCGTAATAGACGATCTAACCATTTATGATATGAACGGAAGATCTGTTTTTCATAAGGATACAAATGAGAACAATCCTCAAGTTAATATTAATACTCTAAATTCAGGTAATTACATTTTAAAAGTAAGTTCTAATAGCAATACGACTACCACAAAATTTGTAAAACACTAGTTTTATTAAATAACTTATAAAAATTTTACTTGTAAAGCCTCTAAGAACTATCTTAGGGGCTTTACTAATTTTATAATGAATACTTTTATTTTGCGCTTTATTTTCATAGTTCTAATTACAAAAATTCTAGTTTCTTGTGCTAGTATACCCAACAACACAGTTAGTAACTCTCTAAAAATAAAATATCTGGATGAACACGTAATTTATAATGATTCTATTTTTGAAGGAAGTAAAATTGGAGGGCTTTCTGCTATAGAATATCATAAAGAAGAAGACACCTACTACCTTGTCTGTGATGACGCAAAAAATCCAAGATTTTACAAAGCAAAAATTTCTCTTGATAATAATATTATTGATAAAATTGATATAAATCAACTAATCAAAATAAAAGATCAAGAAAATCAATTTCTGGAAAACAATGTGGCTGACTTAGAAGCTATCAGGATATATGATAAAAATAAATTTATATTAAGTAGCGAGGGATCTATAAAAAACAAATATGATCCTACCATTTTTATAACAGATATTGATGGGAATTACAAAAGTAAATTACAACTTCCCTCCTATTTTTTAACAGGTGATAATTCTAGAAATCAACCAAGACATAATGGAGTTTTTGAAGGACTTGTCAATGATATAAATAACAAAGGGTATTGGGCCGCAATGGAGCTTCCGTTAGAACTTGATGGCGATGAACCAACTTTTGATAAATCTGGAGCTCCCGTAAGAATTACTCATTTTAATGTAAAAACAAAAACAGCTGACTTTCAATTCACTTATCCACTAGATAAACTAGCGAAAGATCCTAAAGGAAAATTTGGTGTAAATGGAGTTACAGGCTTATTACAACTTAATAAATCTCAATTTATAATTATAGAACGAGGGTATGCCGCAGGTTATGGTACACAAGGTAACACGGTAAGAATATATTTAGCAAATATAAAAGACGCTACTAATACCGCGGCGTTTGAATTTTTAAAGAATAAAAAATATCAATTAGCAACTAAACAACTACTTTTTGATTTCGAAACTATTAGAAATCAACTAACAAATCAGATTGTTGATAATATAGAAGGTATTACTTTTGGCCCTATATTAGCAAATGGAAATCAATCGTTATTGTTAATTTCAGACAATAATTTTAATCCAACTTCGGAACAGATCAATCAATTGATATTACTTGAAGTACTGAAAAACAAATAATCATGAAAACTAAATACATCTCTACAGCTATTTTATTACTAGGTATTGTTTTTTCGAGCTGTGCTCAAAAGAAATCTGAAAATGTTAGTACCACTACTTATATTTTGGTGAGACATTCCGAAAAAGATCTTAGTGATCCAACCAATAGAAACCCAAACTTAACTGAAGAAGGAAAAAAAAGATCTGAGAACCTTGTTAGTATACTAGCCGATTTTAAAATTGATAAAATATACAGTACGGACTATGCCAGAACCTTGCAAACTGCCAATCCTATATCAAAAGACCGAAATATTGAAGTGTCCATCTACGACCCTAGAAAACTGTATAATGATAAATTTCAAAAAGAAACACTAGGAAAGACATCCATAATCGTTGGCCATAGCAATTCAACTCCAACCTTTGTTAATAAAATTATGGGAGTTGAGAAATACAGCGCTATTGATGAAAAGAACTATAGTAAGCTTTTTATTATTAAAGTAACAGGGGATGTAATAACAGATACTGTTCTTAATATTAATTAACAACAATCATTGTCATCATAAACATAAATATCATCTAGTTCTATTTTAGATAACAGTTTTAATTGATCCTTATCAAACATGGAATCTAATTCTGATAAAGGTGTCGATAAATTGCCAGCCTTATAATTATTATAATCAACGAATCTAATTCCATTAACTACCCTAGCATTGTATGCTTCTCTAAAACGAATTCCTCCTCCATCTACTGCATATTTATATGCTAAATAATCAATTGTGAAATTTTCTTTATGAATCCAATACATGAATTCATCTTCATAGTCAGTACCTCCACCTTCTTGATCAAAAGTAACTTTAATTTTATAGTAAGCCGAGCCTTTTAACTTAGATTCGCCTACAAGTTTCTTATGAACAGCTGGGGCATTTAATCCATATGGTAAGTTTGCAAAATAATGCACCGAATTTACACCATCACTAATTTTAGTTACCATCGAATCCACAACTTTAACTTTACAACTTTCAATAGTCCTAGACAAACCTTTATTGCTAAGAATATCATGAGTCATACCATCATTGCTAAACACTACTCTTTCTAGTTGATACTGTCCATTACTACGTGCGCTCCTGTATTCTTTTCCTCTAAAAGAAAACCTAATCATGACATTATCAAATTTTGCACCTCCTGCATTCTCTATAGCTTTATCCACAATTTGCTGGGCATTATATTGAATCGTAGGTGTTGTAAAAGAAAGTAAAAACAATATCCCGCATAAAAATGAAAATTTCTTCATAATTTTTTTATTAACTTAAAGACTAAAATAGTTGTTACACTATCAATAATTCCAATAATTTTGTTAAACTAAAGACATAATCGTACCATCTATATGTTCATAAATAGTAATGTCGTATTAGGCGAATTCTAAGCACAAAACTTTCATCGAATGCTTCAATTTTAAGTTTATTTTTTTTTAAATATTCAAAAAGATAATTATTTTGCAATCCCTAAATCTTATAAATACTATGAAATATATATTATTGCTTTTGGTTTGTATCGCTTCGCAGCCCTTATTAGCTCAAGATACTGCCACTTATGAGAAGACAACTAAAGCCTTCCAGGAAAATTTTAACGCGCAGAACATAGACGCAGTTTTCGACTTGTATTCTGCTGAAATGCAGGAAGAAATGACCAAAGAAGGTGTCACTCGTTTTATAAAAGGATGTCACTCACAATTTGGTAATTTAAATACGCTAACGTTTATTGAGTCTGCTGAAGGAATCAATAGTTATACAGCAGCTTTTGACAATATTAGTTTAGTGATGGAATTAAAATTAAATTCTGACGGTAAAATTGCTACCATACAATTTCAAGAACCTTAAAACTTTTTACTACAATATAAATAACAAAGCTTTCTTTAGGGAAAGCTTTTTGTATTTTTGTAGTCTTTGCAAACTTTTTGCACATATAGATTATGAATAAGAATAAAATCAATATACTTAATAGGAAAGCTAAATTCGAATACGAATTTTTAGACAAATATACAGCTGGAATTAAATTAGTAGGGACAGAAATAAAAGCTATTAGAGAAGGAAAAGCAGGTATTGCAGAAAGCTTCTGTGAGTTTCATAATAATGGGGAACTCTTTGTTATCAATATGAATATTGAAGAATATTCTCACGCCACCTACTTTAACCATAATCCTAAAAGTGAACGAAAATTATTACTAAACAGGCAAGAATTAAAAAAGCTAGAGAAAGAAGTTAAAAATTCTGGTCTTACCATTATACCTACTAGATTATTTGTAAATGATAAAGGTTTAGCCAAATTAGACATCGCCCTTGCTAGAGGTAAAAAACTTTATGACAAGCGTGAAACTATTAAAGATCGAGACAATAAACGTGCTCTAGATCGCATTAAAAAGGATTATAAGTAATCTTTTTAGGTAACAACCTTATTCACTCATCATATCACCATATGCTCTCTGTTCCTCTAACTGCAATTTAAGGTTTTCAGGATCTTGATCTAAACGTTTTACTGCTTCAATATAACCTGGATGATCGCTATACTTTAAACTTAAGAAAGCATAAGAAGGTAACGATAAAAACAAATACCCTAGAAGAAGAAAAACGATAACTCTAGGTAACAACCTTTGATAAAAAGGTCTTTTTTCCTTTATAATTTTAATAAACCCTATTATAAAAATAACGTTCAGTAAGTTAACTCCAATAATCAGCATTTCTTTACCAAATGGCCAACGAAACATTTTAAATAACAATCCTATTAATAAAATAGAAATTGAAACTCCAGTTAATATCGCTCCAATTATCGTCCAGATCGAAATACCTTGGTAAGATTCCTTTTTAAAAACTTTTCGAAAAGGTACTTCATTAAAAATAGCAAAACCGAAATAAAAATATAGACAAGAAAATCCTAATAAAGAAATAATTGTGATGGTACTCCCAAAAGGATAATCAAGCAAATAAATTAAAAAACCAATACTAATAGTAATAGGTAAAATATAGAGTTCTAATTTTCTCATTATCCTGTACTAATTCTTATCCTCTAACAAAGGTACAAAGCGAAACTCTCCAAATTCATGTTTTTCAAACTTGGTTTCACTTTTACGTATAAATAAAGTCATTACCTGTGGATCGTTACCAACAGGAATTACTAACCTACCTCCTATTTCTAATTGAGCCAATAATGGTTTAGGGACATAAGGAGCACCAGCTGTTACTATAATACCCTTATAAGGAGCAAACTGTTCCAAACCTTTATATCCATCTCCAAAAGATAAATGTTTAGGGCGATATCCTAGTTTTGGTAAAAACAGTTTCGTTTTTTTAAAAAGCTCTTGTTGTCTTTCTATACTATAAACTTTACAGCCCAATTCACACAAAACAGCAGTCTGATAACCAGACCCTGTACCTATTTCCAATACTTTATCACCTCGCTCGACTTCCAACAATTCTGACTGAAAAGCAACAGTATATGGTTGAGAAATAGTTTGGTCAGCCCCAATAGGAAATGCTTTATCCTGATAAGCGTGATCACCAAAACCTGAATCCATAAATAAATGCCTAGGTATCTTACGTATAGCAGTAAGAACAGATTCATCTTTAATTCCTTTGTCGATTAACACATCGACTAGCTGTTTTCTTTTTCCAGCGTGTTTTAATGTATCTTTAGATTTCATTAGGGTAGATTAACTCCTCAAAGTTACATAAACAAATGGTATCACAATAGATAAATTCTTTGATTATTTACGTATATAATGTTTCTTATTCTTTTACCAAAGAAGCAATTTTATTTTCTAACTCAGGAACTGTATTTGGTCCGAAACCTGATTTCCTTAAAACAGTTTTTCCATTTTTGTCAATGACCATATTCGTAGGAAACGAACTTACATCATAACTGGAAATAATTTTCTTACTCTGTGGAATAATCTGATACAAGAAACTGTGTTTTTCTAAGAAAGATTCAATATCAGATTTTCGATCAAAGGAAAAAGCTAAGAAAACTACATCTTGATTATTTTTATACTTTTCGACGATTTTATTCAAACCTGGCATTTCGTAGACACAGGGTTTACATCGTATAAACCAAAAATTCATAACTACCACTTTACCTTTAAGATCGGATAAAACATATGATTCATTATCCATATCTACTGCAGAAAAATCAATAAACTTTTTACTCAGATTCTTCTTTTTCTTAGCTTTTAGAATCCTAAGACTCTTAAACTTAGCGCCAGCTGAAGGAGTTTTGTTGGACATTTTTTTAATCATGATCGCAACAACCTCATTATTTTTATCTGTATAAAACTGTGGAAAATAATTATTAGATGCTAAAAATGAATCGGCTTGCTTCATATTTATGAGATTTCCCTGCAAATCATAAAAAGATACATCTTCTATATCTTTCTTAAAATCAATTCCATTTTGAAGATCTTTTTCCCCTACCTCTATTAAATTACTCAATGCATCCTGACCTATTACATGTAAGCAAAAAATCATTGAGAATAAAAAGAAGCACAATACATTTCTATTTTTCATCTCTTTTTTTTAAATAATAACATAATTTTTAATCTTTTCAAAATTTAAATTCATTGATACTTTTATAGTTTACGATATTTCAAAAAAAGAATACTCTAAATTCATTATCAAAATCTTAACAATTTAAAATTGCGATTTTCAAAATGGATCATCGCTTAATTTATAAATAATACTATTTTTGTGTAAAATCTTGAATTATGCTCAAAGCCGGAGTACTTGGCGCAGGACATCTTGGAAAAATTCATCTACGTCTCCTGAAACAATCTAAAAATTATGAACTGGTTGGTTTTTATGACGCCAGTGAAAAACAAGCAAAAGCTATTGCAGAAGAATTTGGTTATCAATTATTCAATTCTGTAGAAGAGTTGATAGCAGCTGTGGATGTTGTAGATATTGTAACACCAACTTTTGCTCATTTTGAAGTAGCCAAACAAGCCATACAAGCTGGAAAACATGTTTTTATAGAAAAACCAATTACCAATACGGTTGAAGAAGCTGAAAGACTAATTGAGCTTGCTAATATTCATAATGTAAAAGGTCAGGTTGGCCACGTAGAACGTTTTAACCCAGCATACACTTCCGTTTCTAAAAAGATTGATAATCCAATGTTTATCGAAGCACACAGATTGGCTGAGTTTAATCCAAGAGGCACTGATGTTCCTGTTGTTTTGGACTTAATGATTCATGATATCGATGCAATACTAAGTGTTGTGCATTCTGATGTAAAACATATCAGTGCCAGTGGAGTATCTGTAATAAGCGAAACTCCTGATATCGCAAATGCTCGTATCGAATTCGAAAATGGCTGTGTCGCTAACCTTACTGCAAGTCGCATATCTTTAAAAAACATGCGAAAAGCAAGATTTTTTCAGAAAGATGCCTACATCTCTGTTGATTTCTTCGAGAAAAAATGTGAAGTAGTAAAAATGAAAGATGCGCCAGAAAAACCTGGTGATTTTGATATGATCTTGCAAAATGCAGAAGGGATAAAAAAACAAATCTATTTTGATAATCCAGAAGTTCCTTCGAATAATGCAATATTAGATGAACTAGATACTTTTGCCGAAGCTATTAATAACGATACGACTCCTATTGTATCCTTGACTCAAGGTAAAAAAGCACTAGAAGTAGCATTACAGATTATTGGATGTTTTAAAGACGACCAACAATAAAAAGCATAAACAAACAAAAATACACCATAAAGGTGAATCACAACAACTATAATTCATGAAAAACGTAGCAGTAATTGGTGCTGGAACGATGGGTAATGGAATTGCCCATACTTTTGCACAAAAAGGTTTTAAAGTTCAATTAATTGATATTTCTCAGCAGTCATTAGATAAAGGATTGGCAACAATTACGAAAAATCTCGATAGAATGATTGCTAAAGAAAAAATTTCTGAAGCTGATAAAGAAGCTACTCTTGGTAATATTTCGACATATACTAGTATCAAAGAAGGTGTAGAATATGCTGGTCTTGTGGTAGAAGCAGCTACTGAAAATGTTGATTTAAAACTAAAAATTTTTAAAGACCTAAGTGAAGCATGTCCAGAAGACACAATCTTAGCTACAAATACTTCTTCTATATCTATTACTCAGATTGCAGCAGTTACAAAAAGACCAGATATGGTCATAGGGATGCATTTCATGAATCCTGTCCCAATAATGAAATTGGTAGAGATCATAAGAGGTTACAACACATCAGATGAAGTAACTAGTACGATTATGGAAATGTCTAAAACGTTGGGCAAAGTTCCTGTAGAGGTTAATGATTATCCTGGTTTTGTTGCGAATAGAATTTTGATGCCTATGATCAATGAATCTATTGAGACTTTATATAATGGCGTTGCTGGAGTATCTGAGATCGATACAGTTATGAAACTAGGAATGGCTCACCCAATGGGGCCTTTACAATTAGCTGATTTTATAGGATTAGACGTCTGCCTATCTATCCTTAATGTAATGTATGATGGTTTTAAAAACCCAAAATATGCTCCTTGTCCATTGTTAGTTAATATGGTAATGGCAGGAAAACTTGGAGTAAAAAGTGGTGAAGGTTTCTATGATTACTCAGAAAGCAGAAAAGCAGAAAATGTAGCAAAGCAGTTTGTATAAATTGGAAGTAAAAGATATGATTATTTTATGAAAAAATATCTTTCAATTACTTTAATCGTATTGCTATCACTATCGTGTAAAAAAAAACATATAGTAGTTTCTAAAGATACTTCATCTGTAAATAATCTAAAAACTAAGATTCAGGTTCAAAATAAATATGAGATATACGATTCATTATTCAAACAGCATGAAGAATTTATTTCCAAAGACTTTGATTTTCCTGTAGGTAAACCGAATGCTAGAGGATATTACAACGCTCAGAAGTTCACAGAAAATAATCATTTAGGTGACGATTGGAATGGTGTTGGGGGTGGTAATTCTGATCTTGGAGATGCCATCTTTTCTATAGGAAATGGATATATCTCTTTTGCTGATAATATTGGTGGAGGCTGGGGAAATGTAATACGTATTATTCATCAGTACAAAGGCAACTATTACGAATCTGTATATGCCCATTGTCAAACCCTCAAAGTAAAAAAAGGAGACCTTGTTAAAAAAGGAGGATTAATTGCAACTATTGGAAATGCTGATGGTATGTATTACGCGCATTTGCATCTGGAGATAAGAGATGATATCTTTATGGACATTGGTGGTGGATATTCTGAAGATACAAAAGGGTATTTGGACCCTACTAAATTTATAAACAATAATTAATGGCAAAAATAAACCCGTTCAAGGCAGTTCGTCCTACAAGAGATAAGGTAAGTTTGATTGCATCGCGATCTTACCAAAGCTATACTCCAGAGGAAAGGGATTCTAGAATGGATTATAACCCTTACTCTTTTTTACACATTGTTAATCCCGGATATAAATATCATAAAGAAATCTCAGGAGAAGAACGATATAAGCTTGTTCGTAACAGGTATTTAGAATTTAAAGAAGATGAGATCTTTATGCAAGATGAAACTCCATGTTTCTATGTATATAAAATTGTGAATCGCGAGCAAGAATCCTTTTGCGGGATTATAGCCGCTGCTGGTGCCGAGGATTATGAAAATGACATCATCAAAAAGCATGAAGATACATTAACAGAAAGAGAAACTACGTTTAAGCAATATCTAAAAACCGTAGGATTTAATGCAGAGCCAGTACTCCTAACCTATCCGGACAACGATACCATTACAGAAATAATCGAAAAAGTCATTCTGGAAAGAGCAGAATACGAATTTACAACCACCTATCGTGACACACATTATTTATGGAAAGTAGAAGATAAAAAAAGTATTGAGCAAATTCAGTCGACTTTTGACAAAATGGAAACCATATATATTGCTGATGGACATCATAGGTCTGCTTCTTCATATTTACTTTCAAAAGATTTAGCATCAACTAACGATAAACATAATGGTGCTGAGCCTTATAACTTCTTTATGAGTTATTTAATACCTGAATCAGATCTAAGAATTTATGAGTTCAATAGATTAATTAAAGATCTTAATGGATTATCCAAAGAAGAGTTTTTAATTCGTTTAGACGAATGGTTTAGGATAGAAAATCGTGGTATTGAAGTATATAAACCATCGAAACCAAATCATTTTAGTATGTATTTAGATGGCGAATTCTATTCACTATACCTTAGAAAAACTATCTATGAATTTACAAATGCACTAGAGGAACTAGATGCGCAGATTTTGTTTAAAACAGTATTAGCTCCTATACTTGGTATTCATGATCTTAGGACAGACACCAGAATAGAATACTCTCACGGAAAAAATGATATTGTATATGTAAAAAGTAAAATAGATCAAGGAGAATTCGAGGTAGGTTTTGGGTTATTTCCAGCCACTGTAAATCAAATGAAGAAAATAGCAGATCAAGGTTTAAAGATGCCTCCAAAAAGTACATATATTGAGCCAAAACTAAGGAGTGGTATTACTATTTATGAATTCTAACCTGCTGTATAAAGTTATAACTAGATAGAGACTAATTGTTATTTAATTTTGTAATTTTAGGTATCTTTGTACCTTATGAATTCTATTGAGGAGAACCTAAAACACATCCAAAAAACACTTCCAGAAGGAGTTACTCTTGTTGCTGTATCTAAAACCAAACCAATATCTGACTTAATGGAGGCTTATGAAGCCGGCCAAAGAGTTTTTGGAGAAAATAAGATCCAGGAAATGACTCAGAAATGGGAAGAGTTACCAAAAGATATTTCTTGGCATATGATCGGTCATGTACAAACCAACAAAGTGAAATACATGGCACCTTATGTTGATACTATCCATGCTGTAGACAGCCTAAAACTTCTAAAAGAAATTAATAAGCAAGCTCTTAAAAACAATAGGAATATTAATTGTTTTTTACAGGTCAAAATAGCGAAAGAAGAAAGTAAATTTGGACTTAGCGAAGCAGATGTAATAGCACTATTAAAATCAGATGATATTAAACCATTAACCAATGTTGACATAAAAGGATTAATGGGAATGGCAACTTTTACCGATAACAAAGAACAAATCATAAACGAATTCAAAAAAATTCAATCTCTCTTTAATGACCTTACGACCGACAATCCTACTTTTAAAACATTATCGATTGGTATGAGCGGAGATTATAGACTTGCCATCGACTGTGGTAGTACTATGGTTCGCATCGGAAGTTCTATTTTTGGAGCTAGAAATTATAGTCATTAAAAAATAGTACTTTAGATCAAAAATAAATGAATTTATAAAGACTACCCCACAGAAACCTATGATGTATGCGATTTTAGATATTGAAACTACCGGAGGAAAGTATAATGAAGAAGGAATTACGGAAATTGCAATCTACAAATTTGATGGTCATAAAGTTGTTGATCAATTCATTAGTCTAATCAATCCCGAAAGACCTATTCAACCATTTGTTGTAAATCTTACAGGGATTAATAACAAAATGCTTAGAAATGCTCCTAAATTTTATGAAGTAGCTAAAAGAATAGTAGAAATAACAACTGATTGTATTATCGTAGCTCATAATGCATCTTTTGATTATCGCATTCTAAAAACAGAATTCAACAGACTTGGTTTTGATTTTGAGCGTCAATCCCTGTGCACAGTAGAATTATCCCAAAAACTTATTCCAGATCAAAAGTCTTATAGCCTAGGTAAACTAGTTCGTAGCCTAGGGATTGCCATTTCTGATAGGCATAGAGCTACTGGAGATGCACAAGCTACCGTAAAGCTTTTTAAATTACTATTATCAAAAGATCTAGAAAAAAACATTCTTAAAGAAACAGTAAAGTTAGAAACCAAAAGAAAGGTAGATGATAAACTACTTAAGCTTATAGAAATTGTCCCAGCTTCAACCGGAGTTTACTACATGCATCGAGAGGATGGTACTATTATTTATATAGGAAAAAGTAAAAATATCAAAAAACGAGTTACACAACATTTTACTAACGACAACAGAAAATCCAAAAACATTCAGGATGAAGTAAGTAATGTAACGTATGAAATTACAGGAAGTGAATTACTTGCTCTTTTAAAAGAAAATGAAGAAATAAAACTTAACCGCCCAAAATACAATCGAGCTTTAAAAAGAAATAAATTTGATCAGGCACTATATCAATTTACAGATGAAAAAGGATATAAAAATCTCGTGGTAAAAAAAGTAGATCGGAATAAAAAAAGCATTACCACTTTTACAAACAGACAACAAGCCAAATCATTTATGCATCGTTGGACCGAAGAATTTAAGTTGTGTCTTAAATTAATGGATCTGGACAGCAGTAAAGGGAATTGTTTTAACTATAGTATAGAGAAATGTAATGGTGCTTGTTTATTAGAAGAACCAGCTGATGATTATAATACTAGGGTTCAAGAACTTATATCTCTCAATTCTTTTGAAGAGAAAAGTATGATGATTATTGATCGTGGTCGAGAGATTGATGAGCAAAGCGTAATTTTAATTGAAGAGGGTAAATTTATAGGAATCGGGTATTTTAATCTAAACCATCAGATTAATAATATCGATATATTAAAATCTATAATCACTCCTATGAACCATAATCGAGATGCTCAACACATTATACAGAGCTATGTAAGACAGCACAAAAGATTAAAAGTTGTATTATTAAATAAAAACAAAATAAATTCTGAGGAGTAACATTTTTGTTATAACAGACACTAAATACTATACACAAATTATTTTCGATGCATCAGTCTTTTTTATCTATTCTATTTTTATTAGTTTCAATTTTAGGAATATCTCAAGAAAGTTACAATCACAAAAACCTAGTAGTAAGTGAATATGATTTAAAAGGAACTCGTTACGAAAAAGATACTACCGCTAATGCCTTTTATATTTATGAAAAAGGATTTAGTCGAATACAAAATGGTGGAAATTATAACCTGCTCACTGATTACAGTGCAAAAATAAAAATCCTAAATAAAGAAGGGTTTGAAAAAAGTACAGTAACAATATTCTTATATAAAAGTAAAAATGGAAAAGAGTTATTTCGAAACCTCATTGCTTATACATACAATCTAGAAGATGGCAAAATCATAAAGACAAAACTGGAAGAAGACCAAATATATCAAGAAAAATATGACGAGCACAATACTCTAGTTAAATTCACTTTTCCAAATATTAAACCAGGTTCAGTTATTACATATACTTATCAAGTAGAATCTCCTTTTATATTTAATTTTAAAGGATGGGAATTTCAGGATGAAATTCCTAAACTATATAGTGAATATGTGACTGATCTTCCTGGAAATTATGTATACAACATTAGGCTTGTTGGTAATTTAAAACTAGACGTTAACGAATCTAGTTTAATAAGAGATTGTATAGAAGTTAGTCGTGGAGGCTCCGCTAATTGTTCTCATAATCAATATATTATGAGAGATATTCCTCCCTTTAAGGAAGAAAAGTATATGACTGCAAAAAAGAACTACTTTTCTCGAGTCGAATATGAACTTAAAGAATTGAAAAGGTTTGATGGCACAAATAAAAAATATACCGAAACTTGGAAAAATGTAGATAAAGAACTGAAAAACGAAAAAGCAATTGGAGTACAGCTAAAAAAAATCAATGCTACCAAAAATATTCTTCCAGATACTATTCAAAAGAAACCAATTGGTTTAGATAAAGCCAAAGAAATATATCGATATTTTACCGATCAATATACCTGGAATCAAGAATATCGCATTTTCCGTGACGTTTCAATAAAAAATACTATTAGCTCTAACGTAGGTAACGTTGCGGAATTGAATATCCTATTGCATAACCTATATAAACAGCAAGGTTTTTCTGTTAAACCTGTAATATTATCAACTAGAAAAAACGGATATGCAACAAAGATACATCCCGTACTTACTGATTTTAATTACTTAATAGTGCAATTAACTATTGATAAAAAAACTTACCTGCTAGATGCAACAGAAAAAACATTAGCATTTGGTCAGCTACCGTTTAGATGCTTAAACAAATATGGAAGACTTCTTGACTTTAAAAACGGAAGTTTCTGGATAGGTATTGCACCAAAAAAACGCTCAGCACATAATTATAGAGAAAAGCTGATATTAACGGATGAGTTAGTATTTAAAGGTGAATCAAAATATTTATACGGTGGATATCACGCCTATTTTAAAAGAAAAGCGTTTCAAAAAACATCAGAAGAAAGTTTCTTCAATAACATTCTTAATGAGGATGAAAACCTCACTATACTTGAACAAAGTATACAAAATGAAAATGATGTAGAAAAACCATTTATTGAGGAAATAGGTTTTACCAAGATTGCAGAAAGTATTGACAATATTATTTATTTAAAACCTTTTACAAAAACTTTTTTCACAAAGAATCCTTTTAATTTAAACGAAAGAACGTATCCTGTTGATTTTGGCTATAAAGACTATTATTCACATATTGTTTTTTTAGATATTCCCGAAAACTATGATTTTCTAGACATCCCTAAAAACCGTAGCTATAAACTACCTGGGAATGCAGGAAAACTAAATATAATTTTTCAGCATCACGGTAAGAAGCTAACTATCAATCATACGATTACATTTTTATCATCATATTATCCTACCGAATACTATGATTCATTAAAGGAATTTTTCAATTTAATAGTTGATATTGAAAATAACACGATTATAACAATAAAAAAGAACAGTTAATTTTTTAGTATTTTAGTTAAAATAATTGATTTTGGAGCATCATTCAAACAACAAAAGCTGGAAACATAAATTGCACGAAGTGATTTATGAAGCTGATACACGAGCAGGTAAGTCTTTTGACTTAATCATTCTTACCATGATACTAGCAAGTATTGTGCTAGTAATGCTAGAAAGTGTATCTTATATAAATGAAAAATACGCATCATTATTTAATATACTAGAATGGGTAATTACGATTGTATTTACAATAGAATATTTTTTAAGAATTATTGCAATTAGCAAGCCGAGAAAATACATCTTTAGTTTTTATGGTATTATTGATTTTTTATCCACTATTCCAAAATATCTATCTATTCTATTTGTAGGAACTCATGCTTTAGTTGCATTAAGAGCTTTACGTTTACTAAGGGTATTTAGAATTTTAAAATTAGCTCGTTTTATTGGAGAATCTAACAATTTAGTAAAAGCCTTAAAAGCTAGCAGAGCCAAAATTTCAGTTTTCCTATTTGCTGTTTTAATTGTTGCCATTATTTTAGGTACTGTCATGTATTTAATTGAAGGTCCAGAACACGGTTTTAATAGTATCCCAAGAAGTGTATATTGGTGTATTGTTACTCTTACTACTGTAGGGTATGGTGACATCTCTCCTGAAACTCCTTTAGGTCAACTAATTGCATCAATGGTTATGGTATTAGGTTATGGTATTATAGCCGTCCCAACAGGAATAGTAAGTGCGGAATACAGTCAACAGACTAAAGATGAAAAGATAAATCTTAATACACAACATTGCGCCAATTGTAATACGGATAATCATCTAGATGGATCTAAATTCTGTCATAATTGTGGACATACTTTATTCAATGACTAATACCCTGATTGTAGTTGTAGGTCCTACTGCCATAGGAAAAACTAGCTTAAGCATTAAACTAGCTCAAAATCTTGATTGCGAAATTGTTTCTGCAGATAGTAGACAGTTTTATAAAGAAATGTGTATTGGTACAGCAGTTCCTAGTTCCGAAGAACTGCAACAAGCAAAGCATCATTTTATACAACATAAAAGTATACACGAAAATTACTCTGTTGGAGATTTTGAGAAAGAAGCTTTAGAAAAATTAACGGAACTCTTCAAAGAAAATAAATATGCCATTTTAGTAGGAGGTTCTGGATTGTATGTAGATGCAGTTACTAAGGGGCTAGATAGTTTTCCTAAAGTATCGGGAGCTATTAGAGAAGCTTTAAAGGAACAATATCATAAAGAAGGAATCGAAAGTTTACAACAAAAACTAAAGCAGCTAGATCCTTTCTATTATGAAAAGGTTGATATCCATAATACACATCGTGTAATGAGAGCGTTAGAAATTTGTATTAGTAGTGGAAAACCTTATTCTTCTTTCATCACCAAAACACCAAAAAAACGATCTTTTAATATTATTAAAATTGGTATTACTGCAGAAAGGCAAATCATATACAACAGAATAAATGAAAGAGTTGATATAATGATTAATGAAGGTCTACTAGAAGAAGTGAAAAGTTTGTATCCCGATAAATCCTTAAATGCACTAAATACAGTGGGCTATAAAGAAATATTTGAATATATGAATGGTAAATCTGATTTAGATTTTGCTATTTCTGAAATCAAAAAAAATACCAGACGTTTTGCTAAGAGGCAACTTACCTGGTTTAAAAAAGATGAGAAAATAGTATGGTTTGATTATCTATATAATCTTGATAACATATTATCATATATCAAAAAAGTCGCTACTGAGCTTGGCTTGTAGCGACTTTTAATATATTATTACCGTTATCTACGACTCATCACTACGTACAACAAGTCTGAATCCTTCTCCATGGATATTCAAAATTTCCACATTTTCATCCTTCTTTAAATATTTTCTAAGTTTAGCGATATACACATCCATACTTCGAGACGTAAAGTAATTATCATCTCTCCATATCTTTGTAAGGGCTAGTTCTCTAGGCATCAAATCATTAAGATGTAATGCTAGCAAACGTAATAATTCATTCTCTTTAGGAGATAGCTTTATAGGATCTTCTTCTCTAAAAGTCAAAAATCTTAATTTTGAGTTTAGATGAAATCCACCAATTTTAAATTCAAATTGCTTACTATCAGCAACCGACTCAGTGCTTTTGCGCTGCATGATTGCCTGTATCTTCATTAACAAGACTTCGCTATCAAATGGCTTATTTAAATAATCATCTGCTCCAACTTTATATCCTTTTAAAACATCTTCTTTCATAGCTTTTGCTGTTAAGAAAATGATAGGAACTTCTTCATTTTTATCTCTTATCTCTTTTGCTAGTGTAAAACCGTCCTTATAAGGCATCATTACATCCAGGATACACATATCATAATCATCCTTTTTGAATTTTTCGAAGCCTTCCATACCATTTTTAGCATGTACGACATCATAATCATTCATAACAAGGTAATCCTTTAGTACTGTTCCAAAATTAGGATCATCTTCTACAAGCAAAATCTTTTTGTTTTCTGTTTCCATATTTTAAGATATTAACGGTAATTTAGTTATAAATGTGGAGCCTTTTCCCCGTTCGCTCTCCACCCATATTTGACCGTGATGGTCATCTATAATTCGTTTTACATAGGTTAATCCAAGTCCGTGACCCTTTACATTATGCAGATCACCAGTATGCTCTCGAAAGAACTTCTCAAAGATTTTTTTCTGAGCCACTTTACTCATTCCAACTCCTTGATCACGTATCTTAAGCACTATACTATTCTTCACATTTTCTGTATAGATATCAATTTTAGGTGCTCCTTCGGAATACTTAATTGCATTATCTAAAACATTTACTACTACATTAGTCATATGACTATCATTGGCTAAAATAGAAGATTTCAATGCTCCTAAATGTGTTTTTATATACCCTTCTCTATTCTCGACAATTAAAGACACATGTGTTATTCCATCTTCAATAATATCGTGTAATTCGAGTGGTTCTTTCTTTATATTTAATTCATTTTTTTCTAACTGCGATATTCGTAAGACATTCTCAACCTGTGTTAACATTCTCTTATTCTCTTCACGAATCATCGTCATATATCGCTTACGTTTATCTTCATCATTTGCAATTTTGGGGTTTTTAATTGCATCTAACGCCAGATTAATAGTTGCTATGGGCGTTTTAAGCTCATGAGTCATATTATTTATAAAATCTGTCTTTATCTGCGATATCTGTCTTTGTTGTAATAATTGAGATAAAGCACTCGAATACGCTACCACAATAACTAACGTAAAAATAATTGACAAAATCGCCATCCCTTTTATAGTCGATAATATATATCTATTCTTACCTGTAAAGTTCACATATAACTGATACAAGCTAGAACCATCTTCATTATTTACAAACAAAGGCACTGCAAAAGTGTTCCCATCACTTTCATTCGCACTAAAATCATCAGAACGTACTCTCGTAGCTAATGCATTACTATAAATTGCATATTCGAAATCTACTTTCATATCTCGTTCTGCTAATTCCTTTTTAAGTAATCTTCTTACTTCTTCTTTTTTCACTCTTCGATGAATAGGGATAAAGTTTGCTAACTGATCTATTACAATTTCATAATCTCTTCTCTGTAGATCTGTAAGCGTACTCAACCTATCTAACTTAGACTTGGATCTATATCTTTTCTGATAATTTTCTTTCTCATTATCTATCAATTCAGCATTCCTATTCAATATATCTTTAAGCCTTACCGTATCTATATTAAAGTCTATAAATGACGAAAACAATTTAGAATCTTCTTCTAAAACGCCATCACCAAAAGCAAACGATCCTTTATCAAAACCTATGTTTAAGAGCTGTTGAATTGTTTTGTTATCCGGTTGTTTGATACTATCTAATATCTCTTGTAAGGGATAATACATTTCTTCAAACTCACGATACTCAATTTTATTAGAAACAGAAATCAATATTTGCTTAGCATTAAAAGAAAATTGTTCTCTATTATTCTCTACTGTATTCTGTATCCAATATCCCTGAACAAAAATAATCCCAATTAAAGACAAACTCATCAATAGGATCAGCAATGCGAATAACCTTTTATTCATAGGTCAAAAGTAAGACTTTAACATTTAGCTACTTTAGGGTTTAACCAAATGTTAACAAAATGAAAGATTAGGAAAATAACACAATTAAAGGATAACTTTATTATGGATTTTTTTAACTTGAAGCCATGTTTCTTCTAATTTCGTATTAATTATAACGAAATCTGCCAATGGAATCTTTTTTGAATCCTCCCATTGATTTTTAAGTCGTGCAAGAACCTGCGATTTTGTAGTATTATCCCGCTTTAAAACTCTCTGTATTCTGGTTTCTTTAGGAGCAGTTATCAGAATTGTGTAATCACATTGCTTGTATCCACCATTTTCAAATAATATAGCTGCTTCTTTTATAACATACTCGGATTTCTGCTCATTTTTCCATTTAATAAAATGATCAGCAACAGCTGGATGCACTATACTGTTCAGTTGTTTTAGGAGTTCCTTATCATTAAAAACTTTATCAGCAATAAATGGTCTATTTAATTTCCCATCGATATAAGATTTCTCTCCCAATAATTTTACTATGTGATTCTTAACCCCCAAATCTTCATTCATCAATTTTTTAGCCTCATCATCAGCTATATAAACCGAAACCCCAAGCTCGGCAAACATTTTTGCCACCGTAGATTTCCCACTTCCTATTCCTCCCGTAAGACCAACTACTTTCATACATTAATTTAAAATAACAAATTGTACTTGTTTATCTTGTAAACGAACATCATGAATAGATGTTGGCATATCTACCAATTCTAGAATTAAAAATGGACTATCGGCAGACACCTTATTATAATCAGCTATAACCCTGAAATCTCTTAAACTAATCTCATTGTATTTATCCAAACCAACTCTATAAACTACTTTTACTTCTTTAGGAAAGATCTTCACCTCTTTATCTTCAGGTATATTCATTAATGTTATAGGTATCTCTTGGCTTCCTTCTGTAAACTTACTTACCAAAATATTAGCCTCTATTTCCTTTGGAACAACACCAATTCTAGAAGGTAAACTGTCTGTTTTAATGGACAATGTAGTATTATAATCAGTATTTAAACCTTCTAACTCTAAATTCTCCGTTACAACATAACTTATAGTATCTATTATTCTTTTTGGACCACTAATAGTTATTGAATCAGGAGAAAGAACAACTCCTTTATCACTTCCATATCCTGGTGCATATAAAAGTTTCTTGGATATTCGTATAGGAATTTTCTTCTCTAGGTTAATATCTAGCTTAACTTTTAAAGTATCTTTTTGCACAGAAAGTATTCTTCCTTTAAAATTTAATTTATTCTTTAAAGACTGATTTGCCTTATCTACATAAAAATAATAATCATTACTACTTTCCGTTTCTACGGCACTTGTAATATCTAATTCTAATCTAGGTTTACTCCATGTATGATTAATTAACCTAAAACCATTTCCATTTAAAGTAAGTTTTAATGTTTGGTCACTATCTTCATGTAGAATTCTATCATTTGGAATATTTGTGTATTCGATATCAACCTCTACTTCTTGTGTGTAATTTTTAGAAAATTGTATAAAAAGCCATAAAATAGAGGTAAATGCCAAAAAAAACAGGAATGTTTTGACATTATTTCTTTTTAAAGAAAATCTATTCAATTTGGTCTTAGGCATAGGTGATTACTTTAAAAAAAACAACTTCTTAAATTTTTGTTCAGGATTTTTTTTGAGCAGATGAATATAATAATAAGATTTCAAGAAACCTTTTCCATAACCATAAAATTGAACCCAAACAGCCATAACTGATTGAATTCCTATAGAAAGACTGTGGTAATTAATAGTGGCATTTATAAAAATAATTACAAAATATAGTATCCAGAATGCAATGAAATACCAGAATCCTAACAAAGCTGTAATCATAGCAAATATGGTATACAAAACAAATAACGTAGGAAACCAATAGGTAATTTTAGAAGTCTCAGGATGCCATAAATTTAAAATTGGACGTACTAATCCAAATTTATTGACCTGTATATAAAATTTGTTCCAAGAGATTCTTCTTTTATGAAATACCTTAGCGTCTGGTATCAATGCCGTATCGTACCCCAATTTCCAAAGTCTAATTGTAAGATCTGGGTCTTCTCCAGGATGGATATTACCAAAACCTTCTGAAGCTTCAAAAGCTTCTTTGGATATCCCCATATTAAAACTTCTGGGCTGAAACTTACCCAACGTATTTTTCCTACCTCTTATACCTCCTGTAGTCAGATAAGAAGTCATACTAAAACTTATTGCTTTCTGTAAATTCGAGAAGTTTTTATGGGCATCATCAGGACCACCAAAACAATGCACAAAATTTGTAGACAAAAAATCTTTTACTTTACGTAAATAATTCTTTGGTAAAATCACATCACTATCCAAAATAAGGAAGTAATTTCCTTTAGCTTTTCTCATCCCAAAATTGCGAGAATCACCAGGCCCCGTATTATTTTTTTGGTAATAACTAATTTGCAATTGACTGTCATAAGACTTAATTACCTCCTCTGACGTCTCCGACGAACCATCTTCTATAATTACTACCTCATAAGCTTGATCGTATTCTAATTCGATCATGCTACTTAACAACTCGTCTATTTCATTAGGCCTATTATATACAGGTATAACAAAAGAAAAAGAAATATTCATTAGGCAAAGGTAAGTAAACAAAACATCCTATGTAATATAGAAATTAGGATTTTGATCTATCAAGGATAATACTAAAATTAAAAAAGCTTAATCCATAATGAATCAAGCTTTTTGTTATATTTAAACGTAAATCAATACTATTCTTCGTCGACAAATTTTTCCATCACCATCTGACTCACTCCCATGTTAGAAAACCCTCCATCGTGATATAGATTTTGTAATGTTACCTTCTTTGTTAAATCAGAAAACAACGTAATTGTATAATCTGCACATTCATCCGCTGATGCGTTACCTAGGGGAGACATTTTATCGGCGTATTCAATAAAACCATCAAATCCTTTTACTCCTTTTCCTGCTGTAGTAGGCGTTGGTGATTGTGAAATTGTATTCACTCTAACCTTTTTATCTCTACCAAAGAAATAACCAAAACTACGAGCTATCGATTCTAGATACGCTTTATTATCAGCCATATCATTATAATCAGGAAAAACTCGCTGAGCAGCCATATACGTAAGAGCTACGATACTACCCCACTCATTCATTGCTTCTTTCTTGTACAATGTTTGCATTGTTTTATGAAACGATAATGCAGATACATCCCATCCTTTTTCACTCCAATCATAATTTAGATCCGTATAGTGACGCCCTTTTCTAACATTAACTGACATCCCGATAGAGTGTAAAACAAAATCCAATTTTCCTCCTAAAATCTCCACTGATTTCTCCACAAGATTTTCTAAATCTTCTAACGATGTTGCATCTGCAGGTATAATTTGAGAATTTGTTTTCTCCGCAAGGTCCTTGATAGCTCCCATACGCATCGCAACTGGAGCATTTGTTAGCACAAAAGTTCCTCCTTCTTCAAAAACACGTTCTGCTGTTTTCCAAGCGATTGAATTTTCATCAAGTGCGCCAAAAATTATCCCTCTTTTACCTTTTAATAAATTGTAAGACATTTAATACTCAATTATAAATGATTTATGAATGGTAAAGATAACAAAACGTCCTAAACCTAAACCATACTCTATAAACTTTAGTTTAATTATTTAACAATGATTTGGCATGTGTTAAAGCAGAATCAGAAATGTCCTTACCACCTATCATTTCTGCAATTTCGCGGACTCTATCTTCTTCATTTAGTAATCTAAGTCTAGTGACTGTAGTATCATTTACATCTTCCTTGTAGACTTTATATTGACTCTGTCCATTTGCCGCAATTTGAGGTAAATGAGTAATACTAAACACTTGAAGATTTTTACTCATAGCCATCATCAAATCCGCCATTTTATGTGCAATTTCTCCTGAAACACCAGTATCTATCTCATCAAAAATTATTGTCGGTAATTGCGTATATCTAGAGAGTATTGCTTTAATAGCTATCATAATCCTAGATAATTCTCCTCCAGAAGCAACTTTCTTTAACTCTCCATATACACCTCCTTTATTGGCAGAAAATAGAAACTCTAAAACTTCTTTTCCATTAGAGAAGTATTTTTCTTGTAAGGTTAAAGCTGTTTTAAAAGTGGCATTGGGCATTCCCAACGCACTTAAAATACCTTCTAATTCAGATATTAGTTTTGGTAACGCTTTTATTCTTTTATTATGAATTCTAACTGCGAGCTCGTCTAACTGTTTTTGTGTAGTTGTTATATCTTTTCTAATATTTTCTATAGTCTCAGAAAGCGATTCTGTTTTAGCAACTTTTTCCTGTAAGTTTTCTTTTATTACAATCAATTCTTCAATGGAGGATACAGTGTGTTTCGTTTGAAGGTTATGAATAATTTGTAATCGTTGACTCAGTTCTTCTAATTGCACAGGATCTGCATCTAAACCTTCAAGTTCATTCTGCAAAGAATCATGTATATCTTCTAATTCGATAGAAACACTTTGAATCCTATCCGATAACTCTTTTAAAGTCCCAGAATACTGGGCCACTTTAGAAAGACTTGCTTTTATTGTATTTAGAAGGTCAGAAACCCCAACTTCTTCCGAAGAAACTAATGAAACAGAAGAAGACAGTCGCTCTTGTATCTCTTCGATATTATTTAACGTCTCATAGCGCTCTTCTAACTCAGCCAGCTCTCCTGGTTTAAGCTTTGCTTCTTCTAATTCGTTCAGTAAAAAAGAATTGTAATCGTGTTCTTTTGTTAGCTCCTGTTGACTCTCTATTAATGCTTTTTCTTCTTTTTCTTTAATTTTTAATAAAGATAAGCCACGTTTATAAGATTCTATTTCTCTACCACAATCTGATAAAGCATCCAGTACTTCAAACTGAAAATCATTGGTAGTAACTTCTAAGGTTTGATGCTGACTATGAATATCAATTAATCGGACCCCTAACTTATTTAAAGAATTTAAAGTAACTGGTGTATCATTAATAAAAGCTCTTGATTTACCAGACGGCAGAATCTCTCTTCTTATAATAGTTTCTGATTCATAATCTAAATCTTCTTCTTCGAAAAACGTTTTAAGTTTATACTTTTCTATATCGAAAACACCTTCGATACTGCATTTTACGGAATTATCTTTGACACTTGATAGATCGGCTCTTTTCCCTAACAAAAGCCCTAAGGCACCTAAAAGTAAAGACTTACCCGCTCCGGTTTCTCCAGTAATTGTAATTAAACCGGCATCAAAAGAAACCTGTAGTTGTTCAATTAAAGCGAAGTTTTTTATTGAAAGACTTCTTAACAAAGGATAGTAATATTTTTATTATTTATTAAAGAAAGTAAAGATACTATAGTTTTAAAAAGATTTCAATTTCAAGAAGAAAAACTTATAATTTTATCTCTGCCCAGTTAGTAGCATAGGTAGGTGCTATTCTACTTAGTATCGACATAGTCTCTGCAATATTCATTGAAGGTCCTCCAGAAAGGATTTTTGAAACCTCATCCGCTTTTGCATCAAAAAACACTCTCATTATATATGAATTAGGCCTGGTTCTATGCAGTCCTTCGAGAGTTTTCATTGATTCTAAAATAGACTCTTTACCTTTTTTAAGATCATTACTCATAATATCCAGTCCTTCTCTGTGATAAGAATATAACGCAGTTCTATATCCGTCAAAAGTACCAGATAATAAATCATCATTTAATCTAAATCTAGTTTGGGGACCATCTTGACCGTTCCAACCAACTGTATTACCTCCTTGAGCGTTCCCTACTATATTTTTAGCTTCTTGATAATATGCAGTTCCAGAATTTAATTCGAAAGAATCCGCATCAACTCCCAATATGGTATACAAGTAAAAAGCAACTACAGAAATAAGGTTTGATTCAAAATTGTTAGGATTATAATTTAAAGGCTGGAACTCTAAGTACTGAAAATTAAACTGTTTATCATTAATATTCAATATAGTAGTCTTATAATTAGAACCATATATAGGTCTAGAAGCTTGAACTTGCACCGTAGCATTAAAACTATCATTGCTATTTCCATTAATGGTAATAAAGAAACTGCAATCTATTCGTTCTTCAGTTCGATAATCTAACTCAGTCCATTTTGTATTATTAATAAACTCTGTAACCGATCTTTCTAATGTCTTATAAACTTGTAAATTTGGATTTCCTGTTTGTTCTGCATTTACCACCACTGTGGCATTAAACTCTTGAGCATTAACTATAATACCAAATAACAGTATAACAAATGGAAAAATTTTACGCATTACGTTGTTCATTAATTTCATTAAAAATATCCTGTGCAACCTCAGTCTTGGTCTTTAATTCAAACGCTTTAATTTCTAATTTATGATTAATCAGTGTTACTTTATTTGTTTGCCCTTTAAAACCAGCACCTTTATCATTAAGAGAATTAAGTACAATTAGATCCAAGTTCTTCTTCTCTAGTTTGCCTTTTGCATTTTGTTCTTCATTCTCTGTTTCTAATGCAAAACCAACTAAAAATTGATCTTTTTTCACAGAACCCATCCATTTAAGGATATCAGTAGTGCGCTCTAATTCAATGGAAAAGCTAGTATCGGATTTTTTTATTTTTTGATCAGAAACATTCTTTGGTCTGTAATCTGCAACCGCCGCAGAAGCTATAGCTATATTGCAATTTTCAAATTCTTTAGTTACCGCTTCATACATAGAAGCTGCACTTACAACAGGTATTACATTTATAAAGTCATGAGAAACCTTAAGTGAAGAAGGCCCCAATATTAATGACACCTCTGCTCCTAGATAAGCCGCTGTTTTTGCTAACTCTATCCCCATACGTCCACTAGAATGATTTCCTATAAAACGAACTGGATCGATAGCCTCATATGTTGGGCCTGCTGTAATTAAAACTTTTTGCCCTTTTAAAGGTAATTTTCCTAAAATATCCTCTTCTATAAAACGAATTATAGTAGCAGGCTCCGCCATTCTACCTTGTCCTACTAATCCACTTGCTAGCTCTCCTGATTCTGCTGGAATCATGATATTACCGAAAGACTGAAGCTTTTTGAAGGTTTCGTGTGTTGATGGATGATTGTACATATCTAAATCCATTGCCGGAGCAAAATACACAGGGCATTTTGCAGATAGATAAGTCGCCAAAAGTAGATTGTTACTACTACCAGTTGACATCTTAGATAAAGTATTAGCTGTGGCTGGTGCTATAAGCATGATATCCGCCCATAACCCCAACTCTACATGGTTATTCCATTCTGCGTTCTCATCTTCTTCATCATAAAAGGATGAATGCACTGGATTCTTAGATAATGTAGAAAGTGTAAGTGGCGTTACGAAATCTTTTGCTGCAGGAGTCATTACAACCTTTACTTGTGCGCCTGATTTAATAAAAAGACGCACCAATGAAGCTGTTTTATATGCAGCAATACCAGCGGTAACACCTATAAGAATTTTTTTACCGCCTAATATTGATGACATACTTATAACGATTCAGAATCTGTCTTTGTATTTCTGAAGTATATTTTACCATCTAACCATTCTTGCGCTGCAAGAGAATGTGGCTTAGGTAATCTTTCATAAAATTTAGAAACTTCTATCTGTTCTTTGTTTTCAAAGATTTCTTCTAAACTGTCATTGTAAGTAGCAAACTCATCTAACTTTTCTAAAAGCTCTTTTTTTATATCAGTATTAATTTGATTGGCTCTTTTAGATATTACAGAAATTGCCTCATAAATATTACCTGTAGGCTGATCTACTAAATTCTTATCAATTGTAGTAGTATTAACAGGCGCATTACTTTTTTTCAAATCCATCTTCTCCTAAATTTTCTATTTATATTGTTCTAATCGTGTCTTGATATCTTCTGATATTTCTTCTGCATCCGCAGTAAACTCTCCTTCTTTATAATACTTTTTATAATTATTATAAAAACCATTAGCAACTTCAAGTCGTTCTTTTACAAGTACATCATAACTCCCAATTGCAAGTAAATATTGAGATTCTAGCTTGTAATATAATGCTTTTTCTCTAAAAGTAGAACCAGGATAATCTATTAAATAGTTATCAAAGGCATTAATAGCTACTTTATAATTCTCTCTATGATGATAGCGTTTTGCTATTTCAAAAGCTTTTTTCTCCTTTTTATTTCTTAATTCTGCAACTAAGCTATTAGCTTCCTCAAGATTTTCACTATCTGGAAAAGCATTTATATATGTTTGTAATTTTTCTAAAGCTTCATCTGTTTCCGTCTGATCCAAACTATATCTTGGAGAAAGGTAATAATAGCTTTTTGCTCCTTTATAAGAAGCCTCTTCTCTTTTATCACTATTAGGATACGACTTAGCAAATCTTTCAAACTGATAACCTGCAAGATAGTAGTCTTCCAAATTATAATACGTATCAGAATAATAATACATCACTCTTTCTGCTTGTGGTTTTCCTCTAAACTGAGGTACAATCTGTTCAAAAAGTCGTAATGCTTTTTTATACTTCCCTTCTTTATATAACTCTTCTGCTAATTTATATTTAGGTCCAACTTCTTCTGCTTTGAGTACTTTTTGATACTCACTACAGGAACCAAAAGCTATCACTAAAATCAGCAAAAACAAAAATTTCTTCATATCTTAAAAAACATCTGGCAAAAATAGATATTTCTGCCGTATTACAAAAACTTTAATTCATCTATTAAAGAACTAAAAAAAGACGGGGTTGTTGCAAAAGAAAAAAGAAAAAAAGAACGTTACTTAATTTATTCATTACAAGGTTTTTGTTTCTCCTATTTTATCATGATCTAAAACAGTAAAGCCCTCTTCATCATAATGAAAAGCTGGGATAAAAGCTTTGTCAATATTTAAATTGTGTAACATATAAGAATGCACTTGATGTACTTCTTGAGCAAAAGACTCATCATAATACGTAACTAATATTAAAATTTCTCCGTGTAATTGAGGTAATTCTTCTTTTTTAAATTCTGATAAAGGACTCGATTCATTAATTGGATGAACTACTGTCCAAGTTGTTGGTAAATATGTAATTTCATTTCTTTCTAATTTTAAATTGTAAAAGTTATTTACATATTTATCATTTTCGGTTTTTTGAGATAACGCCAATGTAACCTCAACTTTTGGACGAATCATAACATTTGTACTCCTGCTCATTAATCTAAACATAATACTATTGACATTATTATGTTCTCTTAAAACCATAATATCGCTAAACCTAATACTTGATTTAGGCTTAGAAAATCTTCCATACAACAACCCAGTAATAAAAGAAAAACTTAACAACCCTATCAAAGCCTCAATCGAAGAAATAACACCAAAAACTACTCCTTTTGGAGCCATTGCTCCGTACCCTACAGTAGTTACAGTCTGAGCAGAAAAAAAGAAGGCTTTCATAAAATCTCCTATAATACTTCCGGTTGGAACTGTTATCGCAGAGATTCCAACTAATACATATATAATAGCGAATACTGAATTTATAAACACATAGCCTAAAAACACCCAACAAAAGAATTTAAACCAAGATATACTTATCAAGTAATTATAACTCCTAGAAATGGATGTACGTCTATTGAGATGTTTTATATTAAAAGAACCATCTTTATTAATAAATCGTTTCGCTCTTTTATTAGACGAAAGACCAATACCAGGATCTTTTATTTTCTTGGCCATAAAAGCTTATTAATTATTCTTTATATAATCATCTATTCTATCTGCTAAATTTTTAGAGACTGGAATTAAAGGCAGACGCAAATGATCATCACAAACCCCTTTGTTTTTTAGAATATTCTTGATTCCAGCAGGGTTACCTTCTTCAAAAGCATAATCTAAAATTGGTAATAATTTATATAAGATTTCAAAAGCTTGTTGTGTATCTCCAGAAAGTCCCAAACGGATCATTTCTGAAAACTCTTCTGGAAACCCTTGACCAATTACACTAATAACTCCATCTCCACCTGCAGTAACTGCTGGTAATGCTAAAGCATCATCCCCAGAAATAACAAGAAAACCCTTTGGACGATCCTTTAAAATCTTTAACACTTGTGTAAAATCACCCGTTGCTTCTTTAATTCCAACAATTTTATCTAATTGCGCTAATTTCAAAGTCGTTTCGGCAGCCATATTGGTTCCTGTTCGGGATGGAACATTATATAATAAAACTGGCAATGGTGATTGATCATTAATAATTTTAAAATGTTGATATATACCTTCTTGAGTAGGTCTATTATACATAGGAACCACAGATAATATCGCATCAAAAGCTGACAATTCCGTGTCTTTTATTTCTTGGATAATTGACGCAGTATTATTTCCTCCTATACCAATTACTAAAGGTAATCTCTTTTTATTTACAGTAACAATATGATCTACTAAAGCCTTTTTTTCGTCCTTAGAAAGCGTAACTGATTCTGCAGTCGTACCCAATACTACCAGATACTCTACTCCACCATTAACACAAAATTCTACTAAAGATTCAACTCCATCAAAATCAATTGAACCATCATTCTTAAAAGGTGTAGCTAATGCAACACCAGTTCCTTTCAGAAAAGCACTCATATTATATAATCTGTAAAATTTTTAAATATTTTTTTAATTCGGAAATAAAGAGATTTATGTTCTGATCTGCAGAACCAATAACTAAATCATTTATGCGGTTATCAATTTCTGCAAAACCAACTTTAAACTTGGCCTTAGAAGCTGCCGCTACATAATCTAATTCTTGTTTACTTTCTGAATAAAAGTTGATCAAAACATCATATTCCTCATTTATAAAATCTTTTAAAGAATTACTTTTAACAGCTCCACCAACACCAAAACTTTTATCATTATAATAGGCTGCATCTTTATCATCAGAAATTTCTTTCTGATCTTCTTTATATCCCATTACTTTTAACCTATCAGATTTAACGCCTAATTCATTAGCTAACTTAACTAATGACAATACATTAACAGATTGAGAGGCATCAATTAAAACTGCTAAACTTTTAATACTAGAAACCTCTTTTGCTCTAGATTTTCTAGACTTGATATGAGATTCAATGCTTTTTTTTAGTGCATTACGTTTAAGACCCTTTAAAATCATTTATAAAAAAGATTAAGTGACAAATGTAGCTATTTTACATCTTAAATTCATGTAGAAGAGCATAAGAAAATTGAAAAAAACTAAATAATTTAACTTTTAGTTATATAATTAACATTAGTGATAAATCTGTTTTATTCCTCGATTCATCTAAAGGTTTAGACATCCTTTAAATAGTTATCCTCTCTATCTAGCAGTCTTGCTTCTATTAAAAATTGCAAGAAAAAATACAACCCTGCAATCTCTGCAATATTTGCTAATATTGTAAACTCCCTAGCATAATAATAAAAATGATTAATTAATAACAAAGCATTCACAAACAAACAGCAACTCGCTGATATAAAAAGTTTAAAATTGCCTTGATACCTATCTGTAATATAAATAAAGAAACAGACCCCTACAAAAAGAAGGACTGCAAAAAGAATTGCGAAGAAAGTAACAATAGAATCCATAAGAACAGGAAGCACTAATTGAGACACCGAAAAAATCAAATATGATATTAAAATAAAACTTATAATAATAGGAAAAGAAGCTAACTTCTTTAATTTAATATCAGCTAGAGAGATATAACTTCTTAATAAAAATATATTTATCAAATAAAAAGAAATGATCAACATCCCAACTACATTAAAATACTTATCAAAATCAGCATAAACTAATGTATCATTAATAGCAATAGCAATCATACTAAGGATATAAAAAACATTTACAACCTTAGTCTTAATAATATAAATAACTATAAGAGAAACTGGAACTAATGGCTTGACATATATCAAATGTATTCTTTCACAAAAAAAAGCAACCAAAATAACCACAACATAAGAAAAATAAAACAATACATATGACGGGCTAATGGGTCTCAATATTTGCAAATGTTATTTTTAGTGAATATTAATATCATTTCAAAATACTAAATATCAACAATTAAATTAAAAAAATTCTACATCATCTGGTTTCAAGTCCTCTTGCTCCACAAAAAACTTAACCAAAAAATAGTGCCCAAATAATTGTAAAACATTTGTAATAACTACAAACACATCGAGGTATACATACATTTTATTTAATATCGTCAAAATATTTACAATAAGAAAGCAAGATGCCGCTATCATTAAAGATGAACTCACTACAGTTTTACTGTTTAAGTAGATATAATAACAAAAACCAATAAATAATATAAACAAAATTATAAGGATATTGAGATAAAATTGATCATCCCCAACATTTAGAGAAATCATATCTGCTACTGAGTAAACTACATAAGTAATTAAACTCATAGTAATCCCTAATTGAATGGTAAAAATTCTTTTCAGTTGTATTTTCACTTTCTTTAAACTCTTCCATAATAACATCATATTAAAACAATAATAAAATGACATCAGAACATTAATTACTCTAAAATATTTTTTGAAATCTATAACAGACAATACCTCTGATATTAAAACTATCATTAGCGCTATTAAAACTAGATATCTTATTTTTTTTGCAGCAACTAAATAAAAAAAAGACAATGAAATAACGACAAGAGTTTTGGTATAGACTAACCAAGGCTCATGAAAAATAGAAGTCAGTAATAACATAACTCCTGAAATATACAATAATCTATATGCTAATTTTATTTTATCCAACTATACTTCTTTATACTTTCTAAAAGCCTTCAAACTCTTCAGATTTCAAATATTCATATTTTGTAATCATATAATTCACTAAAAAAACAAGAGCTAAAGGCTGACATATTAAGCGAATAACTTTTAGCTCGCTAGATTGAAGATAAAACTCATCAATCAATAAAACAAAATCACTAAATGAAAAGTTTAAAATTGCCAAAAAGAACCATAAAGACTTTTCTGATCTTATATTTATATAATGCATTGCCCCTACGATAAGCAAAACATACAACAATAATAAATGTAGAAAACCGATTAAACTTAAATTCCCCATTGGCTCTCTAACTACCGAATATGTAATAAAAAAAATTACTGTATATAATAGACTTCCTAGAACTAGCGTAAAAACATCTCTGCGATTATACTTAAAAGATTTATGATTATAGTAAAGAAAATAAAACAACATAATGTATCCAATTATACGGACAAGCATCCTGTGTTTTATTGTTCCTATTTCAGTTATTAAGTGCATTAACTCCGAAATGAAAAATAAAAATAGCACAAGAATATGCACCGGTTTTATTTTCTTACTTTCTAGTATATACTTAAATGCTATTGATATAAACAATAAAGATGTACTGGCACTACACAACAAAGAATTCTGAAATAAGAATCCTAAAACCTGTAGCACAACCAAAAAAGAAATTATAAATTTTAGTAGTTTTCCCTCATTCATTCGATTTAGGTGGTATAAAAAAAAGGGAGAAATCCCCATCATACACTATATTAAACAATTTTTCCTTTTGTTAATATACTAAATTTCAATTAAATGATTAAAAGCAAACAAAGAGCTATGTTTTAATTTTTAGCGAATCCGAACTAGAAATCTTAAACTTTACCAAAAAGAAAACCGCCAGTAACTGATAGATAGCATTAATTATCTTAAGCTCTAAAGAAGGAACATAAAACTTATCTAATGCGAAGCAAGCATCACTTATAATAAAATTTAAAATAGCAATTGTAAACCAAAGAGACTTAGGAGATCTAATATTAACATATTGAAATACTGCTCCAATTAATAAAAAATATAGAATGATAATATACACAATTCCAAAAGGCCTTATATCCCCCATCGACTGATTAGTGACAGCATAAATTTGATAGACAATAACCGTCCAGACTACTAAAAAAACTCCTAGATAGACCAAGTCTGTTTTATTATAATCTATTTGCTTATGATTTTTAAACAAGAAATAAAAAAGAATGAAATAACTTAAGGTATAGCTCAATAAAACATACCTAAACCCATTCTCTATTCCCGTTAGTAAAAATATATCCCCCATAAAACAAAGAAATAATACCAGTACAAACAGAGCATCAACCTTTTTTACATTAAACCAATACAACATAAAAAACAAAGGCACTGTCATTGGTTTTGAATACAACTCTATGGTTTGATTTTGTAGTATTGTACTCAAAACACATAAACTACCGGTAATTAACAGTAATATTTTTATGAGGGTTCTTATTTTCATTATTCAATTAAGTTAAGAAAATCATCTTCACTTATAATCACAATTCCGAGTTTGTTTGCTTTTTCTAGTTTACTTGGCCCCATATTCGCTCCAGCAACGACATATGTTGTCTTTGAAGAAATTGAGCTAGAAACTTTTCCTCCGTTATCTTCTATTAATTTTTTGAGTTCATTCCGAGATACTTTTTCAAAAACTCCAGATACTACAAAAGTTTGACCTTTTAAAGTCTCTGTTTGATTAGCCAATTTATCTGCAGAAATTTGCAATTGGACTCCGTGACTTAAAAGCTTTTCTACAAGCGTTTTATTAGATTCTGAATTAAAAAATTCTCGCACACTTTGGGCAATTTTAATACCAATTTCATCTACATTAACCAATTCTTCCTCAGTAGCAGCTATAATTGCATCTATAGTTTTATAATGTTTAGCCAACTTTTTTGCTACGGTTTCTCCAACATATCTAATCCCCAAACCAAACAAGACTCTCTCAAATGGAATTTCTTTAGATTTTAAAATTCCTTCTATTAAATTATCCGCACTTTTCTCAGCCATTCTCTCCAAAGGAATGACTTGTTCTTTTGTTAATTCATATAAATCCGCATAATTAGTAATCAGACCTTCTTTTACCAAAAGAGCAACTGTCTCACCTCCTAAACCTTCTATATCAAGAGCCTTACGAGAAATATAATGCTGTATTCTTCCAACAATCTGCGGAGGACAACCATAAATATTAGGACAATAATGCTGTGCTTCTCCTTCTTTCCTTATCAAATCCGTACCAC
Organism: Aquimarina sp. MMG015; assembly: GCF_018100855.1. Classification (NCBI taxonomy): domain Bacteria; kingdom Pseudomonadati; phylum Bacteroidota; class Flavobacteriia; order Flavobacteriales; family Flavobacteriaceae; genus Aquimarina; species Aquimarina sp. MMG015. The sequence continues at coordinate 123,738 of NZ_JAGJEB010000010.1, forward strand.
ATTCTGGACAAGATGATATATACTGAGTAGGAATAGAATTATGGTCTCTTTTAGTAAAATCAACACTTACAATCTTTGGTATAATCTCACCTCCCTTTTCTACAAAAACAGTATCATTTTCTCTGATATCTAATTTCTGAATTTGATCTGCATTATGCAATGAAGCTCTTCTTACAGTTGTTCCTGCTAATTGAACAGGTTCTAAGTTAGCCACAGGTGTAATTGCTCCTGTTCTACCTACTTGATATGTAATCTCATTAAGTTTAGTAACCGCCTGTTCTGCTTTAAACTTATACGCCATAGCCCATCTCGGAGCTTTAGACGTAAATCCTAACTCTTCTTGTTGTTGTAGATTATTTACTTTAATTACAACGCCATCAGTCTCATAAGGTAAATCTCTTCTTTTCTGATCCCAAAGATTAACAAACTCTAAAACCTCATCTATAGAATTAACTAAACGAGATTCTTGAGGCACCTTAAACCCCCATTGCCTAGCTTTTTCAAGACTTTCATATTGTGAAGAAATACCTAATCGATCTCCAGCAAGATTATACAATAAACAATCTAAAGGACGTTTAGCGGTCTCACTACTATCTTGTAATTTTAAACTTCCTGAAGCTGTATTTCTTGGGTTCGCATAAGGCTCTTCTCCCGCAGCGACACGTTCTTGATTCATCTTTGCAAAACCCTCATAAGGTAATACGATTTCTCCCCGTATATCAAATTTAACCGGATAATCACCTTTAAGTTTTAAAGGAACTGATTTAATCGTTTTTACATTTGTGGTAACATCATCTCCTTGGATCCCATCACCTCGCGTCACTGCCCGAATTAATTCTCCGTTTTCATACGTCAAACTAATCGAAGCACCATCATACTTTAGCTCACACGTATAACTTACATCTCCATCCACCAACTTCTTAATTCTAGTTTCCCAATCCAACAAATCTTCCTTAGAATAAGAATTATCTAACGAATACATCCGTTGTTCATGAACAACTGTATTAAAATTCTTAGTAACTTCTCCACCAACCCTTAATGTTGGTGAATTTGGATCATAAAACTCAGGATGTTTTTCTTCCATCTCCTGAAGCTCTTTCAGCTTCATATCAAATTCATAATCACTTATCGTTGCTGCATCAAGCACATAATAATTATAATTATGTTGCCTTAACTCTTCTCTTATTTTATTGATTTGCTGCTCTATACTCATTACGCTGCTATCCGTATTTTACTTTATTTTTTATGTCCCTTCAGGTTTTAACCATTTCGGTACCTGAATAGGTTTAAACGCTTTCATTTTTTGCAAAAGACGATCAATATCATCTTCTACTATCAATAAATCATAATTACTCTTTTTTAAGAAACCATTATGAACCATATTTTCTAACATTAACAACAGGTGATCATAAAAACCATTGGTATTCAAAAGACCAATCGGTTTTTGATGTAAACCCAATTGAGACCAAGTAATAATCTCAAATAATTCTTCTAATGTTCCAAAACCTCCAGGTAATGTGATAAAACCATCACTAAGCTTATGCATTTTCATTTTACGTTCATGCATATTATCAGTAGTTATCAATTCTGTTAATCCTAAATGGACTACTTCCTTTAGCTTAAGAAAATCAGGAATAACACCAATTACTTTACCATTATGAGCAAGTGCACCTTCGGCTACTTTACCCATAATACCAATCTTTGCAGCACCATATACCAATACTATATTTTCTTGAGCTAGCTGTTGCCCTAATTGCAAAGCTTGCTCCACAACGTCAACATCATTCCCTTCACTACTTCCACAAAAAACACAAATAGAAGTTAAATCATTCATAGATTTTTTATATTATTTTTAATTAAACCTGCTTGTATCATTCGATCATTCCCGTATAAATCTTTACGAAGATTAACAGCTTGATATCCCTGTTCTTGGATCATTACTTTAGTTTCTTTTCCAAGATATTGATTAATTTCAAAATACAACAAACCACCCAAAGCCAATGAACTCTTGGCTAATTCGGTAATTTTTTTATAGAAAATTAAGGGGTTTTCATCTGAAACAAAAAGTGCTAAATGAGGCTCATTATCCAACACATTAGGCTGTATTTCTTTTTTTTCAAGTTCTCTAACATATGGAGGATTAGAGACTATAACATCATAATCACCATCTAAACTATCCAATTCAAGAGCATTTGCTTTAATAAAATTTACCTCCACATCATTATCAGCAGCATTTAACCTTGCAATCTCCAATGCTTTTTCTGAAACATCTATGGCATATACTTCTGAATTTGGTATGTTTTTAGCAAGAGAAATCGCAATACAACCACTACCGGTACCTATATCTATAATTTTTAGTTTTCGATTTCTTTTTTCACCTTCTTGATTCTTTATAATCCAATCTACCAACTCTTCAGTTTCTGGCCTAGGAATCAATACATTTTTATTAACTTTAAATAACAATCCATAAAATTCTGTATCCCCAATGATATACTGAATAGGATCCTGATTAAACAATCTTTCTTTTGCAGTAGCAAAACAAGATATTTTATCATCATTAACCTCATTACCTAAAGCCAAAGCGATATCAACACGCCTCATATCTAAATACTTTTCGGAAAGCATATAAAAAAAAGATTCTACTTCTTCTCTATTATAAAGCCCTGCCAAAGAATCTATAAAATCTTTTCTAAGATCTTTAATTTTCAAACCTACAAATCTTTAATCATCCAAGCTTGACAACTATAATGTCCTGTATCCCCCATCGGTGCATCTAAAGCTTTAAATCCTACTCTTCCGTACAACTTTCTAGCTTCTTTCATATAAGGCATAGTCTCCAAATAACATTTAACAAACCCTTGTTCTTTTGCAAAATCGAGACATTTACTCATCATTTGCGAACCTAAACCTTTTCCTCTTGCTTCTGGTAGAAAATACATTTTTTGAAGCTCACATATTTCTGAACTTCCTTTTTCTAATTGGGCAATTCCCGCACCGCCAATAATCTTACCATCATCTTCTACAACAAAATATTTTTTTCGAGGAGCATCATAAGTTTCATACATTACATCTAATGCTTCGTCCTCATAAGCTGTCCCGACCTTAGGAACTCCCATCTCAATCAAAACATCTCTAATTACTTGAGCTAAAGCTTGGTTATCTTCTGGTGCAACTGAACGAATTTTTATCGTACTCATTATAATATTTAAATACTACTTTTGTTAATCTAAAAATTAATGACTTTCATCTTTTTATATAGATGAAATATACGTTAAATCCATACAGTAATCAATGAAGAAGCTTTTATTATTATCAACAATATTTCTCATAATTTCTAGCTGTTCTATATCTAAAAAACCCGAGTTTAAATATATTACAAATATTGATGTTAAAAATGTCAGTATGCGTAATATAACAATACAAGCAGATGCAGTTTTTAATAACCCTAATAACTTAAATGGTAAACTTTCTATTGATGACATCAGAGTTTTTGTTGATAACATAGATGTAGGTTCTATTTCTTCTAAAGAATTTGATGTCCCATCTAAAAAAGAATTTACGATTCCATTAGAAGGAACATTTTCACTTTCTAAGATTTATGAAGAAAACAAAAATAGCCTTCTTAATAGTGTAATTAAAATGGTACAGACAGATTCTCTTCTTATTCGTTATGAAGGAAACATTAAATATCATTTCGGAAATTTTTCTTATCCGTATAAGATCAATAAAGAACAAGAAGTAAGTTTAAAATAGTTAGAGTGAATACACTACACGAAAAATACATAAGACGTTGCATTCAAATTGGAAAAAATGCATTAGGCAATGCCAGACCAAACCCGATGGTTGGTTGCGTTATTGTTCTTGATAATATGATTATAGGAGAAGGCTACACTAGTCCATATGGAGGTAGTCACGCTGAAGTAAATGCAATACAATCGGTAAAAGACACAGCTTTATTAAAAAAAGCCACTCTATATGTAACTCTGGAACCATGTTCTCATTTTGGAAAAACTCCTCCTTGTAGCGATCTTATTATAAGGCATCAAATACCAAACGTAGTTATAGGAACAATAGATACACATAGTAAAGTTTCTGGAAGAGGTATCGAAAAACTTAAAAATGCTGGATGCAATGTGACTCTAGGTGTTTTAGAAGTTGAATGTAGAAAACATCACAAGCGTTTTTTTACATTCCACAATAAAAAACGCCCCTATATTATTCTCAAATGGGCACAAACTATAGATGGATTTATTGCTCCAGAAAAAACAACAAAAAGAGCTCCCGTGTGGATCACAAATTCTTACTCAAGACAATTAGTTCATAAATGGAGAGCAGAAGAACAAGCTATCCTTGTTGGAAACAAAACAGTAATAGAAGATAACCCAAGACTTACTATTAGAGATTGGTCCGGCACCAACCCTGTAAGAATAATAATTGACCTTTATAACAAAATCCCAAAAGGTTCTTCTATTTTAGATAAAACCGTAAAAACAATTGTAATTACAACTAGTGATTACAAACAAGAAAATGAGGATACTGTTTTAACATATGAGATGATTGATTCTAAGAACAATGTTCCTCAACAAATTTGTAACATCCTTCATTCTCACGAGATTCAATCTGTAATTATCGAGGGAGGTAATTACACCATTCAATCATTTATCAATGAAAACTTATGGGATGAAGCAAGGGTATTTACAGGAATGAATAGTTTTCTAAAAGGAGTAAAAGCTCCTGCACTTGAATCTAAACGAACCTCAGAGAAAAAAATAATTGACGACACCTTAAGAATATATTATAATGATTAAAACTATTATTTTTGATTTTGGTGATGTCTTTATAAATCTAGATAAGTCAGCTACAATAAGGGAACTTACAAAACTTGGATTACCTCTCTTCACAAAAGATCTAGAACACTTAAATGAATCCTATGAAACCGGAGAAATTACAACTACAGATTTTATAAACCATTATCAAAAGTTACTTCCCGATGTTTCTGAAAGAAAAATAATAAATGCCTGGAATGCTATTCTAAACGATTTTCCAGAACATCGTTTAGAGTTCCTTCAAAAATTATTTAAAAATAAAACATATAAGTTGATTTTATTAAGCAATACAAACGAATTACACATAAATTGGATAAAGGAGAATATCCCATTTTATTATGATTTTAAATCTTGCTTTCACAAATTCTATCTTTCACATGAGATCAATTTAAGAAAACCTAATTTAGATATTTTCGAGTTCGTATTAGACAAACATCAATTAAATCCATCAGAAACTCTTTTTATTGATGACACTTTTGCTAATACAACTGCAGCTCAGGAGCTAGGAATTAATATATGGAATAATGACCCCAAAAAGGAAGATGTTACAAATCTATTTACCATAAAATCTAATTTGTTTTGATATATCTATTACTAAGTATACTCGCCTCTAGTTGGATTTTAATAACTTTTAAGCTGTTCTCTAAATACAACGTAGACACATTACAGGCAATTATCATTAATTATATTGTTGCTTCATTATCTGGATTAGTCGCATACCCTAAACCGATCACCATAACAACTATCATAAAATTTGATTGGTTTTATGGAACGATTGCCTTAGGGCTTATCTTTATATTAATCTTCAACTTAATGGCAATTACCACTCAGAAGAGTGGTATATCAGTAGCAGCTGTAGCAACTAAAATGAGTGTTGCTATTCCTGTTGTATTCGGGATACTTATATATAAAGAAAGTACTGGAATATTAAAAATAGTAGGAATCACATTAGCTTTAGTTGCTGTTTATATGACCTCGATAAAAACTAACGATGGGATTTCTATAAAAAAAGAAAATCTAATTTACCCTTTTCTAGTTTTTATAGGAAGTGGTATCATAGATACAAGTCTAAAGTTTATGGAAAAGAATTACGTTTCTGAAATAGATACAGCAATTTTTTCATCATCTATTTTTGGTTTTGCAGCAATAATAGGAGTATTTGTATTAATTTATAAAGCAATTACTTCTAAATTAAAAGTATCCATTAAAAATATTATCGCAGGAATTTGCCTAGGTATCCCAAACTATTTTTCAATATATTTTTTGATTCAAGCATTACGTAATCCTAATATGGATAGTTCTACTATCTTTATAATTAACAATGTTGCCATTTTATTAGTGTCTACATTTGCTGGAATTTTCTTTTTTAAAGAAAAATTAATTCAAAGAAACTGGATAGGGATTATACTAGCAGTTATAAGTATTTTATTAGTTACTTTTTCTATTTAATATCAAAAGAATTGAACACTACAGACACTTACAAGACAATAACTGAGCCAGGAGAAGAGGTTTTATTTAAGGACAAGAACAGTAAATTCTTTGGATACTCATTTCCTATAATTTCGGAAGAAGAAGTAAAATCAATCATAGAATCATTAAAAAAACAACATCATGCTGCTAGACATTGGTGTTATGCTTGGCAACTTGGCACCGAAAACATAAAATACAGAAGTAATGATGATGGAGAACCTTCTAACTCAGCAGGCCAACCTATTTATGGACAAATTCAATCCTTTCAAGTCACAAATATCTTAATAGTAGTTGTTAGATATTTTGGTGGTGTTAAGCTTGGTGTTGGAGGGTTAATTAACGCTTATAGAACAGCAGCACAATTATCTCTTCAATCTTCTAATATTTTAGAAAAAACAATCGATATTAAATTCTGTATCACTTTCGAATATAAAAACATGAACAAAGTGATGCGAATTATAAAGGAGCGTCAACTTAAAATTACCAATCAAAAATTAGAATTAGACTGTAAAATGTTTATTTCTGTAAGAAAAACAATAGCTAATGAAATAAATGATCTTTTCTCTACGTTGTACGAAGTAGAAATTAAACGAGTAGACGATTAAACTCTTTTTCTATTATGTTTAGTAAGTAAGGTGGGCATAAAATTGGTTTTCTGGTTTCGGCATCTACAAATACCAATGTTGAAGAAGCAATTGTTAACAATTCTTCATCTTGATTGTAAATTTTGTAGTCAAAAATGATACGAACTGTAGGAATTTTCTTTAAAAAAGTTTTAACAGTTAATTCGTCGTCAAAGAATGCAGATTTCTTAAATTTAAAATCTAATGTAAAAACAGGAAGCATAATACCGCTTTCTTCCATTGATTTATAGGAAACACCCAGTCTTGATAGCCAATCAATACGGGCTAACTCTAAATATTGTGCGTAGTTACCGTGATGGACTACTCCCATTTGATCGGTTTCGGAATACCTAACTTTAAATGATGTTTCTGAACTGATTGACATTTATTTTATTAAAAAAGTATGATTAATATAAAATTGCAATTATCTAAGTATGCGAAAAAAATAATTAAAATTCAACCCCAAAATCGTTTTTTTTTTACATTTTTTGTTCACATATTTGTCTTGCAAAAAAAGAAGGAACTTTTTCAACAATTTTCCGTTAATAACCTAATAAAAGTAATCTAACCACTCTAATGAATATAACTGCGCAATCAGTTTGGGATAATTGTCTGTCTTTTATAGAGGATAACATTACCCCGCAAGCTTTTAAAACCTGGTTTGAACCTATTAAAGCTGTAAAGCTTACGGATAGCGCTTTGAGTATTCAAGTACCCAGTAAGTTTTTTTATGAGTGGCTAGAAGAACACTACGTAAACCTTCTTAAAGTATCTTTAACTAGAGAACTAGGAGAAACTGCAAAGTTGGTATACATTATTAAAATGGAAAATACGTATGGTAACAAAAAACCATTTACTGAAAAGATTCCTAGTGCTAATAGAAAAGCAGTGAGCTCTCAGGAAGTTGATGTGCCAATCAAAAGCAAAAATCCTGAATTAAAAAACCCATTTGTAATTCCTGGAATTAGAAATGTAAAAATTGAATCTCAGTTAAATCCAAGTTATAATTTTGAAAATTTCTTAGAAGGAGACTCTAACAGACTAGCAAGATCAGCAGGAATGGCTGTTGCTAACAAACCTGGAGGTACTTCTTTTAACCCTTTATTAATTTTTGGAGGAGTAGGATTAGGTAAAACCCACCTAGCTCATGCCATTGGAGTTAACATTAAAGATAATTATCCCGAAAAAACAGTCTTATATATTTCTGCTGAAAAATTCACTCAGCAGTACATCGAGTCTGTAAAAAAGAATAATAGAAATGATTTTATTCATTTTTATCAAATCATCGATGTATTAATAGTAGATGACATTCAACTATTATCGGGAAAAGCTGGAACACAAGATGTATTCTTTCATATATTTAATCACCTACATCAAAACGGTAAACAAGTAATTCTTACTAGTGACAAAGCTCCTGTAGACATGCAGGATATTGAACAACGATTACTTTCACGTTTTAAATGGGGATTATCTGCAGAGCTGCATCAACCAGATTTTGAAACAAGAATCTCAATTATAAAAAACAAACTTTATCGTGACGGTGTAGAGATGCCTGAAGATATTGTGGAGTTTTTAGCAAACAACATAAAAACCAATATCCGCGAATTAGAAGGCGCTATTATATCATTAATTGCTCACTCCTCCTTCAACAAAAAGGATATCACAATAGATCTTGCAAAAGCTATTGTAGACAATTATGTTAAAAACACAAAACGAGAAGTATCCATAGACTACATACAAAAAGTAGTTAGTGACTATTTTCAAATGGATGTAGAAACATTACAATCCAAAACACGTAAACGTCATATAGTACAAGCAAGACAGTTAGCCATGTTCTTTGCTAAGAAGCTAACAAAGGCTTCATTAGCAAGTATTGGAACACAAATAGGAAAAAGAGATCACGCTACTGTACTTCATGCTTGCAAAACTGTTGACAACCTTTCCTCTACAGATAAGCAATTTAGAAAATACGTAGAAGATTTAGGCAAGAAGCTTACCCTCTAAAATCCTGATTTACATGAAAGTTAAGATCTTAATGGTATGCCTAGGAAACATATGCAGGTCTCCCTTGGCAGAAGGCATTCTAGCATCTAAACTAGATTCTGAAAAATTTCAAGTAGATTCAAGCGGCACAAGCAATTACCATATTGGAGAACAACCAGACAGAAGATCTATTGAAACTGCCAGAAAACATGGGATAGATATTACAAATCAAAGAGCTGCTCAGTTTAAAGTCAGTGACTTTGATCATTACGATTTCATCTATCCAATGGATAATTCTAACTACCAAAACATAATAAAACTTTCTCGTAATGAAGAAGATCGTAAAAAAGTAAAGTTAATTTTAAACGAATTACAACCGTATCAAAATCTAGATGTTCCAGATCCGTATTATGTAGGAGATCAGGGTTTTGAAAATGTTTATCAAATGCTAGATAAAGCATGTGACCATATTGTTACAAAGCTATAAAAAGAGACCTAGCCTAGAAAACAAAGTTTTTGTATATTTAGAAACAGTTAACCTAATTTAAATATACTATTCTTTGAAAACAAAATTAACTTTTCACCAATACCCACATTATTTCCAAAGCATATCCAAATTCATCATCTGGATCACAAACCCTAAGAATAGCACACAAAATTCAATTAATCAAAAATTAGCTACTAAATAAACATTATGGAATCAAAACCCCTAGATCCTAAAGGAAAATTATATTTAATCCCAACTAGATTAGGAGACGACGTACCATTAGAAGTACTACCTATCTCTATAAAAAAAGTACTAGAACAAGTAAATCATTACATCGTTGAAAACGAAAAACCCGCAAGACGCTTTATAAAAAAAGTAAGCCCTAGCAAATCACAACGATCCTTAATTATTCATTCAGTAAACAAATACACTGATGCTTCTGAAATACCAAATTACTTAGCTCCCTGCCTCAATGGAGAATCTATTGGATTATTATCAGATGCTGGATGTCCCGGTATTGCTGACCCAGGAGCAGAAGTAGTAAGGTTAGCACACGAAAAAGGAATTCAAGTAACACCTCTAGTTGGACCATCATCTATATTTCTGGCTATGATGAGTAGTGGTATGAATGGACAAAATTTCAGCTTTAACGGTTATCTGCCAATTGATAAAAACGAAAGAAAATCTACCATTAAGTTTCTTGAAAAAAATTCTCTTGAAAAAAATCAAGCTCAAATTTTTATAGAAACTCCTTACAGAAATGATAAAATGTTAGCCGACTTATTAGCCATTCTTAATCAAAATACTAGATTATGTATCGCAAGTGATATCACGTTAACTACAGAGTATATAAAAACTAAAACTGTAGAAGAATGGAAGAATGAGCAAATTGAATTACACAAAAAACCTACAATATTTATTATCCAAAGAGATTTCTAGTAAAAATTAAGCTTTTGCCTTTCTATTAGGAACAACGAACGATGTATCAAACCCAGAAAAACGCTTCATGTAATATCGGATTGTTGTACCAAAAGCATCAGCAAAACCATCTACTCCACCGCTGCGAAGATATTTTTTTACTGCACCTGGTCCTGCAAGGTGTGCTGCAGCAAGTACACCAGACTCCGTAATCATAATACCATTCATTCTTTTACCAGCAAACCATTTAAGATCTCTGCGTAAAATCCATTTATTCCTAGAAAGGTTTGCATAAAATGCTCTTTCCTGTAATTCTGGAGTAGAAAGAAAAATATTTTTATTTTTTATACCGATCAACTGAAGAGTCCCTATACCAAATTGATACTTTCCCATGTATCCAAATTGATTTACAACACCGTAGTCTCCTCTAGACTCTTTAAAAGCTACAGCTTCTTTAAAACCTACATATGACTTACCTAACTCTGGATAAACGAAATTACTTATTAGATCATCGTTAATTTCATTGTAATCAAGACCATCCTCTATTTCATTAAAATTAGGAGCGATATAATAAAGATCTAATCCAGCGGTACTATACGAGCTTAGATCTGTGCTATTTTTTGGTTTAAAACTTACTAAAACGATTCCCCCGATTGTAAGAATTAAAAAAAGTCCAATTATCCTTTTTATCATATAAAAAATTTCTAAGTAGACATCAAAAAGATGTTCCCCTCTACTTAAATTTTTGCGGTGCAAATATACAGCTTTTTTTTAAACCAAGCACTATAACATGTTAAACTTATTATAATACTGAAAAACAGGTGTTTACACATAAAAAAGAGTTAAAAAAAGTACTAAAAAGTCAAAAAAACTCTTAAATATTGCACTTAAACGTCAAAGTAAGAGTTTTGATCGATTAAAATCACACAACAAGTTTGTTAGGTAATTAACAAGATTCGAAAAGAAAATGTTGATAAGTTAACACTAGAAAACGTTTTTATCTACAATCCGGAATGATTTTTTCCTACAAAAAGAACCTTAGAAATTCTATCTATTTACTCCTTGTTTATTAATCCAATTGATGTATTGTTTTTTATTTCTATTGTGTTGAGCCATTGTTTTAGCAAACTTATGATATCCAAAGTTTTCTACATTAGCCACAAAGAAGTAGTACTCATGATTTTCATAATTAAGCACTGCATCAATAGAAGAAATATCTGGCATAGTAATAGGTCCTGGAGGTAAGGTGCTGTACTTATAAGTATTATAAGGACTGTCTAACTCTAAATCTTTATAAAGTACTCTTTTAATAACCATATCCCAGTCATCTCTATGTTTTTTCAATGCGTATATAACTGTTGGATCTGCATCGAGTTTCCATCCATTTTTATATCTATTCATATAAACTCCTGCCACCCTTGGTCGTTCATCTACCTTAGCTGTCTCTTTTTGGACAACAGAAGCAATAGTAGTTATTTCATTAAATGTTAAACCAATACTTTTCGCCTTACTTGTCCTATTATCATTCCAAAACCGTTTATACTCTTTCAACATTCGGCTTCTAAACTGCTCAGCAGATGTATTCCAAAAAAACTCATATTTATTCGGAACATACATTGCTAGTGCATTATCAATTGTAAAACCTTGTTCAGCTATAAAATCCGCATCTTTAAAAGCTTTTAATAAAGACAAACTATCAGCCTCTATCTGTTGAGCAACTCTAGCCGCTAGGTTTTCCAATCTTTCTTGATTATTAAAACTTAGTTGAATTGGTGTGTTTTTACTTCGCAATAAACCTACAAGTTCATTATTGTTTAATCCTTTTTTAAGGATATACCTTCCTGCTTTCACTTTATTAGTATACCCTTTTTTGGCAGCTATTTTATCAAAACTGGAGGGGTCTTTTAATAAAGGATGTATAATTTTTCTTAATTCTGGATATGTTGTTCCCGAAGGTATAAATACTGTTGTTGTTTCAGAATCAAAATTTGTATTAGGAGAAAAAACTGCCTGATACACATAATACGCAAACAACCCACCACCTATTAAACCAATTAAGGCTATTATTAATAATATTCTTTTAATGTACATATATATGTTGATATAATAATTCATCCTTGTACATACCAGATACAAGGTTCCATTCTTTCTTTACTCCTATATTTATAAACCCTTCTTTCTCAAACAACCTTATACTTGCAACATTATCTTCTGCAATGTTAGCGTATAATTGATGTAACCGTAAGTGTGTTTTACCGTAATTCTTAATAATGCGTAGAGCTTCTTTACCATATCCTTTTCCGCGGTGCTCTTTTTCTGCTATTAGAATACCTACTCCTGCCCTATTGTGAGTCGGGTTAAAATCGAACAAATCAATAAGTCCTAATGTAGCTCCATCATATGAACAAATAACGAGTCGTAATTGTTTGGCATCATAAATATCCTGATGTGCATTCTCTAAATATTGTTTAATCAAAAATCTAGAGTAAGGAGTTTGAGTTGTACTCATCTCCCATATTTGCTCATCGTTTTCAATTAAATAAACAAAATCTAAATCTTCAGGTTCTAATGCCCTCAGATAAATATGCTCACCTTTTAATGTCAACATGTGATCTCTCCTTTAAAAACTTGTTCTGCTGGACCAATAAGAAATATATCTTCATAACCATTAATAGTTTCCTTAAAAGTTACCCTTAATTCACCTCCAGGAGTTTTTACACTAACTTCTTCTTTATCCGTCATTTTTGTTCTATGCATAGATAATGCAACTGCAGTTACACCTGTCCCACATGATAAAGTCTCATCTTCTACCCCTCTTTCATAAGTACGTACAGAAAATAAATCATCAGATTCTTTTTGCACAAAATTGACATTACTTCCCTCCTCAAAATACGGAGATCCATTTCTAATTTCACGACCAATATTGGGAACATCATAAGAAACCAAATCATTTACCATAGTTACATGGTGTGGAGAACCGGTATCTAAAAACAAATGTGAATCATATTGTTCGATTTTGGAAACATCCTGCATTTGCAAATAAACTACCCCATTCTTTATTTCTGCCTTATGCTTTCCGTCAATTGCGGTAAAAGTAGCCCTGTCGTCAACTACATCTAAAAAAGCTGCAAAAGCTACCAAACATCTTCCTCCATTACCACACATGGTACTCTCATTACCGTCTGCATTAAAATACACCATAGTAAAATCATCTTCTTCATTTTGAGGAAGTTCTAGCAACATTAAACCGTCTGCTCCTATTCCAAATTTTCTGTCACAAAGTCTTGCGAATAATTTGGTATTATTTTTGGACAAAATTGATTCTCTATTATCAATGATTACAAAATCATTACCGGTACCTTGATATTTATAAAAAGTAAGGTTCATTATTTTATTCAATTATAAAGAGCAAAGGTACAAAGAAAGTAAACATATAATCGTTGTTAATGGTCCGTTAAATATCTAAAAAAAATATACTATAGTTGTAATTTTAATAGTTATTAAGAGTCTATATTATAGTACTAGTCAAATTAAACGAAAAAAGAAAAGAAGATGAAAAGATTTTTTAGCTTATTGGTTGTAGCTATTTTAGCAGGAGTAATGACATTGGGAGCATATAAAATGTTTCTCGAACCTGAAGCGGTTGTTATTACTAAAAATGAGACCACACAAAAAACAAATTTAATCCCAACCACGTATACTGCAACTAACATAAATACCGCGGGCACCAATGTTGATTTTACTGTTGCTGCAGAAAAAACAGTAAATGCCGTTGTTCACGTTAAACAATATGGAATTTCCAAGACACCAAGGAATCTGATGGAATACTTTAGAAATGGAGGAACTACCGAAAGAAAGATTCAAGGTGCTGGATCTGGTGTTATTATTACAGAAGATGGATACATAGTTACAAACAATCATGTAATAGATGGTGCCACTGATTTAGAAGTTACATTAAACAATAATAAATCATATAAGGCAGAGGTAATAGGCACTGCTCCACAATCAGATATTGCATTAATTAAAATCGACTCCGATGAAAAATTATCCTATATCCCTTTCGGAAATTCAAATACAGCAAAAATTGGAGAATGGGTGTTGGCAGTTGGTAACCCTTTTAACCTTACATCTACGGTTACTGCTGGTATAATTAGTGCCAAATCAAGAGATTTAAATGAATATGATGGTAATTTCCAATCATTTATACAAACAGATGCAGCCATCAATCCAGGAAATAGCGGTGGGGCTTTAGTAAATATACGAGGAGAACTAATAGGTATAAACACAGCAATTACATCACAAACCGGAAGTTATGTAGGATATGCTTTTGCTGTACCCTCTAATAATGCTCGAAAAATTGTGGAAGATATATTAGAATTTGGAGATGTACAAAGAGGAATATTAGGTATAAACGGAGATAATCTTACTAAACAGGTAATGGAAAAATATAACATTAATGAAACTCAAGGTGTTATCATTACAAATGTAGGTGAAGATAGTGGCGCTAAGAAGGCTGGATTAAAAGAAGGTGATGTTATTAAGGAAATAGATGGATTAAGAATTAAGAAGTTTGCCGACCTAACAGGTTATGTAAATAGCAAAAGTCCTAATGACATTATTAATGTGAAAATAATTAGAGAAAATGAAGAACTTAATGTACCTGTAACTTTGTCCAAATATGTTATCCAAAGATATAGCATTGAAGATGTCGGTGTAGAAGTAGCGAATCCAAATCCAGACTATTTAAAGAAATTTGATTTGGACCATGGAGTAATCATCAGCAAAGCACTAAGTCCAAAAATGCAACGATATAATCTAGAAGGCTTAATTATAAGTGAGATAGACAGCAAAAAGGTAAAAGATGTTTTACAAGTAAAACAAATTATAGAAAGCAAATATCCAGAAGAAGACATTACTATCAGCTTAATTGATCGTAATGGAGAAAAGAGAGAGTTTGTTTTCCAAAATTAGAAGGAACGTGAAGTAAAATCAACAATCCCATTACTAACAAAAAGTAATGGGATTTTTTTATTTAAAAAACTTTACGAAAACGTTTGAAATTCATACTTTTGCGCGAAATTTCAAGATTCTAAAAACACAACACATTATGAGTTCTAACGAAGTTTATGAGAAAGAACTTGCCTTTCAGGCAGACAGACGCCGTGCTACGGTAGCATTTATTAAAACTGTGAGTGACCTTTGGTACGATAATTCTATTGAGTTAGTACTATTTCGTAATCAATTAATTGATAAAAATGTAAGCGAAATCCTTAATCTGCATGAATACGCTGGTGAGTTTGTTCAAAAACCAATTTCGATTTTTGATTCTGTAGAAATTGCACAAGCAATTAAACTGATGGATTTACCTCCTGCAAAATTAGATATCGGCAAACTTACTTATGAGTATCACCTTGCGGGTAATGAATATGATTCTGCGACTAGTTTCGTAATGAACAAACTAAAAGATGCTAAGAAATTTAAAAATATATCTCCAAAAGATGTAGTTCTTTATGGATTTGGAAGAATCGGGCGTTTAGTTGCTAGAGAACTTATGACTATTACCGGAAAAGGCAGTCAATTAAGATTAAGAGCTATCGTAACTAGAGGATCAATTACAGAAGATGTTTTAGAAAAAAGAGCTTCTTTATTAAGAAATGATTCAGTACACGGAGAATTTGCTGGATTAGTAGAAACAGATATTGCAAACAGTTCTTTAATAATAAATGGCACTACAGTAAAAATTATTAGCGCTAACAATCCAGAAGATATAGATTATACTTCTTATGGAATAGATAATGCCTTATTAATTGACAATACTGGAGCATTTAGAGATAAAGAAGCTTTAAGCAGACACTTAATAGCAAAAGGAATAGACAAAGTATTACTTACCGCACCAGGAAAAGGGATTCCTAATATTGTTCATGGAGTAAATCACCAAGAGCACAATCCAGATAAAGTAAATATTTTCTCAGCTGCTTCTTGTACTACAAATGCAATTACACCAATTTTACAGGCAGTAGACGAAAGTTTTGGAGTAATAAATGGACACTTAGAAACAATACACGCATATACCAATGATCAAAATTTGGTGGACAATATGCATAAAAAATATAGAAGAGGACGTGCAGCTGCATTAAACATGGTAATTACTGAAACTGGAGCTGGCAAAGCTGTTTCTAAGGCATTACCAAGTTTTGAAGGTAAACTAACTTCTAATGCTATTCGAGTTCCAGTACCAAACGGATCTTTAGCTATTCTTAATCTTAATTTAGAGAAAAACACCTCTAAAGAAAGTATGAATGCTATTATTAAAAAATACGCTTTAGAAGGAAACCTAGTTGAACAAATTAAGTATTCATTGGATAACGAATTAGTATCTAGTGATATCGTTGGATCATCCGCTCCATCAATATATGATAGCAATGCAACAATTGTAGATACTAAAGGTAATAATGCTGTGCTTTATGTTTGGTATGATAACGAATATGGATATAGTCATCAAGTAATCAGACTATCCAAATATATAGCAAAAGTAAGACGTTTTACATATTACTAGTAATTCCAACTATTATAATAATTCTTAAAAAGTCGTTATCCTCAAGATAATGACTTTTTTGTTTTATAAACCTAACAAACAAATGGTTTGAAAAACAAAACTTTTCGTAAATTTCAAAACACTAAGAAATATGATTAACTATACTCCTTTTTAAATCTTTTAAATTACCCACAATATCGTATATTTATTACCGTTACAATTAATTAAAGACTAACGTAAAAAAGAATAGAATCTTGAAAAGTATATTGATAACTTCCTTAAGCAAGTAAAATAAAGTTTATGTAATATACTCAAGGTTTTAATCAACCATTAAAAACAACTAAAACTCACACATGAAATTACCAAAGTACCTATTAGTTTTCATAGCTCTATTCCCCATCTTTGAAACCATTCAGGCACAAGAAGATAATCTTACTGCAGAACAAGCATTAAAAAATGAAAATATTAAAACTCAATTTGATGTAGTCATTAAAAAATCAGGAAAATATCAAGAATATAAAGTTGTTAAGCGTGTATGGTTAGATAAACTAAAAGGAAATACAATAGATTCACTTAAAACATTAGAAGATAAATTAAACAGTTCTAATCAAAAAATAACAGAACAGCTAACCTCCATTTCTAATCTTGAAGCTTCTCTAGCCAAAACCAATGAAAACCTTACTACGGTTACAGAAGAAAAAGATAGTATGACATTTTTAGGAATACCGTTCACAAAAGGTAGTTATAAAACTATGATGTGGACTATTGTTGGTGCACTTGTAGCGCTTCTTGCTTTCTTTGTTTTTAAGTTTAAAAATAGTAATTCTGTTACTGTACAAGCTAAAAAAGCTTTAGCTGAAACAGAAGCTGAGTTTGAAGATCATAGACGCAGAGCTTTAGAAAGAGAACAAAAAGTGATGCGTAAACTTCAGGATGAAATCAACAAACAACGTAAAACCGGAGCTAAGTAATCCAAATATCTGGATTTTACCATATTTGTTTTGCATCTTTGCATTCTTAATAAGAAAAGATGCGCATAGACATAATAACCGTTGTACCCGATATTCTTAAAAGCCCTTTTGAAGCTTCAATTATGAAGCGATCAATAGAAAAAGGTTTAGTAGAAGTACAGCTCCATAATCTTAGAGACTATACCACTGATAATTACAAACAGGTTGATGATTACCAATTTGGTGGTGGTGCCGGCATGGTAATGATGGTAGAGCCAATAGATAAATGTATTTCTAAACTAAAAGCCGAAAGAACTTACGATGAAATCATTTATATGACTCCGGATGGAGACACGTTAAACCAAGGAATTGCAAATCAACTATCTCTAAAAGGGAATATAATAATTCTTTGTGGCCACTATAAAGGTGTTGACCAACGAGTTAGAGATCATTTCATCACTAAAGAAATATCAGTTGGAGATTACGTACTATCTGGCGGAGAATTAGGTGCTTTAATACTATGTGATGCAATCATTAGATTAATCCCCGGAGTATTAGGTAATGAAACCTCTGCGTTAACAGATTCTTTTCAAGATGACTTATTAGCTCCTCCAATATATACAAGACCTGCAGATTACAAAGGATGGAAAGTCCCTGAAGTACTGACATCCGGAAATTTTCCAAAAATTGAAGCTTGGAGAGAAGAACAAGCATACCAGAGAACAAAAGAACGAAGACCAGACTTATTAGACGATTAGTTTCTGATTTTTAATGTTAATAAATCTATAAAGCGTTTCAACTAAAGACAAAAGATATTTCACTGAAATTTAGACAATTAATTGAATATCATCTTTACAAACAATATTACCAAAAATACTTGCAAATCATTAAATAATAGTTATTTTTGCAGCCTGATTGAAACAACCTCTGGCGAGAATCGTGAATGTTGCTTTAATAAAACATAAGTAAACTACTTCAAAAATGGAAGATTTAGTAAAATTCGTACAAGACGAGTTTGTAACAAGAAAAGAGTTACCTGAATTTGCAGCAGGTGATACTATTACAGTATATTACGAAATTAAAGAAGGAAACAAAACACGTACTCAGTTTTTTAGAGGTGTTGTAATCCAAAGAAGAGGTTCTGGTTCTAGTGAAACTTTTACTATCAGAAAAATGTCTGGTACAGTAGGTGTTGAACGTATTTTTCCGATTAATTTACCAGCTCTTCAGAAAATCGAAATTAATAAAAGAGGTAAAGTTCGTAGAGCACGTATCTTTTACTTTAGAGAACTTACAGGTAAGAAAGCTCGTATTAAAGAAAAAAGAAGCTAATTCTTTCATCTTATATAATATTAAAGGTTGTCATATGGCAACCTTTTTTTATGAACAAAAGTTAATAAACTAGGTTCATAACCAGTTGATAACTAAAAAGATACAAGATGCCAATCACTTGAATCTTTTTTCTTAACTTTAGTATATAGAAATAATATAGTATAAAGAGATGACACAAGGATTCTTAATATATTTTTCTAAACTCGTTCTTTGAACATTTTACATAAACCATCTTAAGATTAGGATAAATATAAAACGAAAGTTATTTTTTTGAGTACATCGTTGAAATCACTTTAAGGATTCTCTTTAAAATCATTTCAGAATGAAATTCATAAGAAAAAATTAAGTTTTGACACCTTTTTAATTTTAAGTGGCATTAGACTATTCGGATGAGAAACTAAAAAATTACATAAGTAATTTAGATACAACAGCGTTCGCAATAGTCACTTGAGTAGTATTTTCTAGTATGATTGTATTTTCTTTCGTAAATTAAAACTACTCAAAAACAGAGGTAACAGTTTTGGTATAAATTAACGCAAGTTATTATTTAATAGCGGGTAAAACAGCTAACTAAATTATTATTTCTGAACGAAAGCCATATCAAGATATTCGTATTATGATATGGCTTTTTATATTTAAAATTATTCTCAAATTAAACTACTTTTTTTACGACAACCATTTTTTACCCCCATTCTTTTTCAAAGATTTCTAATTCAATCTCTTTAACTCAAAACTAACAATGTACCGGTTGCATTTACTACCCTATATTTGTATCTTCGCGCTCGGAAAATCTTACAGCGAATAATATTTTTATACACGTAGTGTTCCTCGAATATTTTTAGAAAGGTTAATATTATTTGTCCAAGAAAAATTAAACGACTAATTGTTTCCTTAATAGATAGTATAATACATAAGGTATTTTACCAAAAGTTCTGATAAATATCTTATTCAAAATCAAAAAATATGGGAATTGAATCCTCAAAAATTGTTTACACAAAAACTGATGAAGCACCTGCGTTAGCTACCTATTCTTTTTTACCTATCGTAAAAAAGTTCACCAAAGCCGCAAATATCGAAGTTGAGACTAAAGATATATCTCTTGCAGCAAGAATTCTAGCTATTTTTCCTGAGAACCTTTCGGATAAACAAAAACAAGCAAATGCATTAGCTGAACTTGGCGAATTAGCTTTAAAATCAGAAGCTAATATCATCAAGTTACCCAATATTAGTGCTTCAGTTCCTCAATTAAAGGCAGCTATAGCAGAGTTACAATTACAAGGTTTTGATATCCCTAGTTATCCTGAAGAACCAGAAAGTGATACTGAAAAGGAGACAAAAGCTAAATATGATAAAATTAAAGGAAGTGCTGTAAACCCAGTATTAAGAGAAGGAAATTCTGATCGTAGAGCCCCTAAACCAGTAAAACAATATGCAAGAAAAAACCCGCATTCGATGGGTGAATGGAGTAGTGATTCCAAAACACACGTAGCCACTATGGCCAATGGTGATTTTAGGTCTAATGAAAAGTCAGTTACAATTTCTAATGCTGGAGATGTTAAAATTGAATTCGTTGATGATAATGGTAATACGACAGTATTAAAAGAACAGACAACATTACTTGCAGGAGAAATTATTGATGCTACAGTAATGAATAAAAAAGCACTGATTTCTTTTCTAGAAGAACAGATTGCTGATGCCAAGCAGAAAAATGTCTTATTTTCATTACATATGAAAGCGACTATGATGAAGGTGTCAGATCCCATTATTTTTGGTCATGCGGTTGAAGTATTCTTTAAAGATGTATTCGAAAAGCATAGTGAAATTCTAGAAGAAATAGGTGTTGAAGTCAATAATGGTTTTGGCGACCTTGTTAATAAACTAAAGAAAATATCAGATGCTAGCAAGAGAGCAGAAATAGAGGAGGATATCAAAGCTTGTTATGAAAATGGTCCTCAACTAGCGATGGTTAACTCTGATCAAGGTATTACCAATCTCCATGTACCAAGTGATGTTATTATCGATGCTTCCATGCCTGCAATGATCCGTAACTCTGGACAAATGTGGGACGCAAAAGGTAATACTCAAGATACTAAAGCTGTTATACCTGATAGTAGTTACGCGGGAATATATCAAGAAACTATAGATTTCTGTAAAAAACATGGAGCTTTCGATCCTACAACTATGGGAACTGTCCCTAACGTTGGTTTAATGGCTAAAAAAGCCGAAGAATACGGATCTCATGATAAAACATTCGAAATAAAAGGAACGGGTACCGTTCGTGTTGTAGATGGTGCAGGTACTGTTTTAATAGAACACCCTGTAGAACAAGGAGATATCTGGAGAATGTGTCAGACCAAAGATGCTCCTGTAAAAGATTGGGTAAAATTAG
This sequence comes from Aquimarina sp. MMG015, assembly GCF_018100855.1. Lineage (NCBI taxonomy): Bacteria > Pseudomonadati > Bacteroidota > Flavobacteriia > Flavobacteriales > Flavobacteriaceae > Aquimarina > Aquimarina sp. MMG015. Next base: position 145,251 of record NZ_JAGJEB010000010.1, read on the forward strand.
CAGTAAGTAGAGCAAGAGCAACAAACACTCCTGCAATATTTTGGTTGGATAAAACAAGAGCTCACGATGCTAGTCTGATCGAAAAGGTAAATACTTACTTACCAGAACACAATACAGAAGGATTAGACATTAGAATTATGTCTCCAGTAGAAGCTACAAAGTTCTCTTTAGAAAGAATAAAAGATGGTAAAGATACTATTTCTGTTACCGGAAATGTATTACGTGACTATAATACGGACCTCTTCCCTATTTTAGAACTTGGAACTAGTGCAAAAATGCTTTCTATCGTTCCGTTGATGAATGGTGGAGGTTTATTTGAGACTGGTGCGGGTGGATCTGCTCCTAAACACGTCCAACAATTCAATAAAGAAGGACACTTACGTTGGGATTCTCTAGGTGAGTTTTTAGCATTAGCGGTTTCTTTAGAACACTTAGGAGAAGTTAATAACAATCCAAAATCGCTCATAATTGCTGAGGCATTAGATAAAGCAACAGAAGAGTTTTTAGAGAATAAAAAATCTCCATCAAGAAAAGTAAACGAACTTGACAATCGTGGTAGTCACTTTTATCTTGCTTTATATTGGGCACAAGCACTTGCTGAACAAACAAAAGATAATGATCTAAAAGATGAATTTGCTTCTATCGCCAAGGAATTAGGAGAGAATGAATCAATAATTATTCAAGAATTAAATGATGCTCAAGGAAGCGCTGTTGATATGGGTGGTTATTATTGGCCAGATGTTACTAAGGTTTCTAATGCAATGAGACCTAGTAATACATTAAACAAAATCATAGGATAATATATAAATCAATCTTATAATCTAAAAAGCCTGTAAAACAAATGTTTTACAGGCTTTTTTAATTTTTTAAAATAAAAAAATAAAAAAGATGCAACCCTTTACTTTTTGTCTTGTCAATAGTAATAACTAGAAAAGAAAAGTAACTTTAAAGAAACTTACAATCAACTCTAATTAATTGAAAACTAATATTCTTTATACACATAAAGATTTGATAGAAAAAAGCAAATCTGGTGATCGAAATTCGCAGTATAAGCTATATGAGTTATATGTAGATGCCATGTACAATGTAAGTATGAGAATAGTAAGTATAAGAGAAGATGCAGAAGATATTATACAAGATAGTTTTGTTGATGCTTTTAAAAACTTGACATCTTTTAGATACGAAAGCACCTTTGGTTCTTGGTTAAAAAGAATAGTAATTAATAAAAGTATTAATCATTTAAAATTAAAAAAGATACCAATTACTCCAATAGATAAGCATGAATATCATATTACAGAAGAAGTTAAAGAATCTATTAACACTAGGGATATAGAAAAAATAAAAAAGGGTATTACAAAATTGCCAGATGGGTACAAACAGATTATTAATCTGTACTTAATAGAGGGATATGACCATATTGAGATTTCAGAGATATTAGAGATTTCTAGCTCTACTTCTAAATCACAATATCATAGAGCGAAGAAAAAATTAATTCAAATCATAAATACACAAGCATAAAATGGATGATTTTGAAAAACATATAAGAGAAAACAAACTTCAGTTTGATGAACATAAAGCAGATAAAGCTAAACTTTGGGAACGTATCGAATTAGAGCTGGATACTACTTCTAAAACTAAAAAGATAAAAACCTTAAAACATTGGAATTCTCCTTTTCTGAAAATAGCGGCAAGTATTCTTATCGTTCTTGGAGTGTTTTCTTTAATGAATCTATATACAAGTTCTACAAACAGCATAACAAAGCAAAATCAAGCAGTTAATCAAGAACTACAGGATATTGACACCTATTATAAAGGACTTGTTTCATTTCAGGTTGAGTTAGTAAAAAAGAATTCGAAACTAACAGAAAGCGATAAAGAAGATTTTCTTTCTTTCATGGATGAATTAGATAAAGAATATCTATTGCTAAAAGAAGAAATGAAAGAGAATCTAAATAACGAGTATATCCTTGAAGCCATAGTTCAGAACTACAAAAAAAGAATTGAATTAATAGAGAATCTTCTAGAACAAATTAAAGATTCGAAAAAATCCGATGAAAATGAAGGATATATTTTATAAGAAACTAACCATATTAGTCTTAATACTTTTTGCCGGGCATTATATAAATGGTCAGGAAAAGTTATCTAAATCAATAGAAAAAACCTACGATTTTTCAAATGCCGGAGAATTACAATTAGAAAACAAATATGGGAATATCATAATCAACGGATGGAACCAAAATAAAATCAAAATTACTATTGATATTACGGTTACTAAAAAAGATAAAGAAGATGCAGAGGAGCTTTTAGAAAGAATACAACCCTTTATAAACACATCTGATGATTTCCTAACCATATTTTCAAATATTGAGGAAAAAAGCGACAGTTTTTTTTCTAAAATATTTAATCGTGTTAATCCCTTTGATTTTGACAAAGGAAATATACAAATTGATTATCAAATTAATCTTCCAATAAATGCAGAGATACAATTAACCAATAAATTCGGAGATATTATTATCAGTGATTGGAATGGAAAATTAAAGACTGATTTACAACATGGAGATATGTGGATTAATAATGATGTTGTGAATGCTAATATTAAAATGAAATTTGGCAAACTACATACAAAATCCATTACCTACGGTAAGATTGATCTAAAAAATAGTGAATTTGATCACGAAACTTCTAAAAACCTTAGAGTAATAAGCAGCGGATCAACAATCGCTATAAAAAAAGTTAATGATCTAGAAATATACTCTAGTAAAGACAAAGTTTCAGTAGATGCTATTGAAACGATTAAAGGTGAATTGGAATTTACTAATATTATAATTGAAAAGTTGTTTGATAATATTAATCTTACGATGGATGTGGCAGACTTTAGAGTAGAACAAATCGTAAAATCGAATGCAGATATAACTATAGATCAAAAATCTTCAGAAGTTAACATCAATATTTCAGAACTTAATTTTGATTTTAATGCTTCTTTAGAGCAAGGTTTATTACGAATTCCTAAAACATTCAAGAATATAAAAAACAAAGTAATTGACAGTAAAAAAAGACTACGAGAAATCCAAGCAACATATGGCATAGAAACAAACAAAGGAACTTTTCAAATAACTGGTAGAAAAGGAGTAATCATATTAAAAGAATAACCAAAATCATTTATCAATCTAATAAAAAAACAAATCAATACTCATGAAAAAAACAATCAAAATACTTATTACCTTTTTATTAATTAATATAGTTAATACGTATTCACAAGAAAAAAACGATGGCAATTATTTAGAATTTAATGACCGTAAAAATATTGTCCATGGAGTCTACCTTGGTTTTAGTGCTAGTTATGGAGAAATTGATGGAGAAGACACTGGGTTAATAGGACTTAAATTAGCTTATGTAGCTAACAGAAAATTCGAAGTAGGTTTTGGTATGAAAGGTTTTTACTCTCAACAAAATCTACCAGGAATATCCATTTCTAACGATGAAGACCTAATTGGAGGATATGCAGGAATGCACTTAGAACCTATATTCTTCAGTAAATCAAGAGTAAATTTATCATTCCCTTTACTAATTGGAGTTGGAGGTGTTGGTTATATAGACGGTCAATTAGATGAAGATGATGAATTTAACGAGAATGAGTATGACTGGGATGCTGTTTTTGTAGCTGAACCAGGAATAAATCTACTATTTAATGTTTCTAGGTTTGTACAACTAGAAGCAGGTGTAAAATATAGATTCTCTAGTAAATTTAATATCCATCCTAATGGTATAGATCGAATCAATGGATTTTCTGCAGGAATAGGTGTAAAAGTTGGCGTATTTAATCTAGGTAAGAATAGATACAGAAAAAATGCTCCTAAAGAATAGAATAACCTAGTCTCAATGCATCTTAGGATCAAAACTCATCCAAATGAGTATCCCAAAATTTAAATATAATCTATGAAACCATTGTTTATGAAACATATAAGAAGATTTTTAGTAGCTTTAATTATACTAATAACAAATCAAACAAGGAGTCAAGAAACTGACAACAAAGATTATATAGAATTTAACGATCGAAAAAACATCGTACACGGTGTATATCTAGGAGTTGACGTGGGATATGGTCAAATTAAAAAAAATGAGACTACCTCAGCCGGAATTAAATTAGCTTATGTAGCTAACAAAAAAATGGAACTAGGAATAACGGCAAAAGCTTTATTCTCTGATTTAAGTTCTGTAGATCGTTCTTTTGGAGGAGATTTTGATTTATTAGTTATCTATGGAGGGCTACATTCAGAAAATATCTTACTTAGTACTTCAAAATTCAATTTTTCGTTTCCTTTTTTAATAGGTATGGGATATGTAGAAGGTTCAGGGCCTTTATTCAAAAGTACAGATATAACATTGATTGTAGAACCAGGTGTAAATATATTATATAACCTCTCTAGATTTATACAATTCGAAGCAGGAATTAAGTATCGATTTTCAACACCAATCGACCCAATACCAAACATTTTAGATAATATTAATGGATTTTCTATAAATATTGGCTCTAAAATTGGAGTATTCAATCTAAATAAAAACAGATATAAAAAACAACCTCCTATAAATTAACTAAACAAAAAAACATTCAAAAAGAGACATTAAATCAATAGATAATCCCTATTGATTAGGCTCCGTATTGACTTTAAAGTATTAATATAAATTTTATTCCAATGAAAAAAAGCGCATTATTAGTAGTAATCCTAATTTCCTGTTGTCAATTATTTTCTCAAGACTCTAAAATTAGTTTTGAACTCAACTATCCAATTCCATTTGGCGACAACTTTCTTGGCGACAATTACGTTGGAATTATTGATGTTGGTGCGGATTATAGGTTTGTTAAATTAACACCTGTAAAGATAGGAGCTTCACTAAATGGTAACATATTAATAAATGATAAGTTCGAAACCTCTGAAACTACGGCATACATATTACAACCCAGAATATTTGGAGAGTTAACTATAGAATCAATTAAAAAACTTCGCCCTTCAGTTGGAATAGGATACACCGTAATGATATTAGATTCATCAATCACAACAAATACTGGAGAATTAAATGATACTGAAACTTTAAATGGATTTAATCTCAATGTCGGAATGGCGTATAATATCACTAAAAAGTTTTTTGCTCAAATTCAATATGATTTCATTAGGCTTTCTGAAGAAGATAATGTACCAGATATTGCATTTAATAGAAATGCAAATCTTTTAAAAATAGGATTAGGTTATAGACTCTAAAAACCAAAAACCATATTACTAGATAACAGCTATTTAAACCAAAATAATTACTATATCAAGAATATACAAATACCAAAAATAGATTCTATACATCCGGTTTTTTTAGGCACAAAAAAGATTACAAACATAATTAGGCACAAAAATTGATACAATGATTTTATATAAGAAAGAAATGTTACCAAAGCCCCAAATGAAAAATAAAGTTATTCTAAGAACCAAAAAAATAGATACTAACTATGTATTTTCAGAAAACAACCAAGTATATCTTAAACGCAAATCAAGTATTAAATCCACAAATAGTAATACTTTATACACCGAAGAATGGTTTCCCATTAGTTTTTGCTGGAAATCTTAACTAGAAGCGACATATTACAATATATTTATATTCTCTAAATACGTAACATATTTTAGATTAGAGCGTCTACTCTATAAATGCTACTGAAAAAACTTTCTTTTGAAAAAATATCTCACTCTTAATATATGGCTGGTACTACTATGTTTACTAGCTAATAGTACCTTGATAGCTCAAGAAAAATTTACGATTAACGGTACTATTTCGGAACAATCTAGTAATGAAACATTAATTGGTGTTAATGTACTTTTTCCAGAAATGGGAAAAGGCGTGGTAACCAATGAATATGGATTTTACTCTATCACTTTGCCAGAAGGAACCTATAAACTACAAATCAGCTACCTAGGCTTTAAAGATATTGTACAAGAAATTGTACTAAATGAAGATAAAAAACTCAATTTTCAACTAGCGGAAGCTTCCGAAATGTTGGATGAAATAGTAATAACAGAAAATATTGAAAAAGTAAATATTAAGAATCCTCAGATGAGTCTTAATAAACTAACCGCAGGAACGATCAAACAAATCCCAGTTGTACTCGGTGAAGCAGATGTAATTAAATCGATTGTACTCCTTCCAGGAGTAACTAGTGGTGGTGAAGGTGCTTCTGGTTTTAATGTTCGTGGTGGTGCTGCGGATCAAAACTTAATTTTATTAGATGAGGCCACTATTTTTAATTCATCACACTTATTTGGATTTTTCTCCGTATTTAATCCAGATGCAATTAAAGATATTAAACTCTATAAAGGAGGAATTCCCGCAAAATATGGAGGACGAGTTTCTTCTGTTTTAGATATTTATCAAAAAGAAGGAAACAGTAAAGAATATCATATTAATGGTGGACTTGGACTTGTTTCCAGTAGGTTATTAGCAGAAGGTCCTATTGTAAAAAACAAAGGAGCTTTCTTAGTTGGAGGAAGAGCATCATATGCACATCTTTTCTTACCACTAGTAGATGACGGTAATGATAATGTTGCATACTTCTATGACCTCAACACTAAACTGAACTACAAAATAAATGAAAATAATAATCTATTTCTCTCAGGATACTTTGGTAGGGACGTCTTTGCTATAAGTGAAAGTTTTAGAAACACATATGGGAATACCGTTTTAAACCTAAGATGGAATCACTTATTCTCGGATAAATTATTTTCTAATTTATCACTTATCTATTCAGATTATTTTTATGGATTAGAACTTGACTTTGTTGGTTTTGAATGGGATTCTGGGATCAGAAATTTTAATTTAAAGTATGATTTAAAACATTATTTAAGCGATAATTTTCAACTTAATTATGGAATCAATAATATATACTATCGATTCAATCCTGGTGAGATAAAGCCTAATAGAGATGACTCTGGAATTATCAGAGATAAATTAATTGATAAATACGCTAATGAATTAGGCGTATATATTGATGCAGAACACAAGATCTCTAATAAGTTATCATTACAATACGGTATCCGTCTTAGTAACTTTACAAGGTTGGGTCAAGATGAATTAAATATTTATGAGAATGATAATCCTCTGTTATTTAATGAAGAATTACAAATTTACGAAGCCGCTAATCCGATAGGCACAGAAAGAATTAGTAGAAGTGATCAAATTAAAAACTTCACTAATCTAGAACCTCGTTTAGCCTTAGCGTATATATTTAACGATAATACTTCGATAAAAGCTAGTTATAACAAAATGGCTCAGTATCTACATTTATTATCGAATACTAGTTCCCCTACTCCGCTTGATGTATGGACTCCTAGTGGGAAATATGTAAAACCGCAATTGCTCAATCAATATGCTTTAGGTTTTTTTAAAAGTATTAAAAATGATGCATACTCTATAGAAACAGAAGTCTTCTATAAAGACATCAAAAACAGGATTGATTATATTGACGGCGCAGAACTAATCGCCAATGATGCCATTGAACAAGAAATACTTAATGGTGAGGCTAGAGCTTATGGTTTAGAACTTTTATTAAGAAAAAATGAAGGCAAGTTCAAAGGATGGTTGGCCTACACATTGTCTAAATCAGAACAGCGGACAGTTGGAAGAACTCCTGTCGAAACAGGTATTAATAATGGCCAATGGTATAACACACCTTTTGATAAAACACACGATATTTCTTTTAATGGGAGTTATGAGTTAAACAAAAAATGGACGTTTAATGCTAATTTTTTATTCCAAACAGGGCAACCTACTAATTACCCATCTGGACAGTTTGAGTTTCAAGGGTTAGTAGTACCAATTTATGATGGATTAAGAAATGATCAACGACTTCCATCTTATCACCGAATGGATATTTCTGCTACCTTAACACCACGAAAAAATAAAACTCGTAAATGGCAAGGTGAATGGGTATTTAGTATTTATAACCTATACAATCGCAGAAATGCTGCATCTATAGCCTTTAGTCAAAATACAGAAACTCGGGTAAACGAGGCTGTAAGAACCTCCATATTTGGAATCGTACCAGCTATCACCTATAATTTTAAATTTTAACACAATGAAAAAGTTATTATATCTTATAATCGGACTTTCTATAATCACAAGTTGTGAAGATGTTATTGATGTTGATGTTCCAAATGGAGAACCAAAATTAGTTATAGACGCATCTTTTGAAATTTATTTAGATGAAACTCCTGTTGATGCCTTAGGTGGAGTGCGACTTACATTATCAGCTCCTTTCTTTAATGACGGTGTTCCTACCGTAAGTAACGCAACGGTATTTATTACCAATCTATCAGACAATTCTGTTGTTAATTTTATAGAATCATTAAATGAACCAGGATTCTTTATTCCAGAAGACCCAAATTTAATACCAGAATTTGATATAGATTACGAACTTACGGTGATCTATGAGGGAGAAACCTATAAAGCCACTACACAATTAATACCGACAGTTGCGATTGATAATGTGGAGCAAGGAGATGGAACTTTATTCGACGGTGATGAAACTGAAGTTATTGTTTTCTTTACTGATGAAGGGAATAGAGAAGATTTCTATCTATTTGATTTTGATTTTAATTTATATCTTCCGAGCGAAGATCGTTTCTATCAAGGTGAATCTTTTAATTTTTCCTATTTCTATGAGGATATGGTTGGCGGAGAACAAGTAACTATAAAAATTCTTGGAATAGACGAACGATACTACAACTATTCTAATATACTAATCGAACAAAGTGAACAAGATGGAGGAAATCCGTTCCAAACACCTCCTGCGCAAATACGAGGAAATATTATAAACACCACGAATCCGGATAATTTTGCTTTAGGATATTTTAATCTATCTGAGGCAAATCGTTTTCAATTTACAATTGAAGAGTGATCAGGAAAATCAGTATTTTTGAAGCATGAGTTTTACTAAAACAACCGAACAGGCTTCAAACTACAACCATCTGGAAAAGATGAGTATTTCTGATTTGTTATCAAATATCAATAAAGAAGATAAAACGGTACCAGATGCTGTAAAAAATGCGATCCCGCAAATTGAAAGTTTAGTTTCTAAAATTGTTGAAAAACTAAAAAACGGAGGAAGACTCTTCTATATGGGAGCTGGAACTAGTGGTCGATTAGGTGTTGTGGATGCAAGTGAGTGCCCTCCTACTTTCGGAGTCTCATATGATTTAGTTATTGGGTTAATTGCTGGTGGAGATCCGGCTATCAGAAAGGCTGTAGAATTTGCAGAAGATGATACAGAGCAAGGATGGAAGGATTTAGAAGCAAATAAAATCTCAGAAAAAGATGTTGTTATTGGTATTGCAGCATCAGGAACTACACCTTATGTAATAGGAGCTTTAGAACAATGTAATGCCGCAAATATTATTACTGGTTGTATTACTTGTAATGAAGGAAGTCCTTTAGACAAGACAGCCCAATATCCAATTGTAGTAACCGTTGGTCCAGAATTTGTAACTGGAAGTTCTAGGATGAAAGCAGGAACTGCACAAAAATTAGTATTAAACATGATATCTACAGCTACTATGATACAACTAGGAAAAGTAAAAGGTAATAAAATGGTAGATATGCAACTTAGTAATAATAAACTAGTAGATCGAGGTACACGAATGATTATGGATGAGCTAAAAATAGAAAGAACATTAGCTACAGAATTATTAAAGAAACATGGAACTGTTAGAAACGCAATTGATAATTATGGAGCCTAAAAGAACAGATAAAGAATTATTAGGTAAAGGTATACAACGTATGGCAATTGCGTTGATTTTTATGTTTATTAGTCCAGTGATTATTCACTCTGCTTTTAAAAACCAAGATCATTCCTATTATTATCCCATATTAATTTTGGGATTAGTTGGGGCTGCATTCGCTATATTCATGGCATTTAGAGGATTAAAAACTATTATGGATTCTATTTTTGGTAAAAAATAGAATCCATAATAGTTAAACTTTAATTATCAAAAAAAGGTTAGTAACCTCCTACAATTTTATTATTCTCGATCCTCTCTTTCAGGTCACTAATATATTTTAATGCATTTTTATTTTCGTAATCTGTATAGGCTCTTGTAGCCCATTCAATAGCCTTGGTATAATCTCCTTTTATTTCATTGTAGAAAGCCATGTTAAAGCAAGCCTGTCCGGCAATTTCTGGATCTGAATTACTAGTTTCTTTTTCCCACAATTCAGCTGCTCCATCCCATTGCCCTGTTTCTACTTTTCGTTTTGCAATTTCAAAATTCGGCGTCGCTTTCACATAATAATCTCTATATACATTATCCTTATAGGGTAATAATCTCAACGCATAATCACTACCAATTTTCTGACTAATTTGTAGGACTGATTGTTTTCTATTCGTAGCAGCCTCAATTGCTTTTATTGGATTAATTCCTTTTCCTACAGATTTCGTTTTCTCATTAACTGATAGTTGATCACTGATTTTTTTTCGAATAGGATCATATATACGCCATCCCGTTTTTATCTTAGTATCTATATTTACTTGATGTTCTACACCAGGAAGTTCTAGTCCTAATGGTCCTTCAATCTTCTTGTTTTCTACGGTGTATGAAGCTTTAGCATCAGTATCATATATGGCTAAAGTAAAAATCGCATCTACATTATTCGTTTTACAAAGTTTATCAATTTGGTCCCAACTTATGGGTGATGGAAAAATACCTCCTCCAGGATTTTCTTTTAATGACATCGGTAAGATCGTTACTTCTGTAAACCTAGGATTTTGAAGTAATGCTGTTTTTAAAGAAATAATGGCTTGCTTAGCTCCATCCTCATCGAGTTTTGCTCCTTCAATAGATAATATTTTATCTAATTGATCTAATCCTACATTATCGTCAGAAGGTATGCTTCTATTAAGTATTCCTATTTTTTTAACAGATGGATCCAACGTAACAATTGGAGGTTTTATGACCTCTGTCTTTAATGACTTTTTACTTCCACAGCCAACACTAATAAGTAAAACTAAAGTTGAGATAATAATTTTAGATGTGAGTATATTTTTCATTTTTAAGTAAATTATGAGTTAGACATATAGCATCAATAAGAAATACAAAAAATGGAAAGAGTGGTTTTCCCCAAAACCACCCTTTCCCTAGAGATATTAAAATAAACTATTAATTTGTAGAAAATGCCCAGGTATTCCCATTATTGGTCGCTCCTACGGCTAAATCTCCATCTTCTACTGAAATACCAGTTGTAGATTGACCTGCAGAGGCAGACACAAAATTATTTCCAGAACCGGCTAAAAAAACAAGTCCACTAATTGAAGGTACCCCATCACTAAAACTAATTGTATATGTATTACCAGATACCGCAACAGTAGCAGTACCACTTGTATTAATAATTGGACCTGAACCATCACTAGGAGTATATACTAAGTTACCTGTATAAGATGTTAGTACTTGTGCAGGAAGTGTAACAAATTCCTCCGCAGGTGTTCCATCATCATCACTACCACAAGATGAAATGAATAAAACAGATAATACTAATACTACTTTACTTAAGTTTTTCAAAAAATTGTTTTGAGTTTTCATTGCTTTTAATTTTAAATAATTATTAAACCTGAGGTAAACTTAATTTTATTCTTATCTAATAAAATTAAGCTGTGGACATTTGAAGAGATTTTGTTGACCAACAGTAAATCTTAAAGGAACATTGTTATCTCACTATATACTTTATCCTAAGTGTTCAGTATATTATTTAAAAACACATCATTATTTATTATCTATGAGATAATTACAAAGTATTTCTTTAAAACCACAAAATTTACTACAAACGTCCTGCTTTAGTAACCATTCATCCTCATTCCAAAATTATTTCCCTCTAATAATCTTAAATTAAACTAGTAAACTGGATAATTCCGATATCAATATAATTATGGCAACTGACACACAAGTACAAATATTTATAGATGGTGATCCCATTCCCGCATTTAAAAAACTCTCTCTTTCTCAAGAAATAGATGCACATCATAGTTTTGAATTAGTCTGTAGAAAAGATGTGCTAGAAGAAGTTACAGATCATATCTCTGGAGAGAGCATTAATTTTTTGGGCGCTATTTTTCTATTAAAAATACAATCCGTTAATGGCTTTTCTGAAAATGAGATATTAGAATTTAAAGGTATCGTTACATCCATTAATACCGTAAAAGGATTCTATCAGAAAACCGGTGATCTCATCCATATACTAGGCAAAAGTTGTAGTATAATTACGGATGATGGTCCTCATTATGCATCTCATCAAGATATAGGAATTTCAGAGATTTTAGAAAAAACGTTTACTGGATATGATAAAGGAATTCTACAGTATAACATTTCTCCAAAAAAAGTTACTCCAATACATTATAGTGTTCAAAAAGAAGAAAGTGCTTTCCAGTATGCGAGTAGACTAGCTGCACAGTATGGAGAATGGTTTTATTATGATGGATCTAAGTTAGTTTTTGGAAAACCTGAAAACAAAGAACCTATAAAACTTCGATATGGTTATGATCTATTAGAGTTATCTATGAAATTAGAAGCTATACCTAACAACTTTAAATATTTCACCAATGATTACCTAACAGATAATTTTCACGAAGTAAAAACCGCAGAATTGAATTCTAGTTCTAAAGGTTTTATTTCTACAATTAATCAAAAAAGCAATAAACTATTTCAAAAAGAAACCCAGATTTTTGTGAGTGCTCATGATGATCCACAGATGAAATCACGTATAGATGATCAAATATTACATCAAAAACAGGCTAATGAAGTAAATCAAATAAAAGTATCCGGAAAAAGTAGTAATCCAAGTATTTCTCTTGGCAGCAAAATATTAATAGATGGAGAAACCTCTTCATATGGAGGCTATAGAATCACCAAAATAACACATAATTGTGGAGAAAATGGCAGATATGAGAATAGTTTTGAAGCTATCACTGCAGAAACGGATGTATATCCAAAAACTTCTATTAAAGCATATCCAAAAAGTAAATCACAGACAGCTGTTGTAGTGGACAACGTGGATCCAGAAGGAATGGGTCGTGTAAAAATACAATATGCTTGGCAAAAAGAAACAGGAGAAACTTCTCCTTGGATTAGACAAGCTAGTCTAGCTGGTGGACCAGGGCAAGGAATGTATTTTGTACCTGAAAAAGGAGATGAAGTAATCGTAGATCACGAAGGCGACAATGCAGAACTACCTATTGTAAAAGGTAGTGTGACTAATGCTTCTTCTGTTCCAGAAAGTTTTAAAAGTGGTAATAATCATCTAAAAGCCATCAAAACGCGAAGTGGTAATCAAGTAACACTTAATGATGCAAATGGTAGTGTTACCATTGCTGATCCGAGCGGGAATACCATTGTGATGGGTGGTAATGGTGAAATTACCATTAATGCACCTAATAAAATTACCTTCTCCTCTACTGACATTGCCATAGAAGCTAGTAATAATTTAACGATGAATGCGGGTAGCAATGTTGCCGCTAGCGCCGGTAGTAATTTTAGTGCTAGTGCTACTTCCAGTATTCTTCTTAACGCAGGAAGTAGTCTAAGAGCTAAAGCTAAGTCTACAGCCTCTCTAAGTGGTAAATCTGCAAGGGTAACCGGTAAACATGTTTCTATTACTGCCTCGGTCATGGCAAATATACAAGCAACCATTGGTTTAACACTAACTGCTCTAGGAATTGGTGTTATTGGTGGAAAAACTAAAGTAGTTGGAAAATCAAAATGTTCCGTAGATGGCGGAGAAGTTTCTATAAATTAAAATATATGGCTAGACAATATGTTTATAATGGTCAAAAGATTAAATGTTCTTTCGGAAAAGGACCCGCTAATTTAATAGCTAACCCAAAAAACATAAAAATATCAGGCGCTATTGCTGCCACTGATAAAGATGTTATCTTCGAACGTTTTGGTACTTGTACCTGTCCGAAAAACACATTACGTCAATGTGTCCCTCTATTGAACAAATGGAAAACCAATACTGTTACAGAAAATGTAAAGAATGGCAGTTCAGGGTTTTTACTTAGTTCTAGTCAAACTACTTGTAAAACCTATCCGGAAGGTATTGTCCAAATCGATCTAGAAGATATCTCTGAATCAGAAAAACATGATAATTTCGCAAATAAAAATCCTGAAGATTCAGAACAAACAGATGTCCAAAAACCTTCAGAAACGGATAAGAAGAAAAAAAGTCTTGATGAATACTCAACAGAAGACTTTGTAAGACCAGCTCAAAAAGCTATAGATAATGGAGAAGAAGTAATCACTGATGAGAGTAAAAAAGAACAAGAAGCTTTTTGGGATAACGCTGGAAAGGAAATAAATCGTCAAAGAACGAGTGCTCAAGCTTTAGATAATAAAAGTGAAAATCCAGATCCATCATCAAGAGCACAATGGGCTAGAGATCTTGAAGCTGGAATGCCTCAAAAATCGGTGTATCTGGAAGCAGGAGAAAGCGTAGAAGGTTATTTTAAAAGATTAGGAGGGTATGGCTGGGGAGCTGCAAAAGAAGGATTTTATGAACCAGTTGTTGGTGGAGCTAAACTTGTTGTTGGAGTAGCTACATCTGTTGATGATATGGCAGCTTTTGCTTTTTATAGAGACCCCAGATATCTTGCATATTTGAATTGGAAAGATACTGATGCATTTTATGATCGATTAGCACAAAATGAATTACAAAATCAACTCATCAAAGAACAGATAAAAAATCTACCTAGTGACATAAAACAAAAATATGTTGATGATTATACAAAACTCAATGACGTAATGGTCACAGGAGATGACTTTGCTGCTGGAGAGGCTGCTGGTCAAATGGTTGTAAAAACTATTGTTCCTATCTCTGGAGTTTTAAAAAAAGGAGCTAAATTATTCGACCCTGAATTTTTAAAAAATCTTAATCTAAAAACTGCGTGGTCTGGTGTTAAAGGTGAAATTTTCAACCAAGTAACCGGAAACATTTATGGTACATTACCCTATGCAAAAGAACTAAAACACGTTTGGAATACAGCAAAAACTTCTAAGGAAAGATACCAACAAATGAGAGAGGTTATGAAAGCCTTTAATGAAGGTAAAGATCCAACTCAAATACATAAAACAAACGCTTCTCCTGAAACCCCTAAACAAAAGCCAGAAGAGACTACAGACGGTAAGGCAAATAATCCTGAAAATTCTCAAAACGGTTCACAGAATACAAATAAAAACAGTGTATGTAAAGGCGATCCGGTAGATGTAATTACCGGTGTAAACATCTACGATTATGTTGATTTTGAAATCCCTGGAAATATTCCCATCAGCTGGAAAAGAATTTGGTACTCAGACTCTGCTTATAAAGGTCCTCTAGGTCATGGTGTACATCATAATTATGATATACATCTTACCACAAGACCAGAAGATATACTACTCACCCTTGGTGATGGAAGACTTGCTTTTTTCTCTTTACTTAACAATGAAAAAAAATCAGAATTCAATAGAACAGAAAAACTTCAACTAACCTATATTAACTCCTCTACTTATCACCTTTATGATTATAACGATCAACTTACTTATGTATTAACTGATCACTCGAGAACTTATAAGATTTCCAAAATCATAAAGGATGGGCAAACCAATATCCAATTTAATTATCAAGATGATTATCTCGATGAAATCGTAGACACTGCTAATAGGAAAATCAAGATTCATTATGATACAGCACAAAGAATAATAGAAATCACCCAACATCATCGATCTGAAAAACGAACTCTGGTAACTTATGGATATAATGAAGCTGGAGATCTAGCGAAAATTACAGATGCTTCTGGTAAATCGGTAATCGCAGTTTACAAGAATCATTTAATGGTTTCTAAAACGCATCGTGAAGGTGCTACTTGTTATTGGGAATATGAATCATATCAAACTGGTGCTAGGTGTACTCGTACTTGGTTAGAAGGAGGAACTTTAGACTACAAATTTAAATATTATGAAAAACACAATGAGGTAAGGGATTCTTATGGAAATAGAACCATTTATCATCATGAAAACAACATTCCTGTAAAAATTATTGATCCATTAGATGGTATTACTATCAATGAGTATAATCAATTTGGCGAACTAATAAAAACAATAGATCAGGAAGGATTACAAACGCAATACACATATGATACTCATGGCAACCAAACATCAGTCCGTTACCCAGATGGAGCTGAAGTAGAATCTTCTTATGATGATAAAGGGAATTTACTTTTACAAACATCACCAGAAGGAGGCATCTTTTCAAGGTTCTTCAAAAACAATAAGTTGAATACTATTATGTATCCAGATCAAACTATGCAAACTTTTGAATATAATGAGCATGGTTTAATTTCCAAAATTGCAGATGCAAATGAAAATCTAGTGCAGCTTTTTTATGATAATGATCATAACTTAAATCGCATGATTTCTCCAAACGGAGAAGAATCTTTCTGGGAATACGATGCTTGGGGACGATGTATTAAAACGATCAACCCTGCAAAACATCAACAGCAATTTTCGTATGATGACCTAGACAACGTATTTAAAATAAGACTTCCAGACAAAGGAAATATTCAACTTACTTATGACAGCTATGGTAGAATTTTACAAGCTATAGATAACAATCGTACACTAAACTACGAATACACCATATTGGGAAATATAAAATCAAGAGAACAAGATGGTCGAAAAGTTTTGTTTAGATATGATAAAGAAGAAAAACTAATAGGTCTAATCAATGAACATAAAGAATCCTATCATTTTACTAGAGATGCATTAGGAAATATTATTAGAGAAGAAGGTTTTGATCAAATTACTAGAAATTTTATACGAGATAAGGCTGGAAAGATTATTAAAGAAGAAAAATCTAATCATAAGTTTAGTGTCTATGAATATGATAAAGGTGGCCGTGTTTCTAGAATTGAATATCATGATGATTCCTGGGCTACATTTGATTATAATAAAGATGGATTATTAACACAAGCGGTCAATCCAAACTCAATAGTAAAAATCAATAGAGATGAAGCCGGAAGAGTTATTTCCGAAGAACAGGATGGGCATACGATATCCTTTAGCTATAATGACAAAGGACAGCAATCTAAAACACAAAGTAGTTTAGGTGCTTCCATACGTCTTAAATATACAGAACTCGGAGAAGTTTCATCCGTAAAAGCTAAAAATCACGATAATAACATATGGAAAGCTAATTTTAAATACAATAGTCTGGGTATGGAAACTGAACGTTCTTTACCAGGCGGAATAAAAACTAATTGGAGTTATGATCAGGCAGGACGACACAAACAACAGATTGTTCAAAAACGAGAGGTCGAAACTAGACGAAGAACTTACACTTGGGATGTCAATCATAAACTAAAGAAAATTGTAGATAACCTAGCTCAAGGAATTGTCAATTTTGATTACGATGATTTCAATAACTTGGCTTGGACTCAATATGAAGACAAATCCTATGATTATAAATTACCAGATGAAGTTGGTAATCTATACCGAACAAAAACTCAAAAAGATCGTACATATGGTGCCAATGGTCAACTATTAACCTCTGGAAATAAAACCTACGAATATGATGATGAAGGAAACTTAATTAAGAAATCCTCTCCCAAAGGAACTTGGAAATATGATTGGAACGGTAATGGAATGCTTAAAAGTATCTATCGTCCAGATCGAAGTGTTGTTGAAATGGAATATGATGCACTGGGAAGAAGAACAACAAAAATTAGTAAACAGCATCCATCAAAGAAAACAGAAAACAATCCTGACTTAATTACTCGTTTTATATGGAATGGGAATGTCCTCTTACATGAATGGCACTATAATCTTAAGAACAAACCTAAATTAAGTATTGATGCATCTGGTTTATTATCAAAAGATAAAAAAGAACCTATAGAAAATCTTATTACTTGGGTTTTTGATCAAGGTGGATTTAAACCTGCGGCGAAAATAACAGAAAATGACACCTATTCTATTATTACAGATCATCTCGGGACTCCTATAGAAATGTACAATAGTAATGGAGAAAAAACATGGCATGCAGAATATGACATCTATGGAAAAATTCGTAACCTTGTAACAGGTTCATTGCAGGATTGTCCGTTCCGTTTTCAGGGTCAATATGAAGATCTGGAAATAGATTTGTTTTATAACAGATTTCGTTATTACAATCCCGAAGAAGGCGTTTATATTTCCCAAGATCCTATTAGATTGGCCGGAAATAATCCAACGATGTATGCATATACTCATGATAGCAATAGTTGGGTAGATCCATTAGGTTTAAGACGTCTTGCTAAGTGGGAAATAGAAGCACTAGATAATTGGCTCAAAAATAATGGGCATGCAAATTCTCTAAAAGGAGTTTATAATTTTACTGATGCCGATGGGCTAAATTATACTGGTTCCGCAGGTACTAAAGGAGGAACAAGTCCATTAAGAGTTAGACTTATGACTCATATGAGAAAAGATTATTTGAAAGCTAATGATATGAATAGTCTGTCAATTCAAGAAATGAATAATGCTTCGGATCAGCAAGTTTGGAATAGAGAGGCAGAAACAATTAGAGAAAATGGAGGTATTGGAAACGAAAATGTAGCGAACAGCAAAAGACCTCCAAACACAGGTAATACTGCTAAAAAACCTTGTTAATATTTTTTTATAATGAACGAAAAATTTCCTATTTATAAATTCAAGCTTGACGAAACAGTTTACAGTGTTTTAAACGAAACTAATTTCAAAGATCTTTCTTATCATATGAAAGATAATGAACTTTATAATCTTTTAATTGATGGAAGGTTTTGGAAAGCTAAAAGCCTACCAAACATGGAAAAATTCAATTTTATTAATGAATTGAAAGTGATTTGGACAGAAATAGATGATATATCTCCAATTCAAAGTTGTACTGATGTTAGGATACTTACCTTGGATAATGGAGATAAAACTAAAATAGATTTCAATAGTTTTCCAAATCTAGAAAAACTTTTCTCTTGGTCCAGAAAGAACATTAAAAATGTATGGAATATAAAAGGTATTAAAGATTTAGCCTTAGCTGGACTTAAAAAACAGGATTTCGTAGATGGTTATGCTCTTGATTCAATTGAAAAACTTCGATTAGTAAAAACACCTGTAGAAGATTTATCCTTTATTAAAAGAGCCCAAAATTTAAAAAGATTAGATCTTAGGTCTATGTCAAAATTGGAGAATATAGACTTTTTGAATTCTCTTAAAAATCTGGAGTACCTATTTCTAGAAGCAAATAAAGTTAGAGACTTCAAGGTAGTATCAAAACTGACCAAACTTAAAACATGTATTTTAAAAAGTAAAAATGCTATTATAGATACTAACGACTTTTTAACTTTAAATACACTCGAGAAAATCACATTAAATGGAAATGAACATTTGCGAACTATTTCAAGAGAAATTAATGAAATATTAAAATTATAAACAATAGTATAATTTTCATGAAAACCTATCTAAAAGATATCGTAAAAAAACAGCACCTTAATGGCATCTCTGCTAATAAAGGTGAAGTAATTGGATATTTCAATGATTTATCACCTGATGAAAACTCATTTATTAGTATCATCAATGATAATAATGATGTTTTAAGATTCTCTTGGGTAGCTGAACAAAAATGGTTAGTGGAATTTCCTATTATTACAAATCAAATTCATCAACAGCGATATGCAAATGAAACGCAATGTCTGGAATTAATACATCAGGTTGATGCAAGTGAGAATTTTGATAATTTCGAAGGTTTCATTGAAGTCCCTGTAGAGGGTTTTTCATTAGATGAAATGCTAGAGTTCAAAGCAGAAGATGAAGCTTTATTAAAAGAAGAAGAGTTTCCTGCAAAAAAAACGATTACTCCTACTACAAATAAAATCAAAATCAACAATACTAAAAAAGTTTCTAAACCTTCTAAAATTCTGGGCGATATTGAAATTCCCAAACAAGAACTCAGAACCAAATCTATTACTAGGGTTTCTACTAAAAAAAAGAAAAAAATATCACCTTTAAAACAGTTTAAGGAATCTACAGAACAATTAAAAAAAGAAAAACAACAACCTAGTACAACTAAAGTTCCTATAACACCAGTAACTAAAAAAGTTCCTAAACCTAAACCAATCAAAGATAAAACTAATCATACCAGTCTTCTAAATCTTGGAAAAACTACAAAACCTAAAAAAGATAATAAACCTTCTTTAGTAATGGGAGAACAAATTGGTAAGGATCGAAAAAAGCATAACCCTCCTACTCCACCCAAAGTAAAAACAAAACCCAATACAGTTGATAAAAATAAACCAACGAGTAATGACAATAGCCTATTTAGTATCTAAATAGTTTTATATATCCTATTTCAAATTATATTTTTAAAAGCTAATAATAATTCTCTTTTTTATTCTAAGATTACTTAAAGTTTTCGGATACACTTATCAAACTTATAACTACAATTCCATTCTTTTAGAAAACTCCACATTATATGGTAGTTCGTCCACAAGTTCGAACTAAAAACCCACTATTAAGATAATATCACTTTTCTAACTAATATATTAAATACACTTATTACATCGTGTAATAAACTAACTTAATATTTTACATCATGATAAATAACTTATCAAACTTAGGAACATCTTTAACTAAAGAACAACAAAAAACAATTAACGGAGGATTATTACCATGCCATAATAATAATGATTGTATAGATCTTACTGCTAGTTATAATTACCAATGTGTTTCTGTTCCTAGTTCGCCATTTGGTAAATTATGTATTTTAAGATAATGAAAAAAACATATTAAACTTAGAAGGAGTAAAAATACTCAACAAAGAAACTCAGAAGACAGTACGTGGTGGATACGATGGACGCTATTGTGGAGTGGTCACTAATATGCCATTCTTTTGTCCACATAGAAATTGTAACTAAAAACGTTGTTTTTTGATCAAATAGAAATGTAAAACCCTCATTAATTTTAAAATTAACGAGGGTTTTTTATAATTGACTGATGATATCAAATTAAAATATTATATTATTCTAAAACCATTAGCTCATATGCAGGTAAATAGGTTTTTACATTACTAAACTCTGTATTAAATAATCTTACACGATATGTTCTTCCTTCTGGTAAATCTATATTTGGTACCGAAGGTGATATAAGTTCATACGATAAATTATTAGTTCCATTAATGAATTGCTGTGTCGCAGTCTGGTTAACAAGAACCTGATCTGGAGTATCTTCTCTATTTAAAACATCTTCAATATTCACTTCATGGATTTCAAAACCTATTTCTCCAAAATCTAAATCAAACGGGCCGTCACCATCAACAAAAATGGGATCAATAACCGCATCCAAAACAACATCTATAAAAAATAGAGAACTAACACCTACTTCTGTGGTATTAAAACCGTATTCAGAACTTACTCTAAGATCTCCACATTCTCCCTCGCTAATAATGATAGCTCCTAGATCTTGTAATTTACAAACCTCCTCAGGAATTTCGTTAAGCATTAAATTTCCAGACACATCCAATATATCCAAAATCGTTAATGCGCCTAGTTCCATAGGGATATCAATAATCTTATTATTACGAAGATTAATTGTTTTTAGATTTACCAACTCACCTATTCTAGCACTAATTGAATTAATATCGTTATTCTCCAAATTTAAATCCGTTAGTTGAGATAACATCCCTATTTCATCAGGAATAATACCGTCTTCATTAGTTAAAAAACCTATATTGTTATTGGATAAATCTAGTTTTTTAAGTGTCGTAGCTTCAGAAATACTACTAACAAATTTTTGTATTCCTTCACTTCCCGTTATTGTCAATGAATCTAATTTTGTAAAAACTCCAAATCCTTCCGGTATCGTAGTAAGGTTATTATTATTAACAATAGAAATACTTTTCAAATTTATTAATCTAAAAAAACCTTCAGGTATTTCGAAAAAATTATTATTTGTAAAGTTTAGTTCCTCTAAAAGTGTAAGTTGCCCTATATCGCTAGGAATAACATCTAAAGGAATATCTTCTAAAATCAACTTTTCTAATTGGTTCAAAGATCCTATACCTTCAATTTCGTTAATACCAATTCGATCTAAGCTAAGCTCCTTTAAATTAGATAAAGAAAATAAACCCGGTAAAAAATCATCCGCTTGTACTGTCAAATTAGTTCCTCCTGATAGTGATAAATTTTCCAGTCTTTTTAGGTCAAACAACTCATTTGGAATATTGCTTAACTCATTATTTTTAAGTTTTAAAACTGTTAGATTTTCTAATAAATTAATTGTTGGAGTAAGTACCTTAATCCCTTTGTTTTCTATATCAAGTCCGATAAGTTTATTATTCTCAATAACAAGTCCTTCCCAGTTATTAATATTATCTAAACTATTACTCCAATTAAGAGTGTTATCAGGATTCTCTTCTAATATTTTTAATAACACATTATTTACATCCTCGAAATCATCTTCTATGATAGTTGTAATTAGGTCTGCTTCAATTTCTTTAGTACATGAAATAATCAAACACGTACATATTGTAAAAACTCTCAAATATAAATTTCTCATAAATCAATATTTAGTTTAAAGACTCCTTCTTAAGTACAAATATGTTTGAAAAATTGATCATTTATTTTAGTTAGTGGTCTAATGACACGATTTTGTGGATGAACGATTCTTTTTTTTAAACATAGAAATATCGATATCTAACAGCAAAACATCTAAAACACAAAACCCTAAAAACTATACATTAATCCATAAAATCTAAACCAAAATCCTCAAAACAATACATGACATTACAATAAGTTTTTAATTCGTTTTTCTGAATGCTTCCTTAAATTTTGAAAAACAAAATAACACGAATGAATAATCAGAGAAAAATTAAGAAACAATTTCTGTATACACTATTATTACCTCTTGTATTATGGTCATATTCAAGTTCATTATCAGCTCAGAGTCATAAAGTAGCTTTTTCTATAAATGGAGGTATTGTCCAAGATGGTTTTAGCGGAATGATTTCGGGAGATTACAAAGTTAATGAGTTTGATTATATCCAATTCAATTTACAAGGTAGTTTTACAACTTTGGAACAGAACAATATAGATATTCCTGTAAATACATATTCATTTAATGCAGGATTCTTTTTTGATATCCTAAGAAATAATTCAAGAACCTTTGCATTTTCTCTAGGTGCTGGAGGTACAGTTGGATATGAAATCATAAATGATGGTGATAGTTCTATAGAAAATAATCAAATACTAACTATAGAAACAAAAAATATTATTTATGGAGCATATGCGGGTATAGATGCTGATATTTTTCTTTCTCCTGTAATTACTTTAAACGTAAAGTTAAATGAAATCTATCATATCAATAGCGAAATTGGTGAGCTTACTCCTTATGCTGGTTTAGGAGTAAAGTTAATCTTAAAATAAGAAGTGAAACTGAAAGCTTTTCTTACTATTAATAAAAAACTCTTGTTTGTGTATTGAAAAAGATTCGCCAAACTAAAATCATCTGTTTGACGAATCTTTTTATAGTTTTATATAATTCTTATTCTTTTATAGAGCTCTTCTTTATATGTTCTACCAATTGGAATATGATGATTTTGAATTTCTATAGTTTGATCTTGCTCATAAAACGAATCAATCTTATTCCAATTTATAATATAAGATCTATGAGTTTGAACAAAAAAACTACGGTTTAATGCTTTTAATAAACTAGTTATGGAATGACGCACTGACAATTTTTTATGATCCGTAGTGATAATAGAACAATAGTTTTTAGAATCTGTATGAGCAAAAATAATAGTATCAATTGCTACTTTAACTAACTTATTTCCGCATTTAATAAATAAATGAGTCGACGGTTCCTTTTTATTTTCTTTTACCTGTCTTGTTTCTTGTGGTTCAGGAAACGTTAATGAATTTTTATAAAAAGAATTTACTTTTTTGGTTAATCCTAAACCTGCGTGTTTGGATTTAATATAAAATCCAATGACAATGCCGTCATCGGTATGTTTAATTATCTGTTTTTGTATGGTAAGTGATGCATTAAGATTACTTAGCGATGTGTTTTTCAAATCCTTAAGATCAATATCTAAATCTTTTAAATAAGCATCATCCGACTCTACGTTATAGGGTTTCATAGTATTTGCTTTTTTCGATGTTCACTTTATCAAATCTAATCAGGATATAAGCTAGAATACAAATACTTATTATTGGCATTTATAAATTAAGAGTTGAAATTTATAAATTTCAACTATCTATAAAACACTATAATTATTTCTTTAGATCACTATTAAATCTTTACATTCGTATGATATAATTTATTGTCGAAAAAACATTGTTGAAAAGGGTTCTACTAATGAAGATCAAAAATCTATCTATAATTTATGTAATCATATTGTTATTGACAGGTGAATTTGTGATTGCGCAAGATAATTATATAGAGCTCATAAATCTTATAAGAAAAGAAAAAGTAGACTCTTTAAAAATAAAAATTGCGCAAACACATCTTAATAGTGCTATTTATAAGTCTGACACATTAAATATGGCTAATGCTTACCTATTCTTATCTCTTTATCAGCCTAGTAAGAATGTGGCCTATATAGATAGCGTCATTAGTATTACCAAGGATAAAAATTATTTCAGATTCCCATCTGTAAGTTATTTACAAAAAGGTGTAGTTAAGTATGAACTAGGACAATATATAGAAGCTCTAGAACTATATATAAAAGCATCTGAAGCCGCTAAAAAAAGTGGTAATGATAAAATATATTTGTTAGCTAAATTTAATATAGGATTACTAAAAAATATGTCTGGTGATCGTAAAGAAGCACTAACTATTTTTAATGAATATATAAACTTCATAGAACAAAAGCCCGAACATCACGATCAATTCAATTACAATCGGGTGTTATTTGCACTGGCAGATTCTTATATCCATACCAAAGAATTAGAGCTTGCAAAAACAACTATAGATAAAGGAATAAATGAAACCTTAAAAACAAATGATTCTACAGTTTACTCATATATTTTAGTAACCTCAGGAATACATCAATACTTACTAAACAATTATAGTAAAGCCATAGATAGCCTACAAAAAGGAAAAAAATTGATTCTCAAGTTTGATGATTCAGAAACAAGAATTGCAACCTGTGATTACTATATTGGTAGAAGTTATAAGGATTTAGGAGATGAAGAAAAAAGTATTTTTCATTTTAAAAAAGCGGATACGATACTAAGAAAAACAAAAGATGTAATCCCTGATATTATTAATGTTTATGATTATTTAAGAGTCTATGCAAAATCTGAAAATAATTTTGAGTTACAACTAGAATACATTAATACACAATTAGAGCTTGATAGTATTAGACACGCAAATCAAGTAAACCTGACAAGAAATATCACAAAAAAATACGATGCTGCAGAACTAAAATCTGAAAAAGAAAAACTCATAAAACAATTTGAAAAAGATACTTTTTTAAAAAATAACACAATCAATTTCTTAATTACATTATCTATAATCTTAGTATTAATTGCTATTTATGGTTTTAGAAAAAGTTATCTAAACAAAATACGTTTTCAGAAATTATTAAAAGAACAAAAACAACCTAAAACAGATCAATCAGAGCTTATTAATGAAGACTTAAGCAAAAGACCTGACATAGATATTCCCACGGATGTAATAGAAGCAATTTTAAAAAAACTTCATGATTTTGAAGATAAAAAACAATTTGCAAAAAAGCATTATACACTTAATTCTTTAGCGAAAGAACTACAAACCAATAGTGCATATTTATCCAAAATTATCAATGTCTATAAAAATGTAAATTTTGCAAATTACCTGAATAATTTAAGAATTGATTTTGCTGTTGATCAACTTAGCACTAATAAGTCATTACGATCTTACACTATACAAGCTATTGCAGAAGAAGTTGGTTTTAAAAATGCGCAATCATTTTCTTCTGCTTTTCATAAAAAAACAGGCATATATCCGTCCTATTTCATAAAGCACATAAAATCCTAATAGTCAATACGTAAAACACTTTTTATTATCTTGAAATTTATAAATTTCAAGAATATTTACGTGTATTATTATGACTAAAATTGTAGATTGTGAAAACACAAATCAAAACAACATGAAAAGGGGAAAACTTAAAAAATTGAGTTTAGCCAAAGTCAAAATTGCTCAATTAAATAATACACATGTAATTTGGGGTGGCTCTTTACCTCCGACTTCAACTGAAATTCCAACTATCACGGAACTTACTGGAACTCATACCAAAATGTGTGATGAAATTGGCACGCATACTTCTACTAAAACAGCTGCTGGGAGTAGTATTTCTATCTGTGTCGAGTAAAATTTTTATATCTATACTATGAAAAACAGAAATAAATTAAGCTTAGATAAAGTTAAAATCGCTAAACTAAATAACCTACGATACATTGTTGGAGGATCATTTCACGATTTACAAGATGGTACAGTACCTATCGATCCAAATGATTTAACGACAATTGGAGATACAAAAACAACTTCTACAAAAACAGGTGCTGGTAGTATCAGTACTACCGCAATTGGCACTAATATTTGAAATAAAATTTGGAGGTTTTTTTATTAATAAATATCCATTAATAGGATGGATTATATACTTTAACTTTTTGGGGAAATGAAAAATAGTCAAAGAAAAAAAATAAGTCTGGATAAAATAAAGATCGCTAGATTAGACCATCTTGATAAATTTAATGGAGGATCACAAGACACAACAGATCAAGTTACTACTGGAGACGCTTGTTTTACAAAACCAATAGTTTGTAAAACTCAGGGAGATTGTAATGTTTCTACTAAAACTATTGCTTTAAGTGGTGATATCCATTGTTTAACAATTTAACTAACAAGAAAAAAAGAAATATTCTTTATAATAGTAGAGAGGTTAGATCACCTTTAAACGTTTATAAATATACTCCTTAAACGTTCTCCCTATGGGAATATGATGACCTTGTATCTCTATGGTTTGATCATACTCATGTAATGAGTCTATCTTATTCCAATTTATGATATAAGATCTATGTGTTTGTACAAATTCTAAGCTTTGTAGTTTCTTACTTAATTTTAAAATAGAGTATCGTACAGATAATTTCTTATGATCTGTAGTAACAATAGAACAATAATTTTTAGAATCAGTATGCGCAAAAAGTATCGAGTTTAAATTTACTTTTATTAGTTTATTTCCGCTCTTTACAAATATATTCTCCGGTTCACTAGTTCCGTTCTTTTCTGAATTAATCTCTTGTTTCTGAGCCAAAATCAATGCAGCTTGTAAATCATCTTTATTTATAGGTTTTGTTAGATAAGCTGCCGGATTTATAGTTGCAGCTTTACTCATTACATCCTTATCATTATCAGAAGTAGCAAAAAACACTGGGATTTCATACAAGGTTTTAATTTTATACCCTAGCGCAATACCTGACTCTTTACCATTTAAATGAATATCTAAGATTACTGCATCTGGCCTTAATTCTCCAATTTGTTCTTGAGCTTCGAATGGATCATCTGAACTACCAACACAGAAATACCCTAACTCTTCTAGAGAGATTTTAATATCTTCTAAATGAAATATATCATCTTCTACTATATAAATATTCATGATCTGTATGCTTTATTTACGCTGATAAAGGTTTAGAAATTGCCCCTTCTTCTTTGGTCAACGATATGGTTATGGGAATGCTTAAGTCAAAACGTGTGCCAATTCTTTTTTCCGAAGAAACATTGATAGTTCCATTATGCATTTTTATAAAGCGATAAACTAGGTTAAGTCCCAGCCCTGTTCCTTTTTCACCTTGTGTTCCTATGGTTGATTTTTTTTCTTCTAAATTAAAAAGATTTTCGAGTTTACTCTTAGACATTCCTACTCCTGTATCAATTACAGAACATAAAAAAATATCATTTTCATTTTTAAATTCTATTCGTATATTTCCTTCTTCTGTATACTTTAATGCATTACCTATTAAGTTTCTAAAAATGACATGAAAAGCTCCTTTATCAAAATTAATAGAAAAATCATCTTCATATTTTAATTCTATTTTGGTTTTCTTATATGTAGCCTGTTGTTTATATGATGATATGATCTCTGTTAACTCTTTATTCACAGAAATTGTCTGAGGATTCATTTTATAACCATTCATCTGTTCTAGTGACCAATTCAATAAATTATCGAGCATATTGGATAAACTCTCTGAGTTTTGTTCTAGTGCTTGAGATAGTTCTATTGTTTTTTCATTATTCCCTTTTTCTACATGATATTTCAATATTTTACCTGATCGTTGGAAAGGAATTATCATTCCTCTAAGATCGTGTGCTATAATAGAAAAAAGACGATTCTTTACTTGATTTGTAGAAACTAATTCTTTCTGTTGTTTTCTCAATTTTCTAAAAGCCCAAGCTCCAATTCCTAACAATAAAAACAAAAATGCAGCTGCTATTAAATACAAATTTTGTTGGGCTTGCGCTTGTTTCGTTATTTGTTCTTGCTCTTCTTTTTGTTTGTTAAGAGTCGCTATAGCAAGTTCTTTCTTTTTGGTGTCATACTTCTTCTCTAAATCTGCTACTTTAGTTTTAACTTCTTCATTTTCAACAGAATCTTTTATAAAGTGGTATTTCTTAAGATACATTAACGCCTTTTTAGATTCCCCAATATTCTCATAATAATCACTCTTGTAATAGTGAAGACTCTTTTCGAATGTCAATATTTTTGATTTATCTGTTTCTATTTCTAATAAATCTATATATTTCTTCGCACTTGGGAAATTTCGTTTTTTGAGACTAATTTTCGCCATACCATCTATAGCTGATATTAACATCATATCATCCATTTTTTTTACAGCATTAGCATTCAATATGTTTTGATAAGCTTCTTTAAAATAAACTTCTGCTTTATCATAATCTTCTATATTTTCAAAATAGATAGTTGCTTTAGTATGCAGCGCATCGGAGATGAATCCATTATCATTTAATTTTCTTGCTATTACTAAAGTAGAGTCCACTGAACTTAGTGCATCCTCTGCTAGGTTCAATTTTCTTTGCGCATCTGCCATCCTAGAATAAGTAATCATCCGGACGTAACGATTATGAGTTTTATCTGATTCTTCTATTGCTTTCTTAAAATATTTTATGGCAATATCATATTGCTTTAGCCTTTTATATGAAGTTGCTAACATACAGTAATACATATCCAAACCAGATGGTTTATTATCTTGTTCCAATACCTCAATAGCTTTTAAAAAACTATCCACCGCCTTTTCATATTTAGATAATCTTATAGAGTATGTCCCCCTATTTCCATAACAAGATGGTAAATAACTAGTAAAGTTATTTTTCTCAGATATAATAACTGTACTATCGGTATGTTTTAAAGCTTTTTCATAATCTGCTTCTATATCAGCTAAATAAGCGTGTGTTTGATGATATAGAATCCAATGTTCACTCTCAGGATACTTAACAAGAAGTTTTCTAGTTTGCTTTAGTAGTAATTCTGCCTCTGTTTTATTATTTTGTAATGCTAAATTATATGCTTTTTTTCCATATGCGGATGATAATAATTCTGAATCATCAATCTTCTTGGCCAGCTTAATACCTTTATCTAAATAATAAATAGATGAATCAATATTTCTTTGGTTCAGAAACATATAACCGCGAGATATTTGTATTTCTGCTTTACATTTTTCATCAACTTTCTTAATCATTTCTCTACAAAACTTAAATGCTACCTCATAGCTTTGGATAGTATCCATTGTTTTATGCCACCGTTTGCAATGCTCATTCTCTGTTTGAGAGTATATAGAGAACGATACTAAAAAACTAAATAGTAATAACAATAATTTTTGCGGTATCATATCAAGTAGGTATTTGGTTTTAAAAGTTTTATGCAGAGATTGCCGTATGATCTATTTTTTCGTAAAGTTTATATTTTATCAAAGGGAAATTTAGGTCAAATCGCGTACCAATTCTTTTTTCTGAAGAAACACTAATCGTTCCTTTATGCATTTTTATAAAGCGATAAACAAGATTAAGCCCTAGCCCTGTTCCTTTTTCACCTTGTGTTCCTATAGTTGATTTTTTTTCTTCTAAATTAAAAAGATTTTCTAGTTTACTTTTTGGCATTCCAATTCCAGTATCAATTACCGAACATAAAAACTCTTCATTTTCGTTTTTAAATTCTATTCGAATATTTCCTTCTTCTGTATACTTTAAAGCATTACCTATTAAATTTCTAAAAATTACATGAAAAGCTCCTTTATCAAAATTAACGGAAAAATCTTTTTCGTATTTTAGTTCTATATTAGTTTTCTTGTAAACAGCCTGTTGATGATATGATGATATGATCTCTGTTAATTCTTTCTTTATAGATATTATCTGAGCATTCATTTTATAGCCATTCATCTGTTCTAAAGACCAATTCAATAAATTATCAAGCATATTGGATAAACTTTCTGAGTTTTGCTCTAATGATTGAGATAATTCTATTGTCTTTTCGTGATTGCCTTTTTCTATATGATATTTTAATATTTTTCCTGATCGTTGGAAAGGAATAATCATTCCTCTAAGATCATGTGCTATAATAGAAAAAAGACGATTCTTAACTTGGTTTGTGGAAACCAATTCTTTTTGTTGTTTTCTCAATTTTCTAAATGCCCAAGCTCCTATTCCTAATAGCAATAACAAAAAAACAGCTGCTAATAAATATAGATATTGCTTAGTCTTAGCTTGTTTTGTTATTTGTTCTTGCTCTTCTTTTTGTTTGTTAAGAGTGACTATTTCTAATTCTTTCTTTTTAGTGTCATACTTTTTTTCTAGATCAGCTACTTTAACCATTACTTGTTCGCTGGATATAGAATCTTTTATTGAATAATATTTTTTTAGTTGATTTAAAGCTAGAAATGATTGACCTGTTTTTTGATAATATCTACTAGAAACTTGATAGAATTTTTGTGTATAATGTATACTATTAATCTTATTAGTTATATTCTCAAAAGATTTCAAGTAACTTTTTACTTTTTCATATTCTTTTTCGTGAAGATAAATTTCTATTAAACCTCTAATGCTAGCATATAGTGTTGAATCATCTTTAGATTTTTTTGCTATTTGGTAAGCTTCTTTAAAATATATCTCGGCTTTATCGTTTTGTTTAAGATATTCGAAGTATATCCATCCTTTTTCCTTTAATAGTTCAGACATCTGAACATAATCTTTTTGATCACGAGCTAATTTTAAAGCATAATCAGCAACTCTAATAGCATCATCATTTTTATTTAATTTCTGATAACATTTAACCAGTTCTGAATAACATAATAATAAAACATAGTTATCTCCTCTTTCCTTTGCAATTGGAATACTCTTATTTATATATTTTATTGCAGTATCATAATGTTCCCATCTTAAATAAGTACGTCCTAAAAAATAATATATATCCTCTAAATCTAAGATATTATTTTGACCTTCTTTAAGCTGAATTGCTTTTAGTAAATTTTTAGCTGATTCTTCATAATTAGATAAATTAAAGTGATACAAACCTATGTTTTGATATCGAGTTGGTATTCCAATTTCATTATTAGTTTTATTTAAGAAACTGATAACTGAATCTGCATATATGATTGCTTTACTATATTCGTTACTTTTTCTTGCTATTAATTCTTTCGTATTATAATAAAGAATCCACCCATCATTTTTAAAATCTTTATCCAATATCTTTTTAGCTTCATCTAACCATACATAAGCTTCTTCATCTTTATGATTTTGAGATAATAAAATACTAGCCTTTTCTATATACAAACTTGAAAGTGATTTCTCTTTTTTGAGGCTTTCTCCAAGCATTATAGCTTGATTACAAAATCTTAATGCTTCATCAAACTTTTCGATATACTTATATGTGTGAATCAATGCTAAATAAATTTCTATCTTACATTCATCATCTACTTTAGAAATAGCTTGATTACTAAGTCTAAACAATGATTCTGAGCTTGAAATTGTATCCATTTGTTTTCGCCACAACTCACAATCATCATCTAAATTCTGGCCATAAATAACAACACTTGTAAAGAAAGCAATAAATATGTATTCTAATCTAACCATAGTAACTACTCTTATTTACCTCTTACATATTATTATATATCAAAGATAACCTTAGAAATTTATCCTAAATATATTATGCAAACTTTTTGATAAATACATTTAAGAATAAAAACTTCTAAAAAAATAATCTTATCTATAACTTTTAAAATTAGTACATTACTGTGTGACAACTATATATTTCACATAAAACATCTAATATTATATTGTAAAGCAATAGAAAATAAGTCTTTCTAATTACCAATATATACATTATATATATTGAAAGTATATATAAAATACAAACTACTACATATACATTATATAAATAAAAATATCACTTATAAAAAACAGAATAAATTATAAATAGAATAAAATTAAATAAGTTACACTCTTCTATATTAGATTCCTTCTCGCTTATTTACAGGAGTAGTAGGATTATAGCCAAATCCTGAGATTTTAATTTCTACATTAAGTTGATTAAGAATATACCCTATTGTAGCATAGTGATGAATTGCATGGCTATTTGCGTGCGCAAGAATGCTTTCTAAAGTATAATTGACTGTAACTTTTCCTTGTCCCATATTATCAGTAACATGAATCAGGTAATCCGTATTTACATCAACATAAGAAAGTAACGTTTCTTGTAGTGTATATATATGATCTTTTGTTGCTTCTATATTTGTAGATAAAATTTCATCTCGCTTACGAGCAGTAAGATCAATGTCATTAGTATCTAATCCATTAATAATACAATCAAAAAAATCCAATGTATGTCTCATATGAGAACCTATACTAGAATAGTATGGCCCTACAGAAGCATTACAGTAAGTTTCTAAAGTTATTGCGTCTAATAAAGCAATAGCATTATTTAGATTATGGTTTATCGAAGATATGATAAGTTCTTTCATAGGGAATTATGGACGTAATATACATAATAAACTTACATAATAACTTTTGTAAAACGTTAAAATTATAATTTACATAGGTACTATACAATACGTAACGACTAACTTCGTTATGAGTGAATCAAATGATGAAAACTCTCATTAAACAGTAGGATATCTATCACTTTGTTTATGGGTAACCCATAAAAATTAAGATAAAGTGCGCATTTCATCGATTAATGACGTTTATTTTTGGATGTTACTTAGAAAATATTGTATACTTGTACTGTTCATTAAAAAGCCCCATAAAAATGAAAAGAATAGCATCCATCTTATTTTTACTTTGTTTTATTCCCCAGGCCAATGCCCAAAATCTTTATGAAGATGCTTTAACTGCTGCTAGTTATGCATATTCACATTCTAAGAAAGCGCACGGAGCTAATAATGTATTTCACACTCAAGAATATGCTGATAAAGCAATAGAAGCTCTTGAAAAAGTAGAAACTCTTGCTGATAAATGTGGTTGTGAAGAAGCTAATGAAACAGCTTATGAAGCTAAAACTAATATGGTAAGTTCACTAGATCAAGATACTTATGAGCGAAGCAGATATTATGCAAAACAAGCAAAAGATCTTGGTCCTAAGTTATTAGAACAATTAACAGACTGCCAAGCAAATAATGGTAGTAGTGACTCTTATGTTGTAGAGACTGTTAGTGAAGAAGAAGAAGCTATAGCAGTTGCTTCTGAAGAAGTAGCACAGAAACAAAAAGAATTAGAAGAACAAAGACGTCAGTTAGCAATAGAACAACAAAAATTACAACAGCAAATTGCAGAACAGCAAAAAGCTAAAGCAGAATTTGAAGCTCAACGTGCGGCAGAGTTAAAAGAACAAACAGCAGTAAAAGCTAAAGCAGAGCAAGCGTTACAAAAATTAGAAAGTGCATTACAAGAATTAAGTATAGCTTTTGATGATGAATCAATCTTCGAATCTCAAAAGGATTATTTAAGAAGTGAAAATGATTTACAAAACGAAACTTTAAATGATACAAAAAGTTTTTATGTAAATAGAGCTAAAGAACTTACTAAAAGTGCTATGCAACAATTCGCTGGATATACAGAAAATTAATACAATTGAATTTTATTTTGTAGCCCCAAAATAAAATTTTTTAGAAGCGACATCTTAAATTAAGATGT
This sequence comes from Aquimarina sp. MMG015, assembly GCF_018100855.1. Taxonomy (NCBI): domain Bacteria; kingdom Pseudomonadati; phylum Bacteroidota; class Flavobacteriia; order Flavobacteriales; family Flavobacteriaceae; genus Aquimarina; species Aquimarina sp. MMG015. The sequence continues at coordinate 179,480 of NZ_JAGJEB010000010.1, forward strand.
CGTTTTTTTTTGATCTAATGTGAATAAAATTTAAAGCCATACATTAAATATTATGGAAATATTCCATAAATTTGGAAAAATTCCATAAAACCAAATATTGAGAACTATATTACATCTTGATCTTGATACATTTTATGTATCTGTAGAACGTCTTATTGATAGTTCATTACAAAAAAAACCTTTACTAGTAGGTGGTATTAGTGATCGTGGTGTTGTAGCAGCCTGTAGCTATGAAACCCGAGCATTTGGTATACACTCAGGAATGTCTATGAAGATAGCGAAAGAACTATGCCCAGAAGCTACAATCATAAAAGGTAATGCGGGTACATATAGTAGATACTCTGATCTAGTTACAGAAATTATTAAAGATAAAGTTCCTGTTTTTGAAAAATCAAGTATCGATGAATTTTATGCAGATTTATCAGGAATGGATAGGTTTTTTGGTGCTTATAAGTATGCCTCAGAACTTAGACAAACAATCATATCAGAAACCGGTTTACCAATATCTTTAGGTTTTGCTCAAAATAAAATAGTATCTAAAGTAGCTACTAATGAAGCGAAACCTAATAATCAATTAAAAATTGATTTTGGTACGGAAAAACCTTTTCTAGCTCCGTTATCTATAAAAAAAATCCCTATGGTTGGTGACAAAACTTTTCAAACACTTCGTAATCTAGGAGTACGGCAAGTAAAAACAATACAAGATATGCCTGTAGATGTTATGAAAAGAGTTTTAGGAGTAAATGGATTAACTATATGGAAAAGAGCAAATGGAATAGATAATACTCCCGTTATTGGTTTTTCTGAACGTAAATCTATTTCAACAGAAAGAACATTTGATAGAGATACCATAGATGTTTACAAACTACGTAACATTCTTATAGCAATGACAGAAAACCTTTCTTATCAATTGCGTAGAGGAAATAAACTATCTGCATGCATTGCAGTTAAAATCAGATATTCTGATTTTAATACATATTCCAAACAACTTAAGATTCCATACACCAGTGCTGATCATATTCTAATTCCTAAAATTTTAGAACTATTCGAAAAATTGTATCAAAAAAGATTATTAGTACGATTAATAGGTATCAGATTTAGTCATCTAGTAACTGGAAATTACCAAATAAACCTATTTGAAGACAATGAAAAACAACTTAATCTATACAAAGCATTAGATCATATTAGAAGTCAATACGGAGATCGTAGCGTAATTAGAGCTGTAGCCATGGGATCTAAAACTATTGGCAGAATGGAAAATCCATTTAATGGTCAACCTCCAATTGTATTAGCACATAGAAAACAATAAGCATGTACCTTAATTGCCATTCGTATTATAGTTTACGGTTCGGAACTTTTTCCGAAATAACATTATTAGAACTTGCTAAAGAAAATAAAGTAAATGCTATAGCTTTAACAGATATTAATAATACATCAGCTTGTTTAAACTTTATTAGAAAAGCGAAAGAATATAAAATCAAACCTATTGTAGGTGTTGATTTTAGAAATAATCATCAACAACTATATGTAGGTATTGCTAAAAATAACGAAGGATATAAAGAATTAAATGATTTTTTATCTTACCATTCTCACAATAAAATTGAATTTCCTAAAAACGCTCCACTATTCAATAATGTTTTTATCATATACCCTTTTAAACAAATTATAGAAACAAAAAAAAATAATTTTTCATCAAATGAATTTATAGGTGTTTCTATAAAAGATTTAGCTAAACTTAAGTTTTCAAAGTATCTAAAACTAGAAAGCAAGCTTGTTACATTACAACCTGTAACTTTTAGAAGTAAAAAAGATTTTAATGCGCATCGTTTACTAAGAGCTATCGATAATAATATTCTATTGAGCCGTTTACCAGAGAATCAACAAGCATGTTTTTCAGAAAAAATGATCCCCAATAATGAAATTAAAAAACAATTTATTGAATTTAATTTTATCATAAAAAATACCGAAATCATACTGAATCAATGTAATGTAAATTTCAACTTTTCTAAAAACAAGCCATCATTAAATCAAAAAACCTATACTGGAAGTATAGAAGAAGATAATCTCTTATTAAAAAAATTATGTGATAAAGGGCTTCCATATCGATATAAAAAACCAACAAAAAAAGTACTCGATAGATTAAAAAAAGAACTTCATTTAATTACTAAAATGAAGTTTGTTTCTTATTTTTTAATTAATTGGAGAATTATTTCATATGCTCAGGAAAAAGGATATTACTATGTTGGTCGTGGTAGTGGTGCCAATAGCATAGTAGCTTATCTTCTAAAAATTACAGATGTAGATCCTATCGAATTAGACTTATACTTCGAAAGATTTATAAATTCACATCGTACTAGTCCTCCAGACTTTGATATTGATTTTTCTTGGAGAGATAGACAGGATATTACACGATTCATATTTTCAGAATTCAAAAATGTCGCATTACTCGGAGCATATGTAACTTTCCATTATAAAGGAGCTGTAAGAGAATTAGGTAAAGTATTTGGTTTACCTAAATTCGAAATCGATAAACTTAGTGAAGGTAATTATGATTACAATTCTTTAGATCATATCCATAAACTAGTAATTGTTTATAGTCAACTTATACAAGGAATGCCTAATTATATAAGTATTCATGCAAGCGGTATATTGATTAGTGATAAATCACTTCATAATTATGCAGCTACCGATGTACCGCCCAAGGGTTTTCCTACGGTACAGTTTGATATGATCATTGCAGAAGATCTTGGACTATATAAGTTTGATATTTTGGGGCAACGTGGACTCGCTAAGATTAAAGAAGCAATACAGATTATTAAATATAATCAACCAGAAAAGGCAAACTTTGATATTCATGATATAGATAGCTTTAAAAAAGACCCTAATATCAATGGTTTAATAAGAGATGCTAAATGTCTCGCCTGTTTTTATGTAGAATCTCCTGCAATGCGTATGCTCTTAAGTAAGCTCAAAACCGATAATTATTTAGGATTAGTTGCTGCAAGTTCTATTATACGACCTGGAGTTGCTAAAAGTGGGATGATGCGTGAATATATCTTACGAGAACATGATATCGAAAGACGAAAAAACTCGCATCCTATTATGTTAGATCTCATGAAAGAAACCTATGGAATTATGGTATACCAAGAAGATGTAATAAAAGTTGCTCATCTTTTTGCGAAACTAACCCTTGATGAAGCTGATGTGCTACGCAGAGGAATGAGTGGTAAATTTAGATCTCGTAAAGAATTTAAAGAAGTACAAAAAAAATTCATTCAAAACTGTAAAAATGAAGGGTATGAAGATAAATTAACTTTTGAAATATGGAATCAAGTAGCCAGTTTTGCTGGATACGCTTTTCCAAAAGGACATTCTGCTTCTTATGCAGTAGAAAGCTATCAAAGTTTATTTCTGAAAGCCTATTTCCCTCTAGAATACCTTGTAGCTACTTTAAATAATGGAGGCGGATTTTATCGGCCAGAAGTATATCTACATGAAGCAAAATTATTAGGGGCAAAAATCCTAACTCCGTGTATTAACACTAGCAAATACGAGCACATTCTGATAAAAAATCATATTTATCTAGGATTAAACATGTTACGCAATTTAGATTATAAGACTGTAGAACTTATACTATCAGAACGCAAACGTCACGGAACTTATTTATCACTTAACAATTTTGTCGATAGAGTACCTATAAGCATTGAACAAATAAGTATACTGATAAAAATAGGTGCATTTGCATATACACAAAAGAACAAACACGAATTATTATGGGAGGCACATTTTAAATTGTACACTACGCTACCTGATCATAATCAACCTGTTTTATTTAAGGAAAAACACACTGAATATCAATTACCAAAGTTTCAAACATCAAAGCTAGAAAACGCTTTTGAACAAATTGAATCATTCGGATTTCCAATTTGCGGATATTATGAAATAATGGCATCTAAACCTGTGAATCAAAATCGAGCTAATCAATTCAAAAACTATATTAATAAAAAGATTGATATCTATGGATATTTAATTGCTATGAAAAATACCCGAACTTCAAAAGGTAAACGTATGGCATTTGGTACTTTTTTAGATCAATTTGGAGATGTTTTTGATACGGTATTATTTCCTCCTGTACAGGAAAAATATAAACTTAGACATAAAGGAGTCTATCGTATGTATGGTAAAGTGGTAAAAGAATTTGGTTTTTTAAGTATTGAAATCATAAAAATTGTAAAACAAGATTACATTCAAGATCCTAGATACACATAGGCTAAACTTTCTACAACACTATATTACAATCTCATTTTTTAAAATGATGTATTTGCATCTGGAAGTTTTTTTAAATATTCTTAGTTTTGTAAGTAATCTATCTTCATAAGTTCTGTAAAATAAGTTTCCAACAGTAAAGCTTGGATTATTATCTAAAACCTATATAAAAACATAATTGAAATATTCTTCATCTTACTTATCATCCTATTCTTGTACAAAACATATATACTTTTCTCCCTCATAATGAAGCGAATGAGCAAAAATTAATGAAAATTATAGAACCTCTTGCCTTCAAGTATTCGGAGCTTCTAAGAGGTTATCTATTTTATTATTCTACATCCTTCTATTAAAAATAAGGAATCCAATAACTGACGACATGTATCTTCACTAAAATCGTTCAGTTATATATCATTCTATTATCATGTGTAACCATAGTA
>NZ_JAGJEB010000011.1:0-148090 GCF_018100855.1 Aquimarina sp. MMG015
AGGACCGCAAGGTGACACCGGAGCACAAGGACCACAAGGTATTCAAGGACCTACTGGTGTTGGAATTCCCCAAACTATATCGATTAGTGATCATGACATCACATTATCAGATGGTGGTGGAACCGTGACAGTACCAGATGATACTATATATAATACCGATGGCACTTTAACTGGCAATAGGGTGATGACAATGGGTAATTTCAATCTACAGTTTGATTCAGACTTAGATAATAGAAATACCTTAACTCTTCGAAGAACTAACAACGCAAGAGAGCTCGGTATTTCATTTAGAAACTCTGGTAATGCTTATGCTGCGGCAATTGGATTTGGAACAACGGCTAATGGTAATAACAATGGACTAAATTTCTATGCCGGTGGTAATCAAGGTGATCCAGCAGATATTCAAGAAACATTAAGTCTAAGAAATAATAATCAAATTAGATTTAGCCGATATGGAACTATAGACACCTATCAATTTGATAATACCCCTACTCGATTCTTAGGAATTGAAGCGGATGGCGATGTAGTAACTGTAGATCCAGCTTCTATAGGAAGTGATGACCAAACTGCTTCTGAAGTAGATTCTGATACTCCTGTAGATGTAGATGGTGATGGAAATACCGAAGCAACAGTAGAAGATGTAATTCAGGATATTGCACCGATTACCTCTAAGGCTGCCAGGATATTCTATCCTCCATCAATTGCTATTGATGCAAGCACTATTTCAGCAAATACAGCTGCTCCAGGTGATGAAAGTGTAGATCTTTATCAACAATATATCGATCAATTTACATTAGCAAATGCAGCTACATCACAATCAAGTGCTGGTGCTCCTGGGGCTATCCCAACATATGCTGCAAATGAATTATATTATTATGTAACATATTTTGACCCTACAGTTTTTGCAAACGTTGCTATTGATGCGAACGGAGTTATGACCTATGATATAATAGGTACGCCTGCTGATTTTAACACATTAATTAATGTAGTATTCGTAGTACGATAATTTTAGTAAACGATTTAATGAGGCTAACAAAGAAAACATATTATCTGATTCTTTTAATAACTCTATCAAATACATATATATTTGGTCAGGATACTTTCTTAGATAATTTCACACCTGCCAATTATACTGGAAATGACGGAACCCAAAATTGGAATGGGGGTTGGACCGAAAATGATTTTGGAGGAACTAACTCAGGAGCTGGAAGAATTCGTATAAATAATAATCAGCTCAGGTTTAGAAATTTTGATTCTGGATCTAATCTTTATATATTAAGAAACGTTGATTTGTCTGCCTATTCTGCTGCTGTTTTAACATTTGATTATAATAGGACGAATGGTAATGAAAGCGTAGGTGCTTTCTTTTTAAATACCTCTACAGGGTTTTATGATTTTGCTATTGGTACTCCCACAGGTGGTGGGGCTTCAGGTAGTTTAACTTTTAACATCCCTGCCGCCTACATCAATGCAAGTTCATCCATCCTTTTCTTTTCCAATAGTGGTGATTGGGGTAATAATGAAACTGTTTTTATAGACAATGTTCTTATAACCGCTACTGGATCAACTCCTGAAATTTCTATTAACGATGTTACAGTCAATGAAAATGCAGGTACTATAGATTTTACAGTTTCTCATACAGGCGGAACTACTACAGGAAATTTTACTATAGAATATAACACAGTAGATAATTCTGCAAATGCTCCTGGAGATTATCTAGCATCGACAGGTACCACAATAAATTTTACAGGAACCAGTCTTAGCTCACAAACCATTTCTATACCTATTATAGATGATAATGAAGCAGAAAATGCAGAAAACTTTTTCGTAAATCTCAGTAATCCAAGTGATGGATCTGTTACTATAACGGATAATCAAGGAATTGGAACTATCAATGCAAACGACCAAATCTCTATAACTATAAATAACGTTTCTGTTAATGAATCCGCAGGAACCGCTAATTTTACTGTAACCTCTTCTGGTGGTTCGCTAATAGGAGGATATACTTTGGATTTTGCTACTGCTGATGATAGTGCCACTGTTGCTAACAATGATTATACAGATACCAGTGCTTCCTTAACTTTTTCTGGAAGTTTAAATGAAACTGAAACTATAACAGTACCTATCCTAGAAGATACCACATTCGAATTAGATGAAACTTACTTTGTGAATTTAAGTAACCCAAGCAGCAGTTTAGTTACAATTTCAGATGATCAAGGTTTGGGAACTATTGTAGATAATGATGCTGGGATAAGCATAAATGATATATCGGTTAATGAAACTGCAGGTAGTGTTACCTTCACAGTGACACTTACTCGAGATGTTCCTGGAGGATTTTCTGTGGAATATAATACAACCAATAATACTGCGGTTTCTCCTAATGATTATACAGCAACAGGTTCTCCCAATCCCATAATTAATTTTACTGGAAATAATGGAGAAACACAAAGTATTACTATTCCTATAATTGATGACACAGATATTGAAGGAGTTGAAACATTCTTTGTAAATCTCTTGAACACGAGTAGTTCATTTGTAGAGATAACCGATAATCAGGGTATAGGTACTATTATTGATGATGAAGCTCCTTTTATAATCACAGATACCGTTACTGATAATGCTTGTAGTGGAATTTTTGTTGATAGTGGCTCCCTTAACGGACAATATAATGATAATGAAACTATAACTTATACACTTTGTCCAGACACACCCGGAAGTTCTATTGTTTTAAATTTTACATCATTTGATATTGAAAGCCCTTTTGATTTTTTACAAGTTTATGAAGGGACTAATACAACTACTTTAATAGACACATACAATAATGGAAATATCCCTACAACGGTAATCTCAACTGATCCTTCCGGTTGTTTAACTTTTATTTTTGACTCAGATGGATCTGTCACAGGAAATGGTTGGGAAGCTACTATATCTTGTTCCTCATCATCAACTCTAGTAACAGTAAACAATGTCACAGTAAATGAAAATGCTGGAACTGCAACATTTACAGCAACACATTCTGGAGGAAATGTTCCTGGTGGTTTTACTGTGAATTATGCCACTTTAGATGATACTGCATATGCAGATTCTGATTTTGTAAATACAACGGGAACTCTAAATTTTTCAGGGACTTCTGGAGAAAGTCAAACAATTACAGTATCTATTATAAATAATGTTTTTGGAGAAAATACAGAAACGTTTTTTCTTAACCTAAGTAACTCGACCTCACCTTTAGTAGGTTTAATTAATGGAGTTGGAACCATCCTTGATGATGGAGATGCTGCTGTTGCGGATGATGTACCATTAGCAATCTTCGATGATTTTAATGGATATTACGACTATGCTCTAACTGCCGGAACGCTAAGAACTGCTGACGAAGGAGTAGATCCTTGTTCTATAACGGCATCTTCATCAAATATTCTTACTACCCCAATACTAGCTGGTTCTACAATTGAAAGAGCATATTTAACTTGGGGGCATTCTGGTCAAGCTGCTGATGATGTAGTTACATTTCAAGGACAATCTGTTACCGCGGATGTTGTAAATACAGCATTTGGATTTTACTATGGAATGGTAAGTGATGTAACCTCTATAATAAATAGTCTTCCAGACCCTTCTGGAGCTACATACACTTTTACAGATTTAGTTATTGACAATAGTACTACTTATTGTGGATCTGTAGTTTTTGGAGGATGGTCATTATATATATTTTATACCAACCCTACCCTACCAGCAGTGAGTATAAACATGTATAATGGTTTTGATGCACAAGGAGGCGGTGGAGGTGGAACAGTTACATCGAGTTATACTCTAGATGGATTTTTTGCTATAGGTTCTTCTGGATCAAAAACTTCTGTATTATCCTGGGAAGGAGATCCAACCCGAACGGGAAACGAAGTTATATCGGTTACTACTACCTCTGGCACCACTAATTTAACTGGTGATGGGAACAACTCCCCTACCTTAGCAAATGTTTTTAACTCCACAATATATGACGATACAGCGAGCCCTACTATAAATGATTCTTCTTTATTCGGGTTTGATCTGGATACGTATAATATTTCATCACTAATAGCTCAAGGTGAAACTTCTGCTACAACCAATATTCAAACTGCTGGCGATTTTGTCATTTTAAATTCTGTATTACTAAAAGTACCTAGTAACTTAATGACAGGTACTGTTTTTGAAGATATTAATTATCCAGGAGGAACAGGAAGAGACCTTGCCACCTCATCTGGAGTAGGAATAGAAGGAGCTCTGGTAGAACTATATGACAATACAGGTACTTTTATCGATTCGGATATTACCGATTCAAACGGAGACTATAATATAGGCGGTATGGCTAATGGAACCTACACGCTGCGTGTTGTGAATAATACTGTACGTTCTACTAGAGGTGGCGGTACTACTTGCACAACTTGTTTACCTACACAAACCTTTAGATCCATATTTTCCGCTAGTACTTTAGGAACTGTAACAAACGAGATTGGTGGTACTAATCCACTTAATGAAGATGTAACTGCTGGCACGCTGACGGGTGCTCAAACCATTTCAGTAATAACAATAGAAAACGAAGGAGCCGTTGATATAGATTTTGGTTTTAACTTCAATACAATAGTAAATACAAACTCTAGTGGTCAAGGCTCTCTTAGTCAGTTTATAATTAACTCTAATAATCTCGACGAAACCGGATTAAACATTGAAGCTAATGGTATTTTTGATCCAGCAGCTGGTCAAGACACTTCTATTTTTATGATACCTCCTACTGGGGATCCGTTGGGAAGAGCTGCGGATCCAAACTTTATTACTGGTTTTTTTGATATCAATTTACCAAACATAGATCCACTGGATGATATCACAGACGATTCAACTCATATAGATGGTAGAACCCAAACCGCTTATTCTGGTGACACAAATACTGGTACAATCGGATCCGGAGGAACCATTGTTGGTATTTCGGGGATTACATTACCAAATTATAATTTACCAGAAATACAAGTACGTAGTGATTTTGGTGATGTCATTCAATTACAAGCATCAAATCTTGTTATAAGAAACTTGGCAGTATATGGCGGAAACAGAAGAGCAATACGACAAGATTCTGGAACAGGAAATCTAGTAACAGCAAATCTTCTAGGTGTCAACGCCCTAGGAGTTACTGGAACTGTTGGTGTTGGAAGTTATGTAGATGACGGTTTTGAAATTAATGGAGGACAAGTAACTCTTGATGGTAACTATATTTCCTCTAATACTGACTTTGGAATTTCTGTAAATGGAGGTACATCAACGCTAATACAAAATAATCACATAACCAATAATGGTTTTAGAAATTGTGAGTATAACATTAGAATTGCTAGCGGAAGCGGTGTAGTAATCCAAAACAATCTTATAGATAACTCCGCTGCTACCGGCATTTTTGACAACCAAGGTAACGTAACTATTACAGAAAACACAATTACAACAGCTGGAAGTAATAGTGGTGCTGGATGTACTGAACTTAGTGGTATCAATTTAGCGCAAAGTAATTCTTCTATTACTAATAATATTATTAATAATAATGGAGGAGCTGGTATTGTATTAACTGGTGGAACTACTTCTGGGAATCTGATATCTCAAAACTCTATTTTTGCTAATGGTACTGTTGCCGATGCACTCGGTATAGATATTGCAAGTGATGGAGTTACGATTAATGATGTTGGAGATGCAGATACAGGTCCCAATGGAAGTTTGAATTTTCCTCTTTTGGAATCCGTAACCATTTCAGGAACAAATTTAAAAATAATAGGATGGTCTCGTCCAGGAGCAATAATAGAAGTTTTCTTAACAGATATAAACCAAGGAACCGCTACTGTTGGAGATAATCAATTAGGTCTTAGTCTGGATTATGGTGAAGGTCAAACGTATTTAGGTTCTGGCACGGAAGGAAGCGGTGCGGATCTTGACAATACTATCTCATTATATACTAATGCCGATGGAAATACAGATAACACCAATAGATTTAACATTAGTATACCATTAGGTACAACAATTCCTGTTGGCAGTTTAGTTACTAGTACTGCAACAATATCAAACACTACTTCTGAATTTGGAAATAGAACTATTGTTGGAGCAGCAACGGTTATTACTAATCGAAAAATTACATATAGAGTAAAACCCAATTAATATAAATATAATAAAAACGCTTAACGTAAAAAATTTAAAACTTATAACTTAAAAAAACACAGTATCACCCAAACATTATGCATAAACATCGTCATCATTGTAAAATATTCACGAAAAAGAATCTTTTCAAGGTTTAGCTACTCGATCACTGAATAGTTTATCCCCTTATTTTATTAAAAACATATTTCTTCTTCATTCTAAAATGTAGCAAGACAAAATTATTCTTGCAAAAGAAAATGTCTTACAAATTAATAAGTGAAAATATATCTTATCGTGAAATATATGTACTTCGTCGACAAAAAAATGCATTTCAACGATACTTTTGTGAATTTTTTTTTAAAAAAAAGTAGGATGTATGAATAATTTTTATATATTCGCAGTAATTGATTTATGGTTTAACCGTAATATCAAATTTTAAAAGATATGCCCCAAAACAAATTCTACATAACGTTATTCATACTAGCTGGTTTTATTTCCAATGCTCAGTTGTCTTTTCATAATTTCGGAAATTTACAAATACATGATGAAGGTCAAGTAGGATTTCATCTAGATGTAATTAATGATGGAACCTTTGATCAAAATCGTGGGTTCGCTGGTTTTTACAATCAGGACAATTTAACAATTTCGGGAAGTAATCGTCCTATTTTTCACGATATGGAAATCGATGTAATTGATGATTTGTTTTTAGAAGTTCCTGTAGGGGTTAATAATTTTCAAGAATTTACAAATGGAAGAGTTTTTACTCCCAGAGATCAAAAACAGATTTCATTAGATTACATAAATGATGCACCATACTTAGGAGAAAATGATGATCGTTATGTTGATGGTTATGCTTCAATAACTGGTCAATTAGATTTTTCTTTTCCTATTGGTGATGATTTCCGTCATAGACCAGCACGTATTGAAAGTCAAGCTGCAACTAATACCGCAAAAGCAGCTTATTTCTTTGAAAATCCTAATTTCCCTAATTTCTTTCCTGGAAATTTTGATACTAACAGTTTTGGAGATTTATTATATGGAATTAGTATTTTCGAATTTTGGGATGTAGACGGAGACCAAGAGACAAGAGTTACCTTAACTTGGGACACTAATAGTAATATTCCTACTTTAGTAAATGATTTATCTGATCTTAGAGTTGTAGGATGGGATCCTAATTTAGAACAATGGATTAATCTAGGAAATACTTTTGTTACGGGAGATCTTGATAGCGGAGAAATTACTTCTGAATTAATCGTTCCTGATAATTTTGTAGCTTTAACTTTTGGAACATCTGGTCTTATACTTGATGGAGACTTAGAAATCTTTACAGCTGTTTCTCCTAATGGTGATGGATTTAATGATACTTTCGTAATACAAGGATTAGTTCAATACCCTGATAATGAGCTATTCGTATATAATCGTTGGGGAGTTTTAGTATACAATAAAAAAGCTTATCATGAAGTACAGCAAACTTCAGAAGGCTTTAATGGAATTTCTGAAGGTAGAGCTACTATAGCTAAAGGAGAAGAATTGCCTGCTGGAACTTATTATTATGTTTTAAACATAGAAGGAACAAAGGATAGAGCTGGTTATCTTTACGTAAATAGATAGATTCTAATCTCAATTATTACTTAAATAACTGAGGTAAAAGCATATTTTTTTAATCAGAGCTTCTAAATAACACTTCACATTTGAGTATATACGGAATCGGACTACCACAATTCCTCAAAACATACACTATTTTTTTGAAACCATAAACTCATTAATATTAGTTAATGATTTCGCTAATAACAAAATAGACTTCTAAAATCATGTTAAATATTAGATTCTCTAATAAAAGTATCAAATTTGTTATCTCATAAATCGTAATAATTTCTAAAATAATTATACTTTTAGCTATTGGTGTCTGTATTATCTATACTGTATACACTCAATTTTAGAAAAACAATTGTAAACTAATTACTGATGAAAGAAAAAGCTGGAAAAATCCAAGATATAATCGATAAAAAATTTTTAGAAGAGCGTAGTGTTTTTCTATGGGGTCAAGTAGATGACAAATCTGCTAAACACGTCATTGACAGGCTTATGTATCTAGATATGATTAGTAATGATGAAATAAAATTATATATAAATAGTCCTGGTGGTTATGTTACATCTGGATTTGCAATGTATGATACTATAAAAGCATTGAAAAGCCCTGTATCTACAATCTGTACAGGACTAGCAGCATCCATGGGTTCTATTTTATTAAGTGTAGGAGAAAAAGGACGCAGGTTTATTCAACCTCATGCTAAGGTAATGATTCATCAACCAAGTGGTGGAGCGAGAGGACAAGCCTCTAATATAGAAATTCAAGCTACCGAGATTCTTAAAACTAAAGAGTTAAGTGCTCAAATTCTTGGAGACAACTGCGGGCAAGAGATTGAAAAAGTACTAAAAGATTTTAATCGAGATTATTGGATGGATGCACAAGAATCTATTGAATATGGTATTGTTGATGGAATACTAGAATAGTATAAATTAAAAACACTTTACAAAATCAAGTCTATATCCATATGTTAAGAAGGGATTTCATAAAAATTAGTGGATTAGGCATTACTGCACTCTCATTATCTTCACTGAATATGATTCAATTAGAATTTACCAAAGATGATTTAATGGGAAAAAGTAATCCTGTTTTTTATGGAGATACTCATAAACTGAAAAAAGAAGCGCACGAAGCATTTTTAAAAATGAAAAATAAAGCTTCGGAAAGTGGTATTAGCATAAAAACTGTTTCGAGTTATCGAAATTATGCACATCAAAATAGAATCTGGGAACGTAAATATAAAAAGTTTACTAAAGAGGGCTTATCCCCTATTAATACCATAAAAAAAATAATAGAATATTCTACTATTCCCGGGACTTCACGTCATCATTGGGGTACAGATATAGATATCGTAGACGGAACACCTAAACAACCAAAAGGCCTTCTTCTAGAAGAAAACTTTCATGAAGAAGGTCCATTTTGTAAATTCAAGGAATGGATGGATATTCACGCCAATAGTTTTGGATTTTATCTAGTTTATACAAACAAAAAAGATAGAAAAGGTTTTAAATATGAACCTTGGCATTATTCCTATGCACCTCTATCTATACCCATGCTCAAATCTTATAAAAAACTGGATATAAAAAACGAATTACAAAATGCTAATCTATTAGGTAGTAATCATTTTACAATCGATTTTATACAACAATATATTACTGAAAATGTATTAGATATCAATCCTAAATTACTGTAAAACATACTAAAACATATTTCTTTCAGTTATACTAAAAAAGCCCTTTAATATTTTATGAAAGTATTTTGTAAATTTTTCTTTACGGTATGTATCGCGACAATTATAGTTTCTTGTTCATCTGAGGACGATTCTATAAACTCAAATATAAATACAGATGAACTTACCAATGAAACAAACATTTCTGATGATATACTTGCATTAGTAAATCAACATAGACAAAGTCTTGGATTATCAACATTATCCAAAAACAACACTGCAGAGCAACTCGCTATTGATCACACAAAATATATGATATCTATTGAAGAAATCAATCACGATAATTTTAATCAGCGAGGAAATATATTAGGAGATGAAGAGAATGCTACTGGAACTGCCGAAAACGTCGCTAGATTTTATTCTGATGCTCAGAGTGTTGTTGACGGTTGGTTAAATAGTACAGGGCATCGAGAAAATATAGAAGGTAATTATATGTATACTGGTATCTCCGCAATTAAAGACGAGAATGGTAGATATTATTATACTCAACTTTTTTATCGTTAACCAAGCATCAATTATGCTAATTAGCACAATTCGTATTTAAAAATACGAATTTGAATCCCCTAGTAGTCGCTTACCAAAAAATGACCTCTTTTACATTTATTTGGTAAGCAACTTTTATATTTAGTAACTTTATAACTCAAAAACTTTTACTCTAACCAAAAAATAATTGATGAGACGCGGTGGATTAAAAATAAGAATATTAATAGGTCTTGCTATTGTGGCTTTTGCTTTTATCAAGAAATGTAATAACAAAACCCATAATGAATATACAGATAGAGTTCAGAATATTAATATGACAACGGAACAGGAAATCGCTATTGGTCTCCAAAGTGAACCTGAAATGACTAGACAACATGGAGGACTATATCCAGATCAAAGGCTTCAAAATTATGTCGATAATGTTGGAAACAAACTTGTCAATAATACAATGGCTAGAGAATCTGATTACCGATATGAATTTCATCTTCTAGCTGACCCAAATACTATTAATGCTTTTGCATTGCCAGGTGGTCAAATATTTATAACCTATGCACTTTACTCTAAATTACAAAATGAAGATCAACTAGCTGGTGTACTAGGTCATGAAATTGGACATGTTTTGGGACGACATTCTGCAGAACGTATAGCAGAACACGAGTTTTGGAAAACAATATCAACAGGAGCCTCTGTAGGTGCTGATGCTGGTGGACTTGTAAATGGTATAGGACAAAATGTTCTTTTAGGAAACGGTAGAGACGATGAATTAGAGAGTGATAAATTAGGGGTTTTATTTATGATAAATTCTGGTTATAATCCTCAAGAAATGATTGGAGTAATGGAAATTCTAAAAAAAGCCGCTGGACCTAACCGTACTCCAGAATTTCAAAGTACGCATCCTGACCCTGATAATCGTATTGAAAAAATTCAAGAAGCCATTAAAGAATATAGTGTACAATAAAAACTTCGATTAGTAAATTACGAATCGAAGTTTTTAGGAGTTTTACAATTAAATTTTTAGGACATTTCTTTAAGAAGATCCATTGCTTCCTTAGCATTAGCTAATTCTGCAAATTTCAAAGCAGTATTACCTTGACTGTCTTTAGCCTCAAGATAAGCTCCTTTTCCAACTAATAACCTTATAATATCAACTCGATTATACCTAGCTGCATACATTAAAGGTGTTTTTCCATCCAATCTTAGATTTACATCACTCCCACCATCTATCATTTTTGCCACAGTATCAAGATCTCCTTTAATAACCGCCATAAAAAAAGGATCCACTTTATTAATAGTTAATTCATAATCCTTACTATCACTTACCTTTACTTTTTCTGAAGCAAAGTTTACAGGTATAATGAATAGAATCATTAATACTGCCATAATTGTTTTTCTCATAATGTTGTGAATTATTGAAGTTAGTATATTGATTTATTAATTTTTTAATAAAATAAAAGAGATAATTGTTTTTTATGCACTTACCTAATTTACAGATTTTTAACCAATAATCAACTTAAAAATTTGATAATATTTTAAAAAATTAACATTTTAATCACGAATATTTAAATTTGTAATTCCATAATCTGTCAATTATTTATGCATGTGAGTTAAAAATATTATTGTTTATTTTACATACACCAAAAATTCAATTATCGTCATTAAAACCCTATCAATCCTAAGAATTAACTATTTTATACCTTGTTCACTAAGATCTATTAATAGTTCCTCAAAAAAACATCTAAACAAAACAATCTAAACCTTCAAAAATCAGAAATCAGTATCAACAGGTTTTTGTCTGCTTCTATTCTATATTGTAATTTAGCCTCTAATCAAAATTGTCAGCAATCAGTTAAATAAGTGATTGAAAAACATCAAATCGTATATAGAAAAAGAAATGAACAAAAAAGTAATCTTAATGATTCTGGATGGATGGGGAACATCGCCAGATCCTAAAGTTTCTGCAATCGATCATGCCAAGACTCCATTTATTGATAATTTATACACAAAATACCCTAACGCTTCCTTAAGAACGGACGGTTTACACGTTGGACTTCCTGATGGCCAAATGGGAAACAGTGAAGTAGGTCATATGAATCTTGGAGCAGGAAGAATAGTATATCAAGATTTAGCAAAAATTAATATGGCGATCAAAAATGATACATTAAAAAATGAGCAAACCCTGATTGATGCCCTTAAGTATGCTAAAGAGAATAATAGAAATGTTCATCTATTAGGATTGGTTAGTGACGGAGGCGTTCATTCTCATATTAATCACATCAAGGGACTATTAGATGTAGCCAATTCTGAAGGATTAGAAAATGTTTTTTTACACGCATTTACTGATGGCCGCGATGTAGATCCAAAATCTGGAATAAATCATATCAAGGAAATTAAAGATTATATGGATACATCTACCGGAAAATTAGCTTCTGTCATTGGACGATACTATGCTATGGACCGCGATAAAAGGTGGGAACGTGTTAAACTAGCATATGACCTTCTTGTTAATGGAACAGGAACACCCACTGATAATGTTATTGAAAGTATTCGAAAAAACTATGATAACGATATCACTGATGAGTTTATTAAACCAATAGTAATAGAAGAAAAAGGGGCTCCTGTAGCCACGATTAAAACAGATGATGTTGTAATATTCTTTAACTTTAGGACAGATCGTGGTCGTGAACTCACAGAAATGCTTTCTCAATCCGACATGCATGAATATAATACTCATAAGCTTTCTCTATATTATGTTACGATGACTAATTATGATGAAAACTTTAAAAACACTCATGTAATTTATGATAAAGACAACATCACAGAAACCTTAGGCGAAGTATTATCCAAAGCTGGCAAAAAACAGATTCGTATAGCAGAGACAGAAAAATATCCTCATGTTACATTTTTCTTTTCTGGAGGACAAGAGGAACCATTTGAAGGTGAGTCCAGAATTCTTAGAAATTCTCCAAAAGTTGCTACTTATGATCTTAAACCCGAAATGAGTGCATATGAACTAAAGGATGCATTAGTTCCTGAATTAGAAAAAGGTGAGACAGATTTTATATGTTTAAATTTTGCTAATGGGGATATGGTAGGTCATACAGGAGTTATGGAAGCAGCAATAAAAGCTTGTGAAGCCGTCGATCAATGCGTAAAGGATGTTGTGACAAGTGGATTAGAAAATGGATATACTACTATACTAATTGCGGATCACGGTAATTGTGAGACAATGATTAATCCAGATGGATCTCCTCATACAGCACATACAACAAATCCTGTTCCTGTTATATTAATTGATACTGATGGAATTGAAATAGAAGATGGAGTCTTAGGGGACATTGCGCCAACTATATTGGACCTTATTGGTCTAGAACAACCAAAAGCGATGACACAAAAATCTTTATTGAAGAAATAGATAGTAAATACATAAAAATATAAAGATGAGTTTAGCAATTCTTATACTCATCTTTATACTTTTTTTGCGTTATTTTTTAACATTAAATACATAAATTAAATATTTTAAAATAAAATTAATATTGAATTTATCTTTTTAATGCATACGCCGAACCTTGTGCAAGATCTTTTAAAAAGCTAATACATATGTTAAAGTTCATCTGAAAAAAAGGGTTTAAATACTTCATAACTATCTGATTTTTAAATTATACCTTAAATTTATTTATTAATTATCTTCTAAATAGCAATTTTCGCTTAGTAAGTCTAAAACATAGCTAAAACGTCACTTATATAAGACGAAAGAAATTCAAATTCTAATTATCTAATATTTCATTTTAGTATCTTTAATATATTATTATAAATTTTATAATAATTATACGCAGCGAAATCCTACATCCTCAGTTAAGTTTTATGAGAGTAAGCACTAACCCTTATTCATGAATAAAGAAGAACAAGACAGACTGGTTAAAGCTTGTAAAAAGAATGACCGGAATGCTATGGAAAAAATATATAATACTTTTATGCCCAGGATGCTTGCGGTAAGTTTTCGCTATTGTAAAAATCAATCAGATGCAAAAGATATTGTACAAGAAGCATTTATCAAGGTTTTTAAAAACATAAAAAAATATAAACATAATGGTACATTAGGAAGTTGGATCGAAAGAATTGTAGTTAATTGTGCTATTGATGATTGGCATAAGAGAAAAAAAACAGTTTTAATAGATAATTCAGAGTCCATAGAAGAAAGTGAAGTACAAGAATTAGATGATTTTGAAAAAGATCACTTTTCTAAAAAACTTTCTGCAGATAAATTAAGAGCACTAATAAATGAACTTCCTGAACAATATAGATATGTATTAAACTTATATGCCATTGAAGGATATTCGCATAAAGAAATAGGAAAAATATTGAAGATTAAAGAAAGTACATCTAGATCTAACTATACGAGAGCGAGGAAAAAGCTTTTAGAAAATATGAGAGCTATCGGAATAGAAAAATATCAATAAATCTCTAAATGAGAAACTGATGAAAGAGGATAAAGACCTTTTAAAAGAGTTTTTGCAGACAAAATTTAAAGACGACATTATGGAATCGTCTGGAGATGGCTTTGATCTCATTTTTGATGCTGTACAAGAAAAATCCGATGACAAAAATTTGTTTTATTGGTATACCGCTGGTTTCATAATTCTAATGATTATTGGCGTGTTTACTATATACTATTTTAAAAATGATAGTACTTCAGACATTAACATAGAAACAACCAATACAGAAACTACTACTAAAAATAAAAATAGTAATCTTACGACTATAGTTCTTGATTCTATCTCGGAAAAAAAAGAAACTAATATTACGCTCATTACAAAAGATGAACCAACTGAAGATCCAGATCAATCTTCTAAGAAACCTAAAAATAGACAGATAGATGTAACTAACTTGGAGCCAGAAGACGAAATTATCGAAAAAGGTGTTATTACAGTAACGTATACTGCTTCTGACAAGTATGCATTTACAGAAAGAACAAAATACAATACACTACCAGATTCTAGTACGATTGTAGTAAGAAAAAATAGTAAGATAAACTTTACAGCAACAAAACAAGGGTATCGCAGAGCTGATATTATGGGTACCGTATTTTTAAACATTCGAAAAGATGAACACAAACCATTCATTCTTTTTGGAAAACACGGTAAAGTACAAATTACTGGTAATTCTTTTGCTATGCATTCTGCCCCGGAAGCGGATTTAATGACTTTAATCCAAGGATCTGCAAAAGTAGTTCATAATAAAACAAAAGAAGTGAAAATATTAGCTCCTGGGGAGAGTTTACGAATAGATGATAGAGGAATTTCGATATTAGAAAAATCTCCGAATCGATTTGCGTGGAAAACTGGGAAATTATTTTATCAAAATACTACCATAAACGAAATCATTAATGACCTTGGAAATAATTATGATGCCAAAATCTTATTAAAAAATCGTAATATATTAGACTGTAATTATTCTGGATCCTTTAATAATGATAGGATCCCACAAATATTGAAAAAGCTAACAATATCTTTAAATCTTAAATTAACTAAAGAAGATGATGTATATATTATTACTGGAAAAGGATGTACTAAATAAAGAAATTGATAATCTCTCAATCGTCTAAGTGGAATAAAATTTCAATATAGAAAAACCGGATCCTCATAAAAGTACTCTAATATAAAAAACACCTCTACTCAACTTTACAGAACTGCTGAGTAAACCCTATCTATGTATTAGAACTTCAAAGATAGAATAGACTTTCTAATGCATAAACCAAATAAACTATAAGACCATATTTTTAATAGAAAATACGAACCTCTTTTACAAGGTTCTAAAAAAATATTCAACGCACCTGTAAGACACTTACTAAGAAAATATAACAACTTTACCATAAAACTTTAATAGGATATACTTTTTCTAATCTAATCAATCAGTAACCTTATATTTCTTTTAAAACTAAATCAAAAGACATAAAAAACCGCCTGCAAATATTTTGCAGACGGTTTTTAAAATTTAACTAAACTATCAATTATAAATCAAAAACAATAGACTCTCCATTATCTCCGGTTAGTACAACCTCTTTATCGCAAGCTCCATCTCCGAAATCAATATTAAAATTAACACCAAAACTACTAGTGAAATCTAAAGATCCTTGAACTGGATATCTCAAGAAATTCAATCTATTAAAACAAGCCACTTTATATACTAACGGTTCATTTTCTACAGATTCTGATTTCATAAAATATGTTTGTGTTATACCTTCTACTAAAGAAGATTCTTCTAAAATAACAACCTCATCCGTCGAAAATCTATTTTCAAATGTAAAATTCCTATTTGTCGTATAACGATACGAATCACCATTAGGTTCAGTAATTACCCCATCAATAACAACATCAAAAACCTTCGTTGTTTCTGTACTCAATGCTGAATTTTGTTCAGCAACTCTATAACCATCAAATGTATAACCTTCATCTCCCCTAACATTTTTAAACACAGTAGAATCCTTCCATTGCTCGTTGAACACTCCAGCCACATAGTATTCTAGTTTACCACTCCAATCATCAAATTGACATTGTTCTTCTCTATAATCCAAAATCATTTTACTATAATAATCATACTCCTCGAAACCTGATAATGGAGTCTCTTCATTAGACACCAACAATTCTATAGATACACAACTACTTTTAGAACTCTTTGAAGAACTTTGCACCTCATTAAAAGCCGACTCAGAAATTAGATCAAAACTATCCATCGCTCCATCCAAACTATGATACATTTCAAAATTTTCTTTATCGCTATTCTGGATCGATACGTTATCATCCATATCCTCTACGGCACAACTTACCATTAATCCTAATCCTACTATACAAATCAATAATTTTTTCATGGTTTACTTTTTTAAATGAATATTATAATGTGTTTTCTATCTATTAAACCTGAAAAAATAAAAACGCTGCGTATTTTTTTATTTTTTTTAAAGTGCTTCTGATTTTTTCGCAAAAAACTTAAGTAAAACAGGGTTTTACAGCGCAACATTTTTTTATAAAAAGAGCATATTTTATATAAAATTAATCCTATGTTGATTTAAAAATTCTATAAAACTATCATCCTAAGAGCACTAAAATGGGAATTCTTATCAGAGATTAAAACTTGATCAATTGACTGAATCCTAATATTCTTTGTAAATTTGCCATCTTTAATGAGGATATTATGATCATTACTAAAACACGTGAAGAAATTGAATTAATGCGCGAGAGTGCCCTGATTGTCTCTAAAACACTTGGAATGCTTGCTCCGGAAGTTAAACCAGGAGTAACTACACTTCAATTAGATAAACTAGCAGAAGAGTTTATTAGAGATCATGGAGCTATTCCTGGGTTTTTAGGATTATATGATTTTCCTAACACTTTATGTATGAGTCCGAATGCTCAAGTAGTACATGGTATTCCTAATAATACTCCATTAGAAGAAGGAGATATCATCTCCATAGATTGTGGAGCCATTAAAAATGAATTTTATGGTGATCATGCATATACTTTTCCCGTAGGAGAAATAACTCCAGAAGTTGCACACCTACTCAAGATTACCAAAGAGTCACTATATAAAGGTATTGCCGAATTAAAAGTTGGAAAACGTGTAGGTGATGTTGGGTATGCAATT
This sequence comes from Aquimarina sp. MMG015, assembly GCF_018100855.1. NCBI lineage: Bacteria > Pseudomonadati > Bacteroidota > Flavobacteriia > Flavobacteriales > Flavobacteriaceae > Aquimarina > Aquimarina sp. MMG015. Next base: position 17,577 of record NZ_JAGJEB010000011.1, read on the forward strand.
CAGAAATTTACCGAAGAAGCAGGATATGGTGTGGTAAGAGAATTAGTGGGGCACGGATTAGGGCGTAAAATGCATGAAGATCCAGAAATGCCTAATTACGGTCGCCGTGGAAGGGGTAAAAAACTTGTAGAAGGAATGGTAGTAGCAATAGAACCTATGACTAATATGGGAACACACCGTATAAAGCAATTAAGAGATGGCTGGACAATACTTACTGCAGATGGTAAACCAAGTGCTCATTTTGAGCACGATGTAGCTATTATAGATGGTAAGCCCGAAATTCTTTCTACGTTTAAATATATTTATCAGGCATTAGGTATAGAATCTGATGAAGAAGATGCATTTAGACAAGAATTATTAGCGGTTTAGTTTTTTTCCAAACATGAAAAAACTCTTCAAGTTTATATTAAACACAATTCCTAGGCCTTTATTAATTCGTTTGAGTTATGCTGTAAGACCTATAATCTCTATATTCCTGAAAGGAAATACTTTTACAGATCCTATCGATGGAAAAAGTTTTTCTAAGTTTTTACCATATGGATATGGAAATCAAAGAGACAATGTTCTTTCACCTTCTACCCTTTCTCTAGAACGTCATCGATTACTTTGGTTGTATTTAAAAAATGAAACTGATTTTTTCACTGCTAAAGCTAAAGTATTACATTTTGCTCCTGAACAGGCTTTTTATAAAAAATTTAGACATTTAAAAAACTTAGAGTATACTACTACAGATCTTAACTCTCCATTAGCAGATGTAAAAGCAGATATTTGTGACCTCCCATTTGATAGTAATCAATATGATATCATATTTTGTAATCACGTTTTAGAACACATTCCTGATGACACTAAGGCGATGCAAGAATTACTAAGAGTTCTAAAACCTGGAGGTATGGCTATCCTTCAAATCCCGCAAGATCTTAATAGAGCGGTTACTTTTGAAGACAATACTATTACTGATCCTAAAGAACGTGCTCAAATTTTTGGTCAATATGATCATGTAAGAGTCTACGGAAGAGATTACTTTGAAAAACTACGTTCTATTGGTTTTAAAGTTAATGAGGTTGATTATACCAATGAATTATCTAAAGAAGAAGTAATCAAATACTGCCTAGCTCCTGGAGAAATACTTCCCGTTTGTTATAAGGCTTAAAGAAATATCTATCAAGAAACATCTTTTTTTATATCAGATTTTTTATCACTACCAAGTTCAGAATATAATGGATCTTTAGCTATCAACTCCATTAAGTGTTTTTTGCATTCAAATTTTCGCTTTCTCACATATCCTTCGGTATAATTCGTTAATTGAGCAATTTCTTTCATACTCTTTCCATCAAAAAATAAAAACAATAGATCTTTACATTTACAATTAAGATTTAAGAGATATTTTCTATATAACGATTCACGATCTCTTTGTTCTATATTATCTATTATAGAAAAGTTTGTATCCGACACAAGGTCATTTATCCGTCCGCAACAAGAAACTTTTTTCAACTTACTTAACCTTCTCATCCAAATATTTTTAGAAATCCCATAAAAATATGTATGTATAGAATAGTCGAGCACTAAAGAATCATTTTTTATTTTTTGATACAGAATAACAAGAGCATCCTGGAATATATCTTCAGCGTCTTTTTCTGTTCCAGAATTTTTGATAATAAAACTTTTAATTATGATAAAATTCCTTTTATAAAAATCTTTTAAAATTTCATTGTTACCATGTAATATACCGTTGAAAATTTTAATCTCATCATTGTACCCCATATTGATGATATAAGTTTAGTTAGTTTTTTCTAGATAATACCTGTAACAACTTTTGTTCCATTTTTATATCAGAAGTATAATGTTCTAGAAACTTCATACTGTTCTAAAAAGGCAGATATTACTTATCAAAATTGAAATTAACTAAGACCTGAAAAAATCAAAAGTATAAATGAGAGAACACCCGTTCTCAATGAGTAAAAGTGCCTATTCATTTTCTCTATGTAACATTTTGATTGTTATAGTATCAATTTAATTTCTTTCATACTTCCCAATGTTAGGTTATGAATTAACGACCTATGTTACAATTCAACATAAAATGACGACGATTGAAAATTAAATCATTTCATTTCCTTCTTAATTTCTAGATATTCGAGTCATCATTTAATAAGGCTATTAACTAAAACTAAACAAATATGACTACCGCAGATACTTTTTCTATAGCTAATATGATTGCTATGCCAATGTGGGTACTAATGATACTACTACCTAAATGGAAAATAACCAGATTCTTAATTGACTTCAAAATAATTCCCATAGCACTCTCCCTGATTTACGCCTTTTATATTTTTCAGGCAATACAAATTGGTGGAGGCATGGATTTCGGAAGTTTAGCTTCCGTGATGGCCTTATTTACTGAAGAAAACGCAGTACTTGCTGGTTGGGTACATTATCTAGCTTTTGATCTAATGGTAGGTATGTGGATACTAGATCAAAATAAAAAGATTGGAATACATCAACTGCTAATAGCACCTTGTCTTTTTGGAACATTTATGTTAGGACCAATTGGACTTCTACTCTTCTTAATCATCAAATCAATCAAACAAAATAAATCATGAAACATCTAAATCAAATATTCAAAGAAGTAAAAAAAGAAAACCTCATATTATATTGGGCAGTCATCATATACTTTATAACCGCAATTTTTTGTCTATCTGGAGTTTTAATTGATGACAGAACCTTAATGGGAGTTAATGTTTGGATCAAACCCTTAAAATTTTCTATCTCCATTGGTATCTATACCCTAACAGTTGGATATTTGATAACACTGTATCCATATTCTAAAAGGAAAAAAAATATTATAAACAATCTAGTTGTTTGGACACTATTAATTGAACTAGCAATCATTGTATATCAGGGATCAAGAGGAGTACGATCCCATTATAACGAAGAAACGCTATTTGATGGAATGTTATTCCTAGCTATGGGATTATTAATTGGAATCAATATATTACTGATGATATTGTTCATTATTGATACTTTACGATTAAAGTTAAATACTCCCAGATCTATTCAGTATGCTATTCTGATGGGTTGGTTAATTGTATTTTTCGGAAGCTGGATAGGTGGTCAAATGATTTCGCAGATGGCTCATAATGTTGGTACAGCAGATGGTGGCGCTGGTCTTCCATTAGTCAATTGGAGTACTATTAGTGGAGATCTTAGAGTAGCGCATTTTTTTGGATTGCACGGTATACAAATAATTCCGTTATTCGCATTATGGCTGTCTAAAAAATGGACTGTTTCTAATAAAAAACAAATCATCACAGTACTTGTTTTTGGATTGCTATATGCTGGATGGATTGGGTTTACTTTTTATCAAGCCAAGCAAGGTATCCCATTACTTAAACTATAACTAAACCAATATGCTAATTAATAAAAAGAAGCGCATAAAATACTTAGGTTTTGATGACTTTTGGTTTATTATCATCGGAATTTTAATCCTTAGTTTCATTACAGATTACCTATTTAGTAATTCATTCGTTCGACTTCCTTTTGGTGAAGCTATTATTAGTTGGAGTGTATCCCTTTTCTTTTCTACCTGTGATTGGTTTATTATTCGTGCCATCATGATTTTTTTACGAAAAAGACTCCCCGATTTTAAAGATAATTCGAAGCGTATTTTTTTGTTCTTTATTTCTATTGTTAGCACTGTTTTTTTAGTTGATGTATTCGGCAATATGATATTATCTTTTATTTGGGGATTAAACTACAATCCTTTATCAAGAGCTAAAGTATTAGTCCCTGTAATTTTGATTAGCACTATGACTATGGCGATATATGAGGCTATTTATTTTTATGTCCGGCTAAAGAAATCTATAAGAGATGAGGAACAAGCAAAACAAATGATTGTACAGGCACAGTTGGATACACTTAGAAATCAAGCACAACCACATTTCTTATTTAACACTTTAAATACACTTAGAGATATCATTGATCAAAACTCTAAAGAAGATGCTAAGGAATTTGTAGATAAATTATCTGATGTCTATAGATTTATATTAGAATCTGGGAATGCAAATTTGACATCACTAAGAAATGAATTAAAATTCGCCAGATCATATATCCACATACAGTCAGAAAGGTTTGGCGAAAACCTAACAGTGCATTGGGATATTCCAGAAACCTCATTAAATATGATGATAGTACCGATGAGTCTTCAACTTTTATTAGAAAACGCAATAAAGCATAATGTAATTTCTAAATCAAAGCCACTCATCATATCAGTAAAAGTTGAGAACAACTCTTTATATATAACAAATAAGATTCAACCAAAATCTACTAAAGTTCCATCCACCAAAGTTGGGTTAAAAAACATTGAAAAACGATATGGGTTAATCTCTAGTGAACCTATTGAAATAAAAAACGATGGAAACCAATTTATTGTTTCCCTTCCATTATTAAAATCATCTGATCAAAAAAACAATTATGCAGATACTGATTATTGAAGATGAACCACGAGCAGCGAACCAATTGCAAAATAAGCTGAAAGCTGAAAAATTTGATTATGAATTATTAGACATCATTGATACGGTAGAAGATGCTGTACTATGGTTTCATAAAAATAAATCACCCGACTTAGTATTTATGGATATTCAATTAGCTGATGGATTAAGTTTTGAAATTTTCCAAAAAATAGATATTGATTCACCTATCATATTTACTACAGCCTTTGATCAATATGCTATCCAAGCATTTAAGGTTAATAGCATAGATTACCTGTTAAAACCGATCCAACAAGAGGAATTAAATCACGCATTGGATAAGTTTAAAAAATCTAATAAACAACCTGCAGTTGATCCATCTATTCTAAAAAAACTTCTTGGTAGTATGCAAACTACTACTAAAAGAGAAGGTATATTGGTTAAAGAAGGAAATGGTTTTACACAAATTAAAATAGCCAATCTGTTATATTTTTATTCTCAAGAGAGTATCACTTTTGGTGTCACTCTGGATAAAAGGTTTATTATTGATGAGACTATGGATCAGCTATTTGAATCATTAGACACCAATCAATTCTATAGAATAAATCGTGGTCAAATCATCTCTAAAAATTCAATTCAGAAGATAGACTCCTATTTCAACCATCGGGTTAAATTAGGCATTCTAAATCCCAGAGATCAGGATTTTATTGTTAGCAGACAAAAAACTAGTGATTTTAAAAACTGGTTAAATAGTTGAATTTAGTTTTCAGGAAAACCATTCAGGTTAAGTGTTTTCAATTCTTTATGATCATCTTCATAAATAAAATACACTTCTAGCTTAGGGTGAGTTTTTAAAAACGCTATAGATTTTTCTAAGCCCATAGACATCAATGCTGTAGCATACGCATCGGCATCCATACATTTTTCTGTCAATACAGAAACACTTAATAGATTAGATTTATGAGGATATCCTGTTTTTGTATCGATAATATGTGCATATCTGTTTCCATGTTCATCAACCTTAAATTTGCGATAACTACCAGAAGTTGCCATGGCTTGATCTTCTAAATAAATAACTTTGCTATAAGATTGCGTTTGATCAAAATTAGGATCTTCTACTCCTATTCTCCAAGATTGCTCTTTGATTAAATTACTGCCTTTTCCTCTGATCTCTCCTCCTATTTCAACCAAATAGTTTTCTATTTTTTTTGATTCTAGAAAATCTGCAAATACATCTACAGTGTATCCTTTTGCTAATGCATTAAAATCAATAAAAGTATTCTTATGCTGTTTTATAACCTTATCCTTTTGTAAAGTAACCTTATCGAGTCCAACAGAAACCAATAAACTATCTATTTTAATGCTATCTAATGCTACTATTTTACCTTCTGGTCCAAAATCCCACGCATTTACTAAAACTCCAACGGTAGGATCAAAAACTCCATTTGTTTCTTTATGAATTCTTTTAGATGCTTTAAATACAGTTTGGAAATGATCATCAATAGTAACTGTAGCATCTCCTTGATTAATTTTAGAAATATCAGAATCATTTTGATAGGTAGACATAGAGGTATTAATAACCGTTACTATACTATCATATGATTTTGATAGATCTATTTTTTTTGAATCAATAAACTGAACCGAAAAGGTAGTTCCAAATGCATTTCCGTTGGTATAATTCAAATGCTGTTCTGGCTCCTTATTGCATGAAAACAAGCATATCACCAAAAGTAAAAAAAGGAAATTACGAATCATATTATTTAATTGAGATGAGTTTCTATTACTTGTAATCCAGCATACTCCATTGCATATGCTTCATTTAAAAAAACCGGCTTATTTGGGTTTTCAGAATTTTGTAGTCCTACACCTGCATAAAAAACCTTCGCTTCTTGTTCTCTGGCATGCTTTTTAAACGCTTCCATCCAAACCATATCATAATTATGCGGATTATCTGGATATGCTATAGCTTTTACAATTACAAAATATCGTTGATTCGATGTATCAATACATACAAACTGTGGATGTTTCCCTAACTTACTATTAATAGCAATAAACTCGAAACCCTTTTTTTCTAATTCTTTTCCAACAATATTCATTGCTAGATTATGAAGTTCTTGTTTGGTTAAAATCCTACTCATAGCAGGCAAAGATACTACTCTCTACAAAAACTAAATACATAAACTAAAAAGTTGAGCAATCTATTGTATAAGATAATCTAAGTGTATCTGCTAAGTTCGTTTGAGCAATTTCACGATAATGATGAAAATCTTCATTAAAATTTCCAGTAGAATATGTAAATCTCACCTCAATATCTGAATTAGGTTTTGTTCTCAAATAAATCAGAGTATCCTTTTCTTGTTCAAATATATTTTGTGTCCCAAACGAATAAGAGATATTATCATTATCAACAATACCATTACCAACTGTCAAAGGTTCATTATTATTATTTCTAATTTTCAAATTCAATGCTAAAATAACCGGATACCAAGCATCAACATCTTTTATATTTTCCTTACCAGGAATAATACTATCTTTTTGAATTATTTCAGTATAATATGATGTCCCGTAATATTGTTTTAGAAGATTATATTTTTTCCCTAAAACATGGTTATAAGTTATAGAATAATTACCTTTTTCATCTGTCCAAACAGAGTCAACTGGATCGGTAAAGCAGCCGTTTAGAGAATTAGAGAACCTACAATCTATTGTTCCTAAAACTAGCTTAAAATCCTTAACATCAACCTTTCTTTCTACATCATACACCCGCCCTTTTAGAGTTGTTAAAACTGAAGTTTGATCATCATCAGACCCACAAGAAATTAACAATTGAACTATAATAATAGTTAAACTTTTTAAAACAAACTTCTTCATATTTAATATTTATTAGATCAATGCAAACGTAGTATATATATCTACTTATTATTTGTAATAAATAAGTAGATATGAATTTAGTTTCGCAGAAATCACAAATACAACAATTAACTATTTAAATCGTATAAACACACCTTTTTCAAAATAATAACTAGGAGTATAAATAGTAGTATTTTCTTCAAATCGATACCAAGGAGAAATATCAGTATCTTCAAAATTCTTAAGCAAGCATACATTCTGTGCTGGTGTATTTCCTTGTGCTAACAAAAATAGTTTCTGCCCTTGATCATTTACTATTTCATCTACTATTATTTCTATATGACCAGGAGTTCCTGGGTTTACTAGCATATCACCAATAGTCAAATCCTTTATTTTTACTTTTGGTAATTCTGTATGCAAAGATAACGTCCCCGCATACGTATAGACAAGATTCAAATATTTATAAAAATTTGATTTGGAAGAATTCGGGGTAGCTGTCTTATGAAAGGTTACTTTATTACCTCGGATCTTAGGTCTAAAACCTTCTGCATACTTTTCCCAAGAACAATAATGTCCCGAAGTAAAATTAAATCCTATGTCATCTTTTCTATTTGCATCCCAGAGATATTCTGCTCTCATTCTCATTAAAGCATCCGCACATTGTTGCAATCCATTAGCAGGAACAGGAATTTCTAAAATGGCATCATGCCAATTCTGTGCAAAGTATCTAGTATTATCATAATTTATAATAGGAGAACCGTGTTTTTTCAATTGATAATGACGAAGATATTCTTGAAAAGAACCTTTTGGATATGCTTTTCTTTTATATCCTTTCGGAAGTTCAACTCTGGTACTAATAGAATCTCCTAATTCATTAATATAACTAGGTGTTGAGATTGTGTTTTCTATGATTCCTTTAACATGGTTAGTTAATTGTTTTCCTTTAGAATTCATTCTAAGAATGACTATTAAAGCAATAACACCTAATCCAATTAAAAAATATTTCTTCATAAAAACAACATATACTAAGCAAGATACTTAAAAAAGAAAAAACCAGGGTAAACCCTAGTTTTTAACAAGCAATTAATCCCCTGATAACCATATGATTTAAATTCGATATTTTTGAGTATGATCCATTTATTAAAAATAATAAAACATTATTTAATCGTATTCTTATTATTATCTTCTTTTTCTACTCCTGCACAAGAACTTGATAGTTTATACAATATCCTGAATACTAAAAAAAATGATTCAATTATTGCCAAAGCTCACGGAAGAATAGGTTGGCTTACAATGTATACTGACTCTAAAAAAGCGCTACAACATCTAGATTCATCTCATGCCATTTACAAAAAACTTAATGATGAGAGAGGCTTAGTATACACTTCTTATCGAAAAGCTGTTATAAACAGAACGATAGGGAATTTAGAATTAGCGCTTAGCCAAATGAATTCATTTAAAGTATTTGCGGAGAAAGAAAACAACGAAAAGAATATAGCAAACGCTGCCTTCCAGTTGGGTGTTATTTACAGCGAGATGGGAGATTACCCTAAGGCTTTAGAACAATACCAAAAAGCAATCACTATTTATGAAAAAAATGACAATATTGATAGCATAGGTTTTGTCTTAAATTCAATAGGAATAATCTATAAAAACACAAAACAATATAACAAAGCGATACAAACGTATAGAAAAGCAATAAAAATTCATAAAGGAGAAAAAAATCCTAATCGTTTAAGTGATGTATATTATGGTCTAGGTTCAATTTTTAGTGAAAAAAAAGCAACAGATAGCGCTTTAAAATACTATCGAAAATCAATTAAATTAAATAAAATGATTGATAAGAAATGGGGACTAGCTCTTAACTTTACTGAAATTGGAAATATTTATAGAGAAGAAAAAAAGATAGATAGTAGTATTTATTATTTAAACAAATCTTATGAACTTCAAATCGAAAACAATTTTAATTCAAATTTAATTTTAACTATTGCTAACCTAGTATTGTTAGAAATTGACAACAATAATTTTAATAGAGCTGAAACTTTATTTAAAAAAGGTATTTCTATTAAATCTGCATCCAAAAAATCAAAAAGAGAGATGTATAGGTCAGGATATCTGCTATATAAAAGAAATTCTAATTACAAAAATGCCTTAAAAAACCTTGAACAATTCAACACCTTAAATGATAGTATAATCAATGAAAGTGTATTAAATAATGTTAATCAATTAGAAATCAAATACGAGACCGAGAAAAAAGAAAGAGAAATTGCAGAACAGAAAATTCAGATTCAAGATCAAGAATTAGATTTAATCAAAAAACAACGACAAATCACTTTATGGTCAATTACTGGAGGTATTTTAGCATTAGTATTAGGCATTACCTTTTGGTTCAACAAAGAAAGACAAAAGAGAAAACAACAAGAAATTGAGAACCTTCAGAAACAGCAAGAAATTATAAAACTAGAAGCTTTGGTCTCAGGTGAAGAAAAAGAACGAGTACGGTTAGCTCAAGACTTACACGATGGTATTAATGGTGATTTATCGGTCATAAAATTTAAAATGAATTCTTTAAACAAAAAAGCATTTTCAGAGACCGAAACAAATACGCATATCCAAGCCATAAGCATGCTAGATAATGCAATTGATCAGGTTCGTAGAATTTCACATAATCTAGCACCTCCATCCTTGCATAATTTCAGCTTGTTAGAAGCGATCAAACAGTATTGTAATAAAATACAACAAACAAATCCTTTTACTATTGATTTTCAAGATTTCGGAAACCCTTCTTCTTTTGATAGTGAGAAAGAAACTGCTATATACCGAATCATTCAGGAACTATTAAATAATATCGCTAAACATGCTAAAGCTACCGAAGTTTTAGTTCAGCTAAACAATACCGAGGAATCCTTAGAAATAACTGTAGAAGATGACGGCCAAGGGTTTGATACTCAAAATGTCAAAAATGGAATTGGCTTGCAAAATATTGCGTCACGGGTTTCTTTCTTAAAAGGTAATCTACATATAAACTCAGGAAATGATGGCAGTGCTTTTATCATTACTATTCCTTACCTAACTAGTACGAAAATCTCATGATTAAAATATGCATTTTAGACGATCATCAAATGATCATAGAAGGATTAGAATCCATGTTAAAATTAGAAACTGAAATCTCTGTAATTAACAGTTTTACGCATAAAGCAAACTGTTATGATTTTTTTGAAAAAGAAACTCCTGATGTATTACTTCTAGATATTAATCTTAAAAATGATAATGGGATAGCAATATGTGGTGAGCTCTCTAAAACATATCCCACTATTAAAATTATTGGTGTTAGTAATTACACAGAACCTGGTTTTATAAAAAACATGCTAAGAAGCGGAGCCAAAGGATATCTTCTAAAAAACACTACACAAGAAGAACTGGTAGACGCGATTAAGACCGTTATGAATGATCAAACATTTTTACCTCGTTCTGTAGAAACTATTTTATTAAATGATAGTATTGGTTCGCCTCAATCAAAAAAAAGTATTCCAAAATTAACTAGACGCGAAAAAGAAATACTACAGCTTATCAGCGATGAAATGACAAATGCAGAAATTGCAGAAAAATTAGTAGTTAGTATTAAAACTGTAGAAAGTCATCGAAACAATTTGTTGCAAAAATTTGGAGTTAAAAATGCAGCTGGACTTATAAAAAATGCTATGAATATGGGTTTTATTTCTTAACCAATTAAAAAACTCAGGGTTTACCCTAGTATTCACATTTACAACATATTACTGATTCGCAGCATCACTTCATTTTAGACCTTAGCTATATAATTATAAGCCATGTCAAAAATGAAAAAAATACTTCTTCTAATTATTGCTAGCTATTTAATTAGTTGTAGCAATGACGATTCTACCACAACGAATCAAGCGCCAGCTAATTTTACAGTAACTACAGAAATAATAAATAATGATGTTACTATTTCTTGGACTGAAGCAACTGACCCTGAAGGAAACCCGGTAACTTATGATATTGTATTAAATTCTGAAAATATCCGGACCAATGAAGAAAACACATCGTACCAAATAGACAATTTATCTTATAACACGAACTATGAAGGAAGTGTTACCGCCAAGGATACCGATGGGTTAACAACTACCAGTGATTTTAGTTTTACAATTGATGAACAACCAAATACCGCTCCTACCGAAGCATTGTTAATAGTCCCAGAAAACAATTCTAATAGTAACGATGTAGAAATCACACTTTCTTGGCAAGCTGCTTCTGACAATGAAAATGACCCAATAACCTATTCCGTATTCATTAAATCTGGAGATGAAAGTTTCGTACAATATGCAGGAAACCTAACAGAAAATCAGTTCAATTGGCCAGGTGGGGGCATTGATGAATCTCATCAATGGTATATAGAAGCAACAGATGACAAAGGAGCAAAAAGTACTTCAGAAACATTTTCATTCAGAACCATAGAAAACACTACCGTTAATTATTCTAATCAAGAACCTCCTTTTCCGGATAGAGATAGTCACGCTACTCTTATTTTTAATGATAAAATCTACCTTATTGGAGGCGGTTTAAGTACTGGAGGTGCTCGATATAATGACGTATGGGTTTCTGAAAATGGAAAAGAATGGACAGAACTAACGACGGGACCAAAATTTACAGCTCGCTTATGGCATAGTGCAGTAGTTTTCAATAATAAAATATGGATTATTGGTGGCAACGCAGCATATAGTAGCGGAAACGAACTGAATGATATTTGGAGTAGTGAAGATGGTGATACTTGGATACAAGAAAATGCAAATCCAACCTTCGCTCCAAGGTATGGTCACAGAGCTTTAGTATATGATAATCATATATGGGTGTTTGGCGGTCGAGATGTAACTATAAGTTTTAGTAGAGAAGAAGTATGGAAATCTGCGGATGGAATTAATTGGACACTCGTTACAGACAGTGCTAATTTTGGTGCAGCCTCTTTTGATGTTGTTGTTTTTAATGACAAAATGTGGAAAATTGGTGGTCGCGGATCAGGGGTATTTAGTTCTACAAATGGAGAAAATTGGCAGGAAGAAATAAACGAACCAGCTTTTGGAAGATTACGATTTCAACATTCTTGTGCAGTTTTAGACGGTAAACTATGGCTTTTTAGTGGTTATAACGACACCCATCTAAATCCCCCAATTACAGATGCCTGGTATTCTAATGATGGTAAAGAATGGTTCTTGTCAAGTGACAATATTGGGTTTCAAGCAGTAAATTTTACCAGTACAGCTTTTAGAAATACCATCGTAATTATAGGAGGTGCAACCGGAGGATCAGGAAGAAATGCTGTAAACGACATCTATCACATCACACCAGACAAATTTCTTAATTAACAGCGATGAAATGAACTACAAAAAGTAAGTTAATATCACCCAAAATGATTACTGGTGAATTCCATTTGACCTTAGAAAAAATAAATATAAACAAATGAAAACAGGACACACTTTTATAATAATACTAGCCTTATTCCTCATAGGATGTTCTAATGATGACGAAACTATTATCAACACAGAACAAGAAGGGACCAATACTGCTCCATTAGAAGCAAAACTTTTAGGACCAATTAATGGAGCAGAAGTACAACAATTTCTAAATATTACGCTTAGCTGGAAAGGAGAAGATCCTGATAACGATTCATTAACCTATGATCTTTTGTTAGGAAAAAGATCTAATCAGCTCGAAGTGTTGGTCGAAGGAATTGAACAAGAAAGTTATACCATAGATTTCTTAACTACAGGAGAAACCATATATTGGAAAGTTATAAGTAAGGATCCCGATGGATTAATCAGTGAATCTGACATTAACGGATTTAATATTTATGAAAATATCTTCGAAGGAGATTATACCATAACTTCTAACGAAGATTTAGAAAGTTTTGCCGCCAATGGTTATACCAAAATAATTGGTGATTTATCAATTGCTAATGTTACAAAATCAGAAAGCAATGATTTAAAAACACTTAACAAACTAGAAGGTTCTCTTTTTATAAAAGACACTAACTTTTCTAATTTTGATGGGTTAAACAATTTAGAAATATTAAAAGGAGACCTTAGTATAAGAAGTAATGATTTTTTAAAAAATATAACAGGATTAAGTAAAATTCAAAAACTAGAAAAAAGTGTTTTTATTGAAGCAAACCCATTACTATCTAGCTTACAAGGAGTTGAAAACATCAATCAGTCTATGGAAGGATATATTTCAATTCAGAGCAATACCACTTTAACAAATCTGTCCCCATTATCAAATCTGCTATATGTTAGCAATGATATATATATAACAGGAAATGGAAATATTACAAACTTAGATGGATTACAAAACTTGCAAGCGACGGGTGGATCGTTAGTAATAGGTGACGAATCTAACTTAAGTTCTGTAGGTTTGAATAATTTTCAATCTGTTAATTCTTTAAGATTAATTAACATTGGTAAAATCACTGAAATAAATTTTGAAAATCTAACTGTAGTAAGAGGAAATATATCTATCCAATCTAATAACATTTTAACCAACATAAATGGTTTTGAGAACATTACTGGCGAAATATCCGAAGGTTTAGGTTTATTTATTATTAATAATCCTCTATTAACAAATATTGAAAGTTTACAAAATTTGACAACACTAGAAGAATTAAAGATTTCTAAGAACATAATGTTAAAAGAGATAAATTTTAATAAACTTCTAAATGTTCAAGAAATAGAATTAAACGAAAATGATAATCTGATCAATATTCAAATGGGAAATCTAGAAAGTGTCACCGACAATTTTGAGATTACTGCTAACCCATTATTAACTGATTATTGCAGTTTAGCAAGCTATGCTAGTATCGCACTTACAGAACAAAAAGAAATCACCACTGAAGGAAATCTGTACAACCCCACTACAGAAATGATCTCTACTAGAGAGGAATGCAGACTATAATCTTACTAAAATTCGCAAAAGAAAACACTCATGAAAACACTATATTATTATGTATTGACAATGGCCCTGATTATAAGTAGTAGCTGCTCAAATGATGATGAGCAGTTACCTTCCCAAGAGCTAGAAACAGAGAATAAAGCACCACTAAAAGCAACACTTTTAGGGCCAACAAATGATGAAGAACTACAACAATTTGTAGACATTACACTCTCTTGGAAAGGAGAAGATCCTGATGGAGATCCGTTGACTTATGAAATTCTATTAGATCAAGATCCAACGCAACTACAAACAATAGCAAGTGCTATTAATGAAGAAACGTACACTATTGACCACTTGATAGCGGGAGAAACCTATTACTGGAAAATACGCAGTACAGATACCAATGATCTTACTAGTCTTTCGGATTTAAAAAAATTTAGTATTTATGAAAAAGTTTGGGAAGGTAATCTGTCGATCTCCTCACAAGCGGATCTAGATAATTTCGAGAGTAATGGATATACTAGAATTGCCGGTAATTTTTTTGTAGGTCAAATAGAAAATCCTAGATCCAATCAATTAAAAACACTTCACAAAATAGACGGTGGTTTGTGGTTTTCTAGGAATAACTTTATTGATCTCGAAGGCTTAGAGAATTTAACAAGTGTTGGAGAGCTAGGGGTTATGCTCACTAGTAATAACTTTCTCGAAACTATAGAACATCTCAAAAATCTCAAAAAAGCAGGTAGTATCGTTATTGATGACAATCCTTCATTAATCTCCCTCGATGGACTTCAAAACATTACTGAATTAACAGGAAGGTTTTTTCTAGCTGATCTTCCATTAATAACAAACTTAGACGGATTTCCTGAAGCTATTAAAGAAATCCCAGGAAATCTTTATATATCAAAATTGCCTATGATTACCAATATAGATTCACTACAAAACATTGAAAAAATCACTGGAACTTTAAACATAAATTTTACAAGCCTTAACAATTTCAATGGATTAAGCAACCTTACAGAAATTGGTGAAGATCTAAGAGTTACTTATAATGATGATTTAACGACTGTTAATTTCCCAAATCTAGCAATCGTCAAAGAATATTTTAATATTGCGAACAATGAGAACCTTACTTCCCTGAATTTTGATGTGCTATCATCACATATAGGCACTATTGCAATCATTTCAAATCCCATGCTTTCGGAAATTACAGGGTTTAACAACTTAACGACCGTAACCGATTATTTAAGTATTCTAGGTAATGATTCACTCATTAAAATTGACGGTTTTAATAGCCTTAGTGAAGCTACAGAAAATTTAAACTTACAATTTCGAAACAATGATATTTTAGAAACAATAAGTGGATTTAACAGCCTAACAAATGTAGCTGAATTGACCATTTTCAATAACGATAATATGTCATCAATTATTTTAAATACTATAGAGACTGCAAATACTATTTCATTGAATAATAACGATAACCTAACAAACATTGCACTAGAAAATCTAAACAATGTCGCGACAAGCTTTGAGATTAACACCAATCCGATATTGACCAATTATTGTGGATTATCTAATTATGCTTCCCTTGCCGTACAAGAACAAAAGGAAATTGATATCCTAAACAACGGATATAACCCCACTACCGAAATGATAGCCAACGCAACACAATGTCAACAATAAACAAAAATGAAAAAACTTATATATATCATCATGATAATTTCTAGCGGTATATACGGGCAATTAACAGGTCGTGTGGAATACAAAGAAGAAGGAGTAACTTTTGACATCCCTACAAACTGGGTTGGACAAGAAGTAGAAGAAGTTTTTATTATGGGATCTCAGGAAGAAGCCGGCTTAGTAGCAATTACTACGCATCCCACTAGGAACTTAAAAGAGCTACAAGATAACATGAAATTAGGCTTACAAGAAGGAGGAGTTACACTTCGTCTAAAAAACAACCTTAAAAAATTATCCGACACATCAGTAGAAGGTATGTATGAAGGTGTTATAGACAATCAAAAGGTACAAGGAAATGCTATTGGGCTATTAAATTCTTATGGAGAAGGTATCGTCATATTTTCTTTAATAAGTCCAGATTTATATTCTAATCGAACTTTACAAATAGGTAGAGAAGTAGCTAATAGTGTACGTTTTAATACTCCTCAACCATCTAACAACTCTTCTAATGGTTTAAATGCAGCTCAAGTAACCAAAGATTTAGGAGGCAATAAACTAATTTACTCAGAAAGTTATTATTCTAATACTCCTGGTGGAGGTGGTTATGAACGAAGCAAAGAAATTAATCTATGTCCTAATGGCGCATTTACGTATTACGGTAGCAGCTATCTAAATTTTACAGATCCCAATTTTGATCCTTATAGAAAAAATGGCCAAAGTCACGGCACCTGGAAATTTATAGATCAAAACGGGAGCGTATATCTAAACTTAAATTACAGAAATGGTAGTAAAGAAAATCTTCTTGTGCGCTATAAAGACGACAAAACATTTCTTGATGGAGGCAGATATTATCTAGGTGATGTAACGTGTTATTAAGAGATTAAAAACATTTAACAAGATCAAATGCAACGTATTATTAAGATTTTAAGTCTTTTATGAAAAGATAATAACACATATATACCGTAATAAATTAAAAGTATAATCGCATTGATTATACTTTTTTTATTTAATAAAATATACAAGTATAAATTAACAAAATATTAATAAACAATCTATTTTTTCCCTTTGTCTTTAAAGTAATTCACAACATAATTTAAACAAGACAATATGAAAACAACATTTTCACTTCTAATCGCAGCACTAACATTATCAACAACTTATGCCCAAGAAAATTCTTCATTTGGATTTAAAAAGGGAGATATTACCATCTCTGGAACTATGAGTTATTCTTATCAAAACTCTGATTCTTTTAGAAATGAAATAGATGGTAATGCATATCGATTCGAAACGAAAGGACATAATTTTAGCATCATCCCCGAAATAGGTTACTTCGTATCATCGCATTTTATGACCGGTTTAAAATTTGGATATATTAGTTCTAAAACAGAAAGCTTTGATAATGACCTTTATGATTACACATCTAAAGGAAGAGGATATAGCACTAGCCTTTTCGGAAGATACTATTTCACTCCTCAAAAAAGAGTTTCATTATTTATAGAGTTAGAAGCCGGTTACACAAAAAACACAATAGATTCTGATAGAGTATTTCAGGTTAATGATCTAACATCGTATACTAATAAAGTTCAAAATTATAGTGTAACAGCAGCTCCTGGAATAAATGTATTTATTAACAAAGATCTTTCTTTAACTTCTAGAATTGGTCGTATCGGATATTCGAATATTAAAGACAATTTTAGTAACTCTAATGGAGATACGGGAACGAATAAAAGAGACAGTATTGATGCTAGTATTTCTTTAAATAACTTCTATTTTGGAGTACTCTATAGAATATAAGCTAGAAGCAATAATTCACAAAAAAACCGATACAACAAGTATCGGTTTTTATTATTTAAAAGACATTATGCCTGTTTTATCCTCCAAAGTCATCAAATCTGATATTCTCATCAGGAATACCAAAATCTTCTCCCATTTTCTGAACAGCTTTGTTCATTAATGGAGGCCCACAGAAATATAATTCAATATCTTCTGGAGATTCATGATGATTCAAATAATTATCGATTACACAATTATGTATGAATCCAACAAATCCATCTCCTTCGGCATCTATATCACTTTTCACCTTCCAGTTATCTTCTTCTAAAGGCTCAGAAAGTGCTAAGTAGAATTTAAAATTAGGGAAGTTTTTCTCTAAATCATAGAAATGATCTAAGTAGAATAACTCACGTTTAGAACGTCCACCATACCAATACGTAACTTTACGTCCTGTTTGTAATGTTCTAAATAAGTGATATAAATGAGAACGCATTGGTGCCATACCTGCACCACCACCTACATATAACATCTCAGCTTCGGACTCATTGATAAAAAATTCTCCATAAGGTCCAGAGATAGTTACTTTATCTCCTGGTTTTTGAGCAAAAATATATGAAGATGCCACACCAGGATTTACATCCATCCATCCATTTTTACTTCTATCCCAAGGTGGAGTAGCAATACGCACATTAAGCATAATCTCTCTTCCTTCTGCTGGGTAAGAAGCCATAGAATAAGCTCTTTCTACAGTTTCATTATTTTTCATTACTAATGGCCATAAACCAAACTTATCCCATTCTGCCTGAAACTTATCCGGTGTTTCATGTTCTTCTGGGTGTGCAGTAATATCAATATCAGAATATTTAATCTCGCATTGAGGAATTTCAATCTGAATATATCCACCAGCTTTATATCCCATATCTTCAGGAATCTCTACAACGAATTCCTTGATAAAAGATGCTACATTATAATTACGTACAACAGTAGCTTCCCATTTTTTAATTCCAAATACTTCTTCTGGAACCTCGATATTCATATCCTGTTTTACCTTCACCTGACAAGCTAAACGTGCTCCGTGTTGTAATTCCTTACGAGAAAAATGTGGCGTTTCTGTAGGCAATGCTTCTCCTCCACCTTCTAATACGTGGCACTCACATTGAATACAAGTTCCACCTCCACCACATGCAGATGGTAAAAATATTTTTTCATTTCCTAAAGTAGATAATAAAGTTCCTCCAGAAGCAACTTCAATCTCCTTTTCACCATTAATAGTAATTTTTACAGGTCCTGATGGTAATAATTTATCTTTTGCAAATAATAAAATCCCTACCAATACCAAAGTAAGTACCAAAAACGAAATAATGGTGATAGCGATTGTTCCAAGTGTTGACGCTAAAAATATCATATTATTTAAGTGTTGAAACGTTAGTGTTTTCTGCTACTTCTTTAGCAGCTTTCTCTTCTATCTGAACAGTTTCCTGTTTCTTTGATTCCTCTTCATCTCCTCCTGTAAGCATTCCTCCGAAACTCATAAATCCAATTGCCATAAGTCCAGTTAGAATAAAAGTGATTCCTAATCCTCTTAATGGAGCAGGAACATTAGAGTATCTAATCTTTTCTCTAATCGCAGCAATAGCAAGAATTGCTAAGAACCAACCAATTCCTGATCCAATTCCATATACCGCAGCATGAGAGATCGCTGGGAATTCTTTTTGTTGCATAAACAATGATCCACCAAGGATTGCACAGTTTACTGCTATTAATGGTAAGAATATACCTAATGAGTTATATAAAGACGGTGAAAACTTCTCAACAATAATTTCTACTAATTGTACCATCGTAGCAATCGTAGCAATAAAAAGGATAAATGTTAAGAAACTTAAATCATAATCTGCGTACTCAGGACCTAACCATATTAAAGCACCTTCTCTAAGTATATACTTATCTAATAAAAAGTTTAAAGGTACTGTAATTGCTAAAACGAATATAACTGCAGCTCCTAGACCCACAGCAGTAGATACCTTTTTAGATACCGCAAGGTAAGAACACATTCCTAAGAAGAATGCGAATACCATGTTATCTATAAAGATCGCTTTTAAAAATAATTCTAAATATTCCATTTTTTATAATTTTTAAATTGCCAGTGGTAGCTTCATACCACCAACAATTGTGAACTTTCTAGTGATCTTCGATTAGTGCTTTATTTCTACTTCTCTGAATCCAAATAATGATCCCTACAGTTATCAAAGCCATTGGGGCTAATACCATAAAACCGTTATTTTCATAACCAAAAGCATACAATCCAGTTTTCTCTATTGGATCTCCCAATACTTTAGCACCGAACAATGTTCCTGATCCTAATAGCTCTCTGAAAAATGCTACAATTATCAATAAAACTCCATATCCAGCCGCATTACCTATACCATCTAGAAAAGATTTCCATGGTCCATTTCCTAAAGCAAAAGCCTCAAAACGTCCCATAATAATACAGTTGGTAATAATCAGACCAATAAATACCGAAAGCTCCTTACTCAATGTATAAGCAAAAGCTTTTAATACTTGATCAACTACAATTACCAAAGCAGCTACTACTACTAACTGTACAATAATTCTAATTTTTGACGGGATAATATTTCTCATTAATGAGATCACAACATTACCAATACCAAGTACAAAGATTACCGAGATAGCCATTACTATTGAAGGCTTTAACTGGGCAGTAATTGCAAGTGCAGAACAAATACCTAATACCTGGATAGTAATAGGGTTATTATCCGCTAGAGGATCTGTTAATAATTTCTTGTTTTTCTTCGAAAACAATGGCTCTTTAGGCTCTTTTACTTTAACTTCAACTTTTTCTTCTGTTACTTCAGCCATTTGTTATTTTTTTAAAGTTTCGAAATAAGGTTGATACATCTTAATTCCTTTCTTCACCATTGCAGTTACACCATCTCCGGTAATTGTAGCTCCCGCCATAGCATCTACTGCATTATCATCTTTTCTTACGTTTTTAGGATCTCCATTACCTTTCTTTACTGTAATTCCTTTATAATTTCCAGAAGCATCTAAAATACTCTCTCCAATAAAGTCATCTCTAAAATAAGCTTCTTTGATATTAGCTCCTAAACCAGGAGTCTCTCCTTTATGATCAAAAAAGGCACCTTTCACAGTTTTAAATTGTTTATCTAAAGAAACATATCCCCAGATTGCATCCCATAGACCATTTCCTCTCATAGGCACAACATAAAACTCCTGACCGTCTTTTTTACCAATAAACAATGGCATTTTTCGCTCATAATTTGGATCCTGCTTTACCTTATCATTCTCCTTCTTCACTTCTATATTAAAAGCATCAGTTGTTTTCTTAGCAGAATTTCCAGTAATGATATATTGCTCATCTCCTACATATTTATCAAACAATTCTTGTGCTTTTTCTGCAGGTACAAATTCGTTAGGATCTTCCGTATCCGAAATCCCCATTGCGAATAATATATTCTGCTGCTTTTCTGTGATTTTATTAGCCGTTATATTTGGTTTAAGTACCGAAGATATACCTGCTAATATAGAACCTACCACAACTACCATTGCAACTGCAAAGATAATTGTATATGAATTTTTATCTGTATTAATCGCCATAACTAAGCAGTTTTTAATTTTAGACGTTTCATTCTTTTCTTAACATTTCCTTGAACCACGTAATGGTCAATTGTAGGTGCAAATACATTCATCAATAAAATTGCTAAAAACACACCTTCTGGATATGCTGGATTAAACACTCTAATTAATATTGAAATAAATCCAATCAAGAATCCGTAAATCCATTTTCCTTTATTGGTTTGAGAAGCTGTTACAGGATCTGTAGCCATAAAGACAATACCAAAAGCAATACCTCCTACTATTAAGTGTTTCCAGAACTCTAGATTCATTAATGCATAAAACTTACTAGATTCTGCTATCCAACCAGCATTGGTAACTCCATTAAAAATTAGTCCCATAACCAATGTTCCTAACACAGCACTCACCATAATTCTCCAGCTTCCAATTTTTGTAAAGATTAAGAAAGCAGCTCCTAACAATATCAATAATGCCGAAGTCTCTCCTACAGAACCAGGAATAAATCCAAAAAACGCATCCATAACAGAATATGTAGCATCTCCAGAACCTAAAATATTTTTTCCTTGTGCTAATCCTCCCAAAACAGTCTCTCCAGAGATCGCATCTAACTGAGCACCTCCAGCAATTTCATTTGCTCTATCAACTGCTCCATGCACCCATACTTTATCCCCAGACATCCAAGTTGGATATGCAAAGAACAAAAAGGCTCTTATAGTTAATGCTGGATTTAAAATATTCATACCAGTTCCTCCAAATACTTCTTTACCAATCACTACTCCAAAAATAACTGCTACAGCCAACATCCATAATGGGGTATCAACAGGAACAATTAATGGAACTAACATCCCGGTAACCAAATAGCCTTCTTCTACTTCGTGTCCTTTAATAACTGCAAATAAAAATTCTACAGCTAACCCTACTCCGTAAGAAACTACCACTAACGGTAACACTTTCCATAATCCGATTATCAAATTATCAAGTGACCAAAATGCAGCACTAAAAAAACCATTAGCAGCCGCTTCTATTTCACCCAACGCTAAATAATGCTGATAACCTGCGTTAAACATACCAAAAATTAAACATGGTACTAACGACATGATTACAGTGTTCATGGTACGTTTTAAATCATCTGCTGCACGAACATGAGATCCAGAATGCGTAATCTCATTTGGCAGATATAAAAAAGTATGGAGTGCATTAAATGCGGGCGCCATCTTTTTATCTTTATACTTAAGTTTTAAGTTATGTAATTTACTCTTTAAACCCATTACCTTATCCTATTTCTTTTAACATTAAATCTAGTCCTTCTCTAATGATCTGCTGATGTGGTTGCTTAGAAACACATATAAACTCAGTCAATGCAAAATCCTCCGGAGCTACTTCATACATTCCTAATTGTTCCATAGCATCTAGATCGTTAACCGCACAAGCTTTTAAGATCTGCAATGGATAAATATCTAAAGGAAAAACAGTTTCATAATTACCGGTAACCACAAAGGCTCTATGTTCACCGTTTGTATTGGTATTTAAATCATATTTTTTATTCGGAAATAACCAGGAAAAAGTCAACGCTCTAGACGGAGATATCTTATTAAAAATCGGTTTATTCCACCCAAACAACTCATAATCATCACCTTCTGGAATCACAGTAATCATATCATGATAAAATCCTAAATGACCATCAGGCTTTACATTATCACCTGTAAGAACATTTCCGCTTATAACCCTAATATTATTATCTTTCACACCAGAATCATAAATAACAGAAGAAACTTCTGCACCGATTTTAGTTTTAAAATATTTTGGATTTTTTATTGAAGATCCAGCCAACGCAATGATACGTTCAGCGTTAAACTTACCAGTTAATAACAATTCACCAATAACAACAAGATCTTGTGGATTGACTACCCATACAACTTCTCCTTTATTTATCGGATCTACTTTTGCTATTTGCACTCCCACATTTCCAGCAGGATGAGGGCCACTTACATTGTGTAAGGTAATATTATCCAACCCGTTAAAAGGTGAATTATCCTTTTTCCCCACAGACACGTGAACATCTCCTTCTGTTAACTTACTTAACGCAGTTACTGCTGCTTGAAGCTCTTTATCTTTACCTGCTAATACGTGAGCTAGATCAGCTGCTAAAGGAGCTGTTGCATACGCAGATATAAAAATTGCTTTGGGAGCAACATCAGGATTAGCTATAACGTCATATGGACGTTGTTTGATAAAAGGCCAACAACCTGAAGACAGCAAGTGAGATTTGATCTCATCTCCACTCATTGACTTTACATCCTTTGTTCCAAAGTCTGTAAATTGTTGCTCTTTATCTGCTAAAATTTTAAATGCTAATATTTTTCGTTTAGCACCGCGAACAATTTCCACAACCTCCCCGCTTACTGGCGAAGGAAAAAGCATATTTTCATTAGATTTAGAGTGGAATAAGGGTTCGCCGGCTTTAACTTCTGTACCCTGTTTGGCAATAACTTTTGGCACAATACCGTGAAAATCGTCAGGCTTAATTGCGTAAACATTACTTTTGGTAGCTTCTGCAGTAACTTTCTCTGCTTCGCCAACAAGCTTAATGTCCAAGCCCTTTCTGATACGAATGTCTTTTGACATATTTGTAGTCTATGTTAATTAACTAAAAAAATCGTGCAAATTTAATAATTAAAACACGTAAGTGAAAGCTAGCACTCTTATAAGATTTTATTTATAATGTTTCTAAATAACAAGTTTTAGGCTTTAAAATCATCAACTCATTTTTAGGCATACATTTTGTTTATCTTTACACAGCTAACAATTCATTTAATGTCACAAAATCTTAAACAATTCTTACTAATTCTAGGAATATTTAGTAGTTCTTCATTTTTTATTACAGCTCAGCAAGTTACAAATGAAGTAAACCCTCCTGATCACATCAAAACCATTCAGCTATTTGGTAGCGAAGAATTTTCTGGAACACCTATTCTAAAACTCGGAGAACCTCTTCATATTAGATTTGATGATATCAATGGTGATGAAGTAGATTACTACTACAAAATCACTCACTATAATTTTGACTGGACTCCTTCTGTTTTATACAAAAACGAATACTTAAATGGCTTTGACGATATTAGAATCGTAAACTACGAGAATTCTTTTAACACCCTACAGATGTATAGCAACTACACTTTGAGAATCCCAAACGAAGACACAAAAGGATTAAAAGTAAGCGGTAACTATATGATAGAAATTTATGACGAGGATGATGAAATCGTATTTTCCCGGAAATTTATAGTATACGAAAGTGTAACAAGTATAAAAGCATACACAAAGAGATCAAGAAACTTAAAATATATTGACACCAGACAATCAGTACAGTTCGAAATAAGCTCTCCTAATGAGATTCTAAAAAACCCAAAACGAAATTTAAAAACATTAGTTATTCAAAACAATGATTTAAAAAATGCTATTACGGATCTCGTACCACAATTTACAATTGCGAACAGTTTAGTATATAAATACGATGTAGAATCAAGTTTTTGGGGTGGCAATGAATATCTTTTCTTTGACAGCAAAGAAGTAAGATCTCCAACTGCCAACATAAGAAGTATCGATCTTCAGAAAATATACCACAATTATTTATATACAGATATTGTTAGAGCCAATAGAATATACACCTACTACCCGGACATTAATGGTAGTTTTGTAGTAAGAAATTTGAGAGCCGAAAATAACAACACTGAAGCTGATTATGTATGGATGCATTTTTCTCTAGAATGCTACGAACCTCTTAATGGAGGAGAAATTCATCTATATGGAAATTTCAACAACTACGTTATAGACGACTCTACAAGATTGACTTATGATAAAGAAAATGGTATTTACTTCGGGAAAAAATTATTTAAACAAGGATTTAATAATTACAAATATGTCTTAGTAAATCCAGACGGCACTATTGATCCTGGATTTATCAGCGGAAACTTTGATGAAACCGAGAACGAATATATGATCATCCCTTATTATCGAGCACCAGGAGCAAGATATGACAGAGCAATTGGCAAAGGTATTGGCAATTCTAGAAATATAACAAACTAAGAAATTTAAAACCTACATTTCATCCTTGATCACAAGAAGTGTTTGAATTATTATTAATTACAAACACTAAATTAACAATACACTCTGATTATAAGTTGCTTCATTTAACTACCACCAACTTTTTTCGACATTAAACACGATAACAATACTTCTTTTCGCTATACTACTGTTACTAGTATTACCCGCATTAACTAATACCGATTTTATTCTATTTTAAAGACATTCAGAATTTTTATGTTTTGTAACGAAATACTGTTATTTTAGTCCCATTACGCAAACCATGAACTATACATGAAAGAAAAGGGGAGATTTCTTAAAAAATATAGAGGAAACGAGTGTTTAAACTGCCACGTACCTCTAGATGTTATTGATCGATATTGTCATAACTGTGGTCAAATAAACACTACCAAAAAACTATCGTTTAAGGATTTCTTTAATGAGTTTTTTGCGAGTATATTTTCATATGACTCCAGATTAAGACACACTGTAGTTGGCTTGTTATTTCGACCAGGAATGATTTCTAAAGATTATATCGAAGGAAGAAGAATAAAATATGCCAACCCTTTTAGATTTTACCTTAGTGTATCAATAATGTTTTTTATTATAAGTGGTTTATTTATTGATTTTGACACTATAATTACTAAGAATAATGATCAAGACAAAGAAGTATTAGAGATAAATTTATCTGATCAAGATAAGGATCAACAAAACGATACAACAACTAATGACACTACATCAACTTCTGACAATAAAGACGATAATGATTATGTATATTTTAGTGAGAAACAGCTAGACACCATGGATATGTTTACTGCTTTAAACAAACGTTGGAAAACATATAAATCACATTATAAAAAAACTGAGCAATTATCTGCAAGTATTGCTTTAGACAGTTTAAAGCACTCTAAAAATGGATATACCAAATACTTATACAAAAGAAGTATTAGGACAAAAAACCTAAACGAAAACCCGATGGAACTTCTTAAGTTTGTCTTTAACAAACTACCCTTCATCATCTTTTTCTTTCTTCCTTTTTTTGCGTTAACAATATGGATTATATACATAAGAAGACCTTTTAACTACATGGAGCACCTTGTATTCATTTTTCATACTCAAACCATGTTTTTCATCCTTATGGGAATTGCTATTTTAATTGATCAAATCACCAAAAGTGAAGTTGCATCTAGCATTGCGATGTTCATTTTTCTATTTTATCTATATAAGGCGATGCGTAATTTTTACCAACAAAAAAGAGCTAAAACTATTGTTAAATTTCTGTTAGTGAACGTATTATTTTTTATCTTAGCAAGTATAGGATCTTTAATTACGATCATTGGATCAATGTTTATTTTTTAATATGGTTGAACAAGTAACCAGAGGTATAAAAATTTCGGTGGACACCACCTTTGAAGGTACGTTCTTTAAGAACTATAAGATGCACTTTGCCTTTGGATATCGTATCACCATAGAAAATCAAAGTAAAGATTCAGTACAACTTACTTCTCGCTTTTGGGAAATAAAAGATGCGTTAAGTAACACTGAAATTGTAGAAGGAGAAGGTGTTATTGGCAAAAAACCCGTTTTAAAACCAGGAGAATCTCACACTTACAATAGCGGATGTCTTTTAAGTTCTCCATTTGGCGCAATGAAAGGACATTACAACATGGTTAATTTTACTTCTACAAGAAAATTTAAGGTAATCATCCCCAGTTTTAAACTCAGCTCTCCTTTTGCGCTAAATTAAGCCTCTTTATCAAATCAAATCTTATAACTTTCCCATCCTGTTCGATATGGCAGTATTTGCAATGTGAATCAAAAACGAATTTATAGCTTTTACTATAAACAAACATTGATTTAGGTTCAAACAACCCTCTAAAATCCTCTTGTCCATACTCGGTATATCGTCTTATTTCAAATAATAAACTTTCAGAAGATTCTTTCATAACGAAATATGCTCCACTACCGATTCCTGTAAGAAAACAAGCTTGTTCTAAAAAAACAGGTAATACATTTTTTTTCTTTTGAACAAAATTCGGTGTTTTCTTGTCAAAATAATTGGTAAGATTCTCTATAAAAACAGAATTTGGATATTCAATTAGACTACCACTTTCTACCTGATAAATTTTATTTTCCATAGACCCTTTTTCTACATTCCCCAAAGGACTTGGAGTAAACAATTTATTTCGCAATAACGGGGTTCTTATTTTGGATTTATCAGTGCTTTTTAAGATCGTATCTGTGACTATCCTAGAACAATTACTACCTTCTTTTCTAAACGTAGAATATGGGATACTTCCTTTATTTTGGACTTCCAACACATATTCTTTTGCCTTATCATAATATATATAATCACATACAGATGCAACTAATCGCCCACTACCATGCGTTTTTTCGGGATTTGCTTCCAACCATAACAGAAATTGATCAACATTAGACAATTTACCTTCTGAAGTAAAAGTCGCTTTAAAAGGAATTTCAAGCTCCACATCAGTCTCAGCGCTTCTTACTCTTCCTTTTCCGGGTGGAGTTATATAACGCCCAAAATCATAGTACTCTGCTATTCCTGTTTTATTCTCAATTAAAACAAAAGCAGCATGACCAGCCTTAATAACTCCTCCTTTTCCCAATCCAAAGAATTGCAACAAACTGGTAGATTTTTTTTCCTCGTCAGAAAAACGAACAAAAGTATCTGGAAAAGCTAGGGAAATTATTTTACCCGTGTAATTCATCACACGCTTAAAATTTTAATATTATACGTATTTTCAAATGTAAGATTGCATTCATAATTTACTTTCAAGCCGTTATTGCTTCAAAAGTAACAATATTTACTTCAGAATTCTGAAGATCCTCATAACGCATTGTAAGTTCTTCTTCGTTATTTTTAACAACCTGAGTCACACTTCTAGTCTTTAAAAAACCTCTATCAATCTGTAAATCTATATCCTTATTTCCTACCCCTGCATTCTTATGAAAATCTAGAAGAGTTTCTGGTGTTAATACATTTTCTTTTTCAAACACTTCAAACCAATCTTCTCTCTTACCCTTCATTTCGGAAGTATATAAAGTTGAAGATGACCAAATATAAATTTCTTTATCTAGTACTCTAAAATGTTTTTGCCTACCATCCCAAACTAATTCAAAAAATTCTAATTCTGATTGCCAATTTGCAGCAACTATAGTAAACGGTTCAATGCCTTTATAATCATAGTTCATAATTGCATCTTGCAAATTACTAGCACCTAACAAATCTTTAACTACTACTCCTCTACTTTGCCTGTAAGAAGCTAATCTTTCATGAATTTTAAAGCCTCCATTAAGAAGACAGATCATTGTATTTTTATCACTAATTCCAATCCAAGTTCCTCCAGCTACCGCATCTTTTGGAAATAACATTCTGGTTTTATCAACTTGATAAAACTCAGGAGCTAAAGTTTTTCTGTTTAATGCTTCATCTCGATTAGAGGTTAATATAAAACCGTTTTCTTGAGTGGGAATCAACGTTACTGTACACATAGATTTTTGGGTCGCATAAATTTTGCACAACTTACAAAAAAAAATACACACTATACATGTTTATAAAAGGTTAAAATAAACATTACCCTACATAATTTCCTATCTTTGCCGCTTGAAGTATTCTAACACATCTTACAAATTAAACTAAAATACACGTAACTATGGGAAAAGGTTTTTTTCAAGTTCCAACAGCAATAAATGAGCCTGTAAAGTCATATGCTCCAGGGACTCCCGAGAGAGAAGAAGTTTTGGCAACATATAAATCAATGTATAATTCATCTATAGATGTCCCATTATACATAAATGGTGAAGAGATCAGAACTGGTGACACAGGAACCATGTCACCACCACATGACCATAAACATTTATTGGGAACGTATCACAAAGCCGAAAAGCAACACATTCAAAAAGCAATAGATACTGCAATAGAAGCTCGTAAAAAATGGGCTGACCTAGCTTGGGAACAACGTGCAGCTATATTTTTGAGAGCAGCAGAATTAATAGCTGGTCCTTATAGAGCAAAAATTAATGCAGCGACTATGTTAGCGCAGTCTAAGAATATTTTCCAAGCAGAAATTGATGCTGCTTGCGAATTCATTGACTTCCTACGTTTTAATGTAGAGTTTATGACTCAGATCTATGAAGATCAACCAGATTCTACTTCTGGTGCTTGGAACAGACTAGAGTACAGACCTTTAGAAGGTTTTGTATATGCAATCACTCCATTTAACTTTACTGCAATAGCAGGGAATTTACCAGCTAGTGCTGCATTAATGGGAAACACTGTTGTTTGGAAACCAAGTGATAGTCAAATTTATTCTGCAAAAGTAATTATAGATATTTTTAAAGAAGCAGGAGTTCCTGATGGAGTTATTAATGTAGTATATGGAGATCCTGTTATGATTACCGACACAGTATTAGCAAGTCCTGATTTTGCTGGTATTCACTTTACCGGTAGTACTCATGTATTTAAAGATATTTGGGCTAAAATTGGAACGAACATCCATAATTATAAAACCTACCCAAGAATTGTAGGTGAAACAGGTGGAAAAGATTTTATCGTTGCGCATCCTAGCGCAAATGCTAAGCAAGTAGCTACAGGAATCTCTCGTGGAGCTTTTGAATTCCAAGGGCAAAAATGTAGTGCTGCTTCCAGAGCTTACATCCCTAAAAGTTTATGGGCAGATGTAGAAAAGTTCTTAAAAGCAGATATCAAGTCATTCAAAATGGGATCACCAGAGGATATGAGCAACTTTATTACTGCTGTTATTCATGAAGGTTCTTTTGATAAACTTGCTAAATTTATTGATCAAGCTAAGGAAGACAATGGAGCAACGATAATTGCTGGTGGTGGATATGATAAATCTAAAGGATACTTTATCGAGCCAACGGTTATTCTTGCAGAAGATCCTAAGTACACAACTATGTGCACTGAGCTTTTCGGACCAGTAATCACCATCTATGTATATGACGATAGTAAATGGGAAGAAACATTAACCTTAGTAGATCAGACTAGTGAATATGCATTAACTGGGGCAATCTTCTCAACTGACAGATACGCTGCTGCAGAAGCTACAAAGGCATTACAAAATGCCGCTGGTAATTTCTACATCAATGACAAACCAACTGGTGCAGTTGTAGGGCAACAACCTTTTGGTGGTGCAAGAGCATCTGGAACAAATGATAAAGCCGGATCTTACCTAAACCTATTACGTTGGGTATCGCCTCGCACAATCAAAGAAACTTTTGTAACTCCAGCAGATTATAGATACCCTTTCTTAGGAGAATAGTCTCTAGTGAAGTACATAACACATAAACCGTATATCATTTTTTGGAGTTTGACTCCAATTTTATTGATATACGGTTTTTCTTTTGACGAAGAAACATTAGATATTAATGTTCACGACACTTATTTTGTGATTTATTAGTCTCATTTTTTTACATTTTATTCTTAGGTATTGGACTACTTTATTTTACCGTTCATAAATTAAATAAAAAAAGAACATCATTACTATCTAATATCCATGTGATCTCCACAATTACCGCTACATTGATATTTATTTTTACCTTCTTACTTTCTATTTCTAAATCTACTGAGGACATAGAAGAAGTTGTATTAATTGTCCGTCTTATTTCTCTTGTTACTATAGTAGTAGCACAACCGATACTTTTCTTATATTTAATTATTAGTATTTTTCAAAAAAAATAAAAAATGATAATACGTCCAGCGCATATTGAAGACCTTCCAACCCTACTTGAATTTGAGCAAGGCATCATTGAAGCAGAACGTCCAATGGATATTACGCTTAAAACTGAAGAAAAAATAAGTTATTATAACATTAGCGAGTACATAAAATCTAATCACACAGAAGTAGTTGTTGCCGAGATTGATGGAGAAGTAGTGGGCAGTGGTTACGGACAGATCAGAGAGCGAAAAGAATTCTTCAAACAGGATACAATGGGATATATTGGTTTTATGTTTGTAAAAGATGAGTTTCGTGGACAAGGAATCAGTCAAAATATAATTCAGTATCTATCAAACTGGTTCTCGACTAAAGATATTACAGAAATACAGTTGGATGTTTATGACCAAAATCCAAGTGCCATAAGAGCCTATGAAAAAGCTGGTTTTGAAAAATATCTGGTTCGTATGCGAATTAATTCAGGAGATAAGTCTTAATAACAAGATTTCTTTTTTTAGCTCTTCTGTCATTCCAACCGAGGTTAGAACGCATCTTCATTATTAACGAAAATTCTTGTTTGACACCAAAAACAATTACAAACGTTATCTTTAGCAAGCATTTACACGATTATTCCTATAAGCCTAATTCTTTTACCGTATGAATCAAAAAAAAGCACCTTGGTATTTTCTTTTACTACTTATTCTAGCGGGCGAGTCAGTATTTATCCTTCCGTTTGTTCTTTCACGTGTATTTAGACCTACAGTACTGGAAGCGTTTAACTTGAACAACTTTCAATTAGGCGAATGTTTTTTTGTATATGGTATTGTGGCCCTATTATCTTATCTTTTTGGAGGGCCTATAGCGGATAAATTTCCCCCAAGAAAACTGATCGCCGTCGCACTATGGATGACCGCTTTAGGAGGCTTGGTCTATGCTACTTTTCCTGATTATACAACATTAAAAATATTATATGGTTACTGGGGATTTACTACCATTTTTTTATTCTGGGCACCAATGATCAAAGCTACACGGGTTTGGGGCGGATCTACTTCTCAGGGTAAGGCTTTTGGTTTTTTAGATGGTGGACGCGGATTAGTAGGAGCAATGTTTGGAGCCATGGGTGTCTTTATATTCTCTTTGTTCATAACCTCAGATGCATCACAAGTCACTGTTCTTGAAAGTAGAGCAGCATTTAAGCAAGTAATACTGGTGTCTGCTGGTATTGTAGCTCTCATAGGCTTAGCGGTGTGGTTTTTTATGAAACTTGACCACGAAACAGAACAAGAAATTATCCTTGAAAAAATAACAACATCGCAAATTTTAGAAGTATTAAAACTACCCTCAGTATGGCTATTAATGATCATTATCCTATGTGCATACGTAGGTTACAAAATCACGGATGTATTTTCGCTCTACGCTAAGGATGTGATGCTATATGACCAAGTAGAATCCGCTCAGGTAGGTACTTTTTTACTATTTGTTCGCCCGATTATCGGAGTGTTAATTGGAGTATTGGCGGATCGCACGCAAACCACTTTTTGGCTGGTGATTAGTTTTGTAGTCTCCTTTATCGGAGCTTTATTATTTGCGCTTGATATCATTTCGGATTCTGAAACGCTATTATTCTTTATTTCGATATTAGTGGTAGCAACTGGAGTATACTCAGCACGTTCTTTGTATTTCGCAGTAATGCAGAGGGGTAAAATCCCACTAGTTCTCACAGGAACCGCTGTAGGTCTTATATCACTGATAGGATATACTCCAGATATCTTCGCAGGACTTGCTTATGGATATCTTTTAGACAATTCTCCAGGTATTACTGGGCACCAACATGTATTCTGGATGCTGGCTATATTTTCTTGTACAGGAGGTATTGCTGCTTGGTATTACCATAAATTATACAAAAAGAAAACAACCTAAAACACCAATTCTAAAGTGTTTTTTTCACTGATAGTATATCAGCTACACCTTATATTTTATTGGGAGGTGTACTACTTTTTTTGTTTCAAAAAAATCTTCTTCGAAATAGTCTTGTAAATTATACTGTGTTGCTTTGGGGAATGAGGTTAGTTCCTCTGTTAAATCCCCTCCTTTTAGATACAAAATACCATTAGATAATTCATGTATTGATTTTTTAGCTACATTCTTTCTAACCCATTTTACAAAATCGGGCATATTAGTAACTGCTCTACTTACAATAAAATCAAAGCGCTCGTCGAATGTTCCTGCCCTGCGTTGTTCTGCTTTTACATTTTCCAAGCCTAAAGCACTAGAAACCTCATTTACAACACGTATTTTTTTAGCAATTACATCTACCAAGTAAAACTGAGTTTCTGGGAATAATATAGCTAACGGTATCCCAGGAAATCCACCACCTGTTCCAACATCCAACACACTTGTACCTTCTTTAAATCCTTGAATTTTAGCAATCCCCAAAGAATGCAATACATGTCTTTCATATAATAGATCAATATCCTTTCTAGAAATCACATTAATTTTAGCATTCCAATCTTTATATAATTCACCCAGTTGCGTAAACTTTTGTATTTGATCATCTGTTAAATCGGGGAAATATGTAAGTAGAATATCCATACAGTAAATTTTAAACAGCAAAAATACATGTTAACTTAATATATTTTACTACTTTTTAAGAAGTTAAAAAAATTTAAATACCTAACTTTACCGAATAAATTATGACGAAAAACGTTAAGTCATAAACACAAAGCCCATGACTACACCTACCGTAAAATTTAGTAGAGTAGATTCCGCAAAATTTTTCAGAACACTGAACAAACGTGTGAATCAATATTTCAAAGAAAATAACATTAAACGTACAGGAAACTGGAAACTTCATTTGAAGACAATTATTATGTTTTCAATATTTCTTACGCCATATTTCTTAATACTGACTCTAAATATATCTCAATGGTGGATGTTATTACTTACCGTAGTAATGGGTATTGGTATGGCTGGAGTAGGAATGAATGTAATGCATGATGGAAACCACGGATCATACTCTTCTAAAAAATGGATTAACAAATTAATGGGTAGTAGTATGTATGTACTAGCTGGAAATGTATACAACTGGCAAGTACAACATAATGTATTACATCATACGTACACTAATATCCACGGGCACGATGAAGATATGGATGCAGGAAGAGTTATACGTTTCACCAAACATGCCAAGTGGATGAAGTTTCATAAATTTCAGCACTATTACTCGGTATTTTTATATGGCTTATTAACTTTTAATTGGGCGCTGACTACAGATTTTAAACAAACCAAAAGATATTTAGCTCGAAAACTAGCATATGGTAAGCTACCAAGTCCCTTGAAACAATGGAGCACTATTGTAATTACAAAAATTATTTATGTATTGATCTGGATCGTTATCCCTATGATAATTATGTCTGTTTCTTGGTGGAAAATTTTAATAGGCTTTTTCGTAATGCATTATGTAGCAGGACTTATTTTAAGTATTGTTTTTCAATTAGCGCATATGGTAGAAGAAGCACAAATGCCGCTTCCAGACACCACGGGAACTATGAAAAACACTTGGGCAATACACCAGTTATTTACTACTGTAAATTTTTCGACAAAAAACAGATTGATCAACTGGTTTACCGGAGGATTAAATCATCAAGTGGAACACCACATTTTTCCACATATTAGTCACATTCATTATACCAAAATTTCTAAAATTGTAAAGCAAACTGCGCAAGAATTTAATTTACCATATAATGAATATAAAACCACTCGCAAAGCGATTGTTGCTCATTTCAAACATTTAAAAGAAATGGGAATCAAACCCGCTATGCAGTCATAACTTTTATTTACCAATTACCAAAATGAGCACACAAGTATCAGAAATGAGCATTCAATTATCAGACAAAATCAACAAGCTTAAAGCCTCTGCAACTTTAGCAATGGCTGCAAAAGCAAGAGAATTAAGAGCAGAAGGAAAGGATATTATCGGTTTAAGTTTAGGAGAACCTGACTTTAATACTCCAGATTTTATTAAAGACGCCGCAATTAAGGCTGTTAATGACAATTATAATTCTTATACTCCAGTAGATGGATATGTAGAATTAAAGGACGCGATTATAACAAAGTTTAAAAGAGACAATAATTTAAGTTATGATCACTCTCAGATTGTTGTATCGACTGGTGCAAAACAATCTCTTTACAATGTAGCTCAGGTATATTTAAATCCAGGAGATGAAGTTATACTCCCATGCCCTTATTGGGTAAGTTATAGTGACATTGTAAAACTAGCAGAAGGTGTTCCTGTAGAAGTTAAAACTTCGATAGAAAATGACTTTAAAATGACTGCTGATCAATTAGAAAAAGCCATAACTCCTAAGACTAAAATGATTTGGTATAGCTCTCCTTGTAACCCAAGTGGATCTATATATAGCAAAGATGAATTAAGAGCATTAGCAGATGTTCTTCAAAAACACCCCGATATTATTGTCGTTAGTGATGAAATCTATGAACATATTAATTATGTTGGTGATCATGCTTCAATGGCTCAATTTGACGATATGTACGAGAGAACGGTAACTGTTAATGGAGTTGCTAAAGCTTTTGCCATGACTGGATGGAGAATTGGATATATAGGAGCTCCAAAAGCGATTGCTAGAGCTTGTAATAAAATGCAAGGACAAGTAACTAGTGGCGCTAATTGTATTGCGCAAAGGGCAGTAATTACAGCCTTAGAAGCTCCGGTTAGTAAAATCCAATACATGGTTGATGAATTTAAAAACCGTAGAAAATTAATTTTAGATTTGTTAGCCGAAATCCCGGGATTTGAATGCAATGAACCAGAAGGAGCATTCTACGTCTTCCCCGATGTTTCTTACTACTTTGGTAAAACTATTAATGGAAATATAATAAAAAACGCTTCTGATTTCTCTATGTTTTTATTAGAACAAGCGAATGTTGCTACGGTAACTGGAGATGCTTTTGGGAATGGAAATTGTATTAGAATTTCTTATGCCGCAAGTACAGAGCAAATCAAAGAAGCAATCAATAGAATTAAAAAAGCATTAAGCTAAATTAGCAATACTGTATAACTTTTATTAAAAAGCCGATGATTCAATAAAAATTATCGGCTTTTTATTTTCCTAAAAATAAATTACTGTTTTTTGAGTTATTAGATTGCTATATTAAATGTTTTGGGGAAAACACTTAAGAAGAGATAATTGTAGTTTGAACATAAATAACAATCTTAAAACCTACTTTTGTATTTATGGACATTCTTGAAAAAGAACGTATTGTTCAAAAAAATGTGCTTGAAATTTTTAAAGAAAATTTTAATAGCCCTTATTCCGAAGATGAAATTCTAAACTATACTCCTTCTGATGTAGAGGATACTGTTTCATATTATGAGTCAATTCTTGATATCTTTTTTATCGAACCAGAATACCTACAAAGTGTAAAAGGCTGTGTAAAGGATACTATTAAAAAAGTCGCAGAGCTTTGGCATATCAACCCATATGCTTTTGGCCCTTGGGAAGAATCTTATTAATTATTCAACTACGATAAAATACTATCTGTTCCTCCAGAAGAAAGGAGTAAGCAAAATAAGAACTGTGAACAGCTCTAATCTTCCTATAAGCATTAGAAAAGAACACCACCATTTACCAAAGGCTGGTAGTACATCAAAATTATTTACAGGACTTAGCTTACCTAAAGCAGGTCCAACGTTC
This sequence comes from Aquimarina sp. MMG015, assembly GCF_018100855.1. NCBI lineage: Bacteria > Pseudomonadati > Bacteroidota > Flavobacteriia > Flavobacteriales > Flavobacteriaceae > Aquimarina > Aquimarina sp. MMG015. Next base: position 54,390 of record NZ_JAGJEB010000011.1, read on the forward strand.
CCTAAAGACGAGGCCGCTCCACCTATAGCAGTTTCAAAATCCAGTCCTAACATTCCTAACACTAAAGACCCTATTATAAAGGATAGCATATACAATATAAAAAATGCTAATATATTAAACACAATCTCTTTAGAAACCGCTCTTTGATTATAACGCACAGGCAACACAGCTCTAGGATGTAATGTCCTTTTAAATTCTAAAATACCATTACGAATTGTAATAAGATGCCTTACTATTTTCATCCCACCTGCTGTGGATCCCGCCGAACCTCCTAAAAACATTAATCCAAAGAATACTATCTTCAAAAAAGGAGTCCAAACCGTAAAATCAGCAGAAACAAAACCTGTAGTAGTAATAACAGCCAACACCTGAAACAAAGAATGCCTAAAAGCGCTTTCTGCCTCTCCAAAAACCATAGGATGATCTATAACAGAATTCGCTGGATCTGCTTTTAAATAAATAATTAATGCGGCTATAGCGGTAAAAGCCACTATAGAAATCCCGTACCATTTAAACTCTTCGTCTTTAAGAAATTTTCCGAATTTTCCTTTAAAACCAAAGTAACTCAAGATAAAATTCATTCCTGCAAGGAACATAAACAAAATAATGATATACTGTATTAAGGGTTGATCATTCCAATAAGCGACACTTGCATTTTTTGTAGAAAACCCTCCTGTAGACAATGTACTAAGTGCATGATTTATCGCATCAAAGAAATCCATCCCGGCAAGTTTCAATAAGATTGTCTCTGCCGCTGTATACCCAAAATATATTAGCCATAACCTTTTTGCAGTATCAGTGATCCTTGGATGTAACTTATCAGCGCTTGGACCAGGAGCTTCTGCTGCAAATAACTGCATCCCTCCTATTCCTAACAACGGAAGAATAGCTACAGCAAGAACAATAATCCCCATTCCACCGATCCAATGTGTAAGACTACGCCAAAAGAGAACACCTTTAGGAACAATTTCTATTTCATTAAGGATAGAGGCTCCGGTTGTAGTATAACCAGACATTGTCTCAAAGAAAGCATTGGTAAATGATGGAATTGCTTCAGAAAATATATACGGTAGCGTTCCACTTAAAGACATGAATATCCAACCAAATGTAACAACAATATACCCTTCTCGTTTATTTATTGATTTTTGATGTTCCTTAGTAAGAAACATTAAAATTATACCCACAAACATAGTCGATAATGCTGCTAACATTATCTGCATTGTAACACCGTCTTTATAAATAAAACTTACAATGGTTGCTATTAGCATAAAACCTCCATTACAGAGCAATAAAAGCCCCATAATATGAGTGATAATTTTAAAGTTTAGTTTGGACATGTTACAAGAAAAGGTTTTCTATTTTCTTAATAGATTTAGGTAGACAACATACCACTACTCGATCTCCTGCTTTAATATAAAAACCTCCTAAAGGAATCATCCCAACTCCATCTCTTATAACTCCAGCTATAATAGCGGAACGAGGAAAATCAAGATCTCTAATTAGGTTATCACTTACTTCGGAAGTTGGTTTTACAATAAACTCCAACAACTCGGCATTCATATTATTAAGCTTCGTCATAGCAACTACCTCTCCTTTTCGGATAAATCTAAAAATATTATTAGCTGCTAATAGTTTTTTATTGATTAATGTATCAATACCTATAGAATGAGAAAGCTGGAAATAATCCATATTCTCTACCAGGGCAATTGTTTTACGCACTCCTTTAGATTTAGCTACTAAACAAGACATGATGTTGGTTTCAGAGTTACCTGTTACTGCAATAAACGCATCCATATCATCTATATTCTCTTCTTCAAGCAATTCTACATTTCGTCCATCCCCATTAATAATCAATGCATTTGGTAAATCGTCCGCTAAGTCAAATGCTTTGTCTTTATCACTTTCGATCAGCTTTACTCTAAATTTATGATCACATAGATCACAGGTAGTTTTATGTCCAATTTTACTACCTCCCAAGATCATCACTTTTTTAATTTGTTCTTTTACTTTACCCGTTAACTTGTAAAGCTCATCTACTCCTCCTTTAGAAGTAACAAAATAAACCTGATCTCCTTCCTTAAATTTTGTATCTCCTCTAGGAATTATTGTGTATTGCGTTCCCGATCTTTGAATGGCTATTGGCATAAAATGAAGTTCCGGAAAAATCTCGGCAGCCTCTCTAACAGTTTTATCCACAAACAATGCGCTGCTAGAAAGAGTCGTTCCTACCATGGTTAGTGCACCATCCTCAAACTCATAACTATCACTAAAAGCCGATTGATTTAATAATAATTCTATCTCACTTGCCGCTAGCGCTTCTGGAGAAATCAATTCATCAATTCCAAACTTGATAAAACCAACTTCTTCTTTATTCTCTATAAATTCTGTATTGGAAATTCTGGCAATTGTTCGCTTAGCACCTAATTGTTTTGCTAAAACACATACGGTAATATTGGTAGTCTCACTAGAGGTAACACTAATCACCATATCAACATTCTGTACTCTGGCATCTTTTAAAATACTTATTGAGGTAGCATCTCCCTTAATCACTCTAATATCCAGATGGCTATCAGCATAATTTAAGCATTCCTTATCAGGATCAATCAGGGTAATATCCTGAGATTCAAATGAAAGTAATTTTGCCAAATGAAATCCTACTTCACCAGCACCGGCAATAATAATTTTCATCTGTGTTTTCTGTTATTTATCATCAAAAGATAAAATTAAACTTCAGCAAAATCCCCTTAATAACAAAGTGAAAATTTCTTGCTGAAAAATAAAAGCCTACAAAGATAGTGGAATTTCATTAATTCATAAAACAATTAATAACTAGTCACTTATTTTATATCTACTATTCCATTTCAATTAACAAGAACATAGGCTTACCAAAAATCCGCTGTACCAGTATTCATAGACAACTAATCATTAAACTACAGAATCATTAATAATACTTAAACACATCTGTAACAAAAAACATACTTTAACCGTCTTAAAAGAACATCATCAATCAAAAAACAATCATGAAACATTCTGCATTAAGTATTTCAATATTTATAATTTCTTCAATTCTATTCACTGTTAGTTGTAACACAACAAACAACAACACCTCTTCAACGGAAAACAAAAGTGATCATATTATAGAAAAGAAAATAGATTCATTATTAAAATCATTGCATCAAAACAGAAAATTTAATGGAAATATTTTAATCGCTAAAAATGACCAAATCATATACAAAAACGAATTTGGCTTTTCTGATGGCTACAAAAAAAACATTCTTAAAGAGACTGACAGATTTAATATTGGTTCTATTTACAAGGAAATTCCCGCAATTGCAATTATGCAATTAGAAGAAAAAGGTCTTTTACAATTAAACGACCCCATTAAAAAACACCTTAGTTACTTACCGGATTGGTCTAACAATATTAAGATTATTAATCTTTTACAATACACAAGCGGATTACCTAAAATTGATTGGAGAAAACATAAAATAATAAATGATCAAAACCTCATAAATGATTTATCAGAAATATCTAATTTAGAATTTACACCTGGAGAAGATTACATATACACAAATTTCAGCCCTTTCTTACTTTCTAAAATAGTAGAAAGTATCACAGATACAACCTTCTCTTCTTATGTAAACCAAAACATAATAAAACCTCTACATTTAGAACAAAGTACATTTAACACCTCATTTCCATACAAGAATAGGGATTCCACGGCCCTTCCATTTAACAACAAATTTGAAGAAGACAAACTTCCATTCATTATAAAATCTCCTATATTTCTATTTTCCACTACAACTAATGACCTTTTTCAACTTATAAAAAACCTGCATTCTGGTAATATCATCAATAAAAATTCATTACTCAAGATTAGCAAAACTGCAAATTTAGATAGGAATAACATGCAATCCGCGTTAGGAAATATCACCTATGAAAAAGAAAAAATAATAGAACACACACATCATGGAACTAGTGGTAACTATGAATCTATCATAAGTAAAAATAAACTAAACAGTACTACCATTATTATTTTAACAAACAACAAAAGTGGAAACATTCACGCTTTAAGAAATACTATTATTGAATTAATAAAAACTAATAACGAAGTAAAATAACAATTTCGTAATCTCCTTTTTTTTAAAAGAAATATTTCTAAACACAATTCATAAGCTAAAAACTACAACTCAGTAATTATTCTTTTTAGGATTTCTGCAATAGCAACATCTTAGCAGTATAAATACTAACTTTTTACTTATGAAAACGAAACTTATATTACTCGCATTATTTATTACTAAATTTATTTTTGTCCAAGCACAAATGGACGATAAATTCTATTTCCCAAAAAAAGATTTAAGCCAGATAACATGGAAAAATCATGAAGAATTAATGATCAAGACAGAAACTGATACAATTTCTGTATTAATTCTAAAACCAAAAGAAACACCAAAAGCAACTATATTTTATTTTCACGGAGCTGGGGGGAATATAACATACTACCTCCCCTTAACACAAATATTAGCAGAAAACAACTTTCAGGTAGTTATGATTGATTTTCGAGGGTACGGAAAATCAACAGGAACTCCTACACACAATAACATAGCTAAAGACGGTGAATTATTCTTCGAAACCCTTCTTAAGAAAAAAGGAATAAAAGAAACTCCAAAAATAATATATGGAGTCTCTATTGGAACTCAAATCGCTACTTTACTAGCCAAAAATCATCAAGATAAAATTGAAGGATTAGTGCTAGAAGGAACTATAGCATCCTTTACAGATATCGCTATGTATCATGTACCTGAGTACAAAGATTTTTTAGAAAAAAACTATATCTCTCCCTACGCGGCAAAAGAAGATATAAAAACCATTAATAAAATTTCTAAACTCTTCTTGCATAGCAAAGAAGATAAAGATGTACCATTTACACAAGGCGAAACCGTATACAACAATGCATCGGAGCCAAAAGAGTTTCTAGAATTTAAAGGAGAACACCTACACGCACTTAAATACAAAAAGGAACAAATACTACAAAAAATCAATGAAATGATAGAATAAATTTTATAAACAAACATTAATTACAAAATTGATAAATAGAAGTAAAACAATAAGCTAATAACAACTTAATGACATTCTTTTCCTACGATCCATATCAAAAATGTATATTTGCCTAAATTTTTTTGAATGTCAGAAAAAATAACGCCATACAAAGATAAAAACACGACCAAAAAACAACAGGTTACAGAAATGTTTGATACTATTTCTGGTAATTATGATGGTCTTAATAGAGTGATTTCTTTTGGAATTGATGTAAAGTGGCGTAAAAAGGTTGTAAAAATAGTTGCAGACACAAAACCGAATAGCATTCTAGATGTTGCGACCGGAACCGGAGATTTGGCTATAAACTTAGCTAAAACAGGTGCTTCAGAAATTATCGGATTAGACATCTCCGCAGGAATGCTGGAAGTTGGAAAAGATAAAATAAAGGCAAAAAAATTAGATAAGACAATCTCTATGGTCAAAGGAGATGGAGAGAGCTTACCGTATGATAATGATTATTTCGATGCAATTACTGTAGCTTTTGGCGTAAGAAATTTTGAAGATTTAGATCAAGGTCTATCAGAGATATACAGAGTTTTAAAACCTGGAGGAATTTTCGTTGTTTTAGAAACCTCTGTACCCACCAAAACACCTTATAAACAAGGATATAAACTACATACTTCTTTAATTTTACCATTAATTGGGAAGATCTTTTCTAAAGACAGATCTGCATATTCATATCTTAGCGAAAGTGCGGCAGCTTTTCCTTATGGAGATGCTTTCAACAATATTTTGAGAAAAATTGGGTTTATAGAAGTCGAGGATAATCCGCAAACTTTTGGTGTTGCCACAATTTATACAGCCACAAAATAATATGAAAAGAGTTTTTATAGCAATAGCTGTTATCGTTTGTACTCAGAATGTGAGTGCACAATTGTTTTCTAAAGAACGAGTTAGAAATCTTCAAAATTATGATAAACCTAGATTAAGTTGGGGGTATATCCTTGGGTTTAATAGTTATGATTTTAATTTTGATTATAAAGCTACGCCAGAAGGAGAAGAACCTTTATTGGATGGTGATATTCAGGTAGCAAAATCTATAGGTTTTAATGTAGGATTATTAGGTAATATGAGAATCAATGATTACCTAGATCTTAGACTAGAACCCCAGGTATCTTTTGTACGAAGAGACCTTACCTTTACCGGACCAGATTTTGAAGATTCTCAAAGGTTTAGAGAAGTAACATCAACCTATGTACACATTCCTCTTTTATTAAAAATATCTACCAAAAGACTTAATAATTTTAAACCTTTTATTGTTGGAGGAGTATCTACTTCTATAAACTTATCTAGTAATGAAGATAACCCCGACGATAATAGTGTAGGACAATTTAGAACTAAAACGAATACTAATTATTTCGAACTTGGATTTGGAATAGACTTTTACATGTTCTATTTCAAATTTACACCTTCTATTAGAGGAGTATTCGCTATGTCTGATGAGTTAGTAGCTGATAACGACCCTAATAGCCCTTACACTGCTGCTATTGATAAAATGTCGTCAAGAGGACTTTTTATTAATTTCACTTTCCAGTAGTTTTTAAATTCGTCTAAATTCATTTAGAATAATTGCAGTTGCAGTAGCTACATTAAGACTCTCTGTTACTGGAGTAGTTCCAAATCTCGGTATTGAAATCCTTTCGTTCACTAATTGTTCTATATCAGAAGAAATACCGTTCGCTTCATTTCCCATAACAATAATTCCTTTTTCAGGTAATTGTTGACTATAAATAGTATCGCCATCCATAAAAGTACCGTACACCGGTATTTCTCCTCTTCTAGAAATCAAAAAATGCTCCAGATTCGTATAAACAATATTAACTCTTGTTACAGATCCCATTGTTGCCTGAATGACCTTTGGATTAAAACAGTCAACTGTTTGCTCTGAACAAACTAAATCTGTTATACCAAACCAATCACACAGCCTTATAATTGTTCCTAAATTTCCTGGATCTCTAACATCATCTAATGCTAAAACTAGCCCATTGTTCGTCACCGATTGAGCTTCTGGAATATAAAATATAGCTACTGCAAATTGCGGAGTCGTCAGAAAGCTGATGCTTTTAAGCTCAGTTTCTGTAACTATGAAAACTTTTTCTGAATTTAATTTAAAATAAGAAGCATCTAAAGCAAAAAGCGAATGAAGCTTTAAATCAGCTTCTAACAACTCATTAATTACCTTTTTACCTTCTGCAACAAATAATCCATGTTGTTTTCGGTACTTTTTTTGATGTAAACTATTTATTAATTTCTTTTGGTTTTTGCTAACCATACAAATAATGTATTTTTGACACAATAATGAATCTCGATTGAAACACCTGCTCACAAAAATAGTATTTGTTGTAATATCTACAATTTTTTTAATTTCTTGTAATGCGATTAAAAGAGTGCCAGAGGAAGAATACCTGTTGACTAAAAATGAAATTTTTGTTGACAGCACTAAAACCAACGACTCTAAATTATACAATCAGCTTTATCAAAAACCTAATTCTAAACTTGCTTGGACTCCTTTTAGACTTCATCTTTATAATCTTGCCAAGGTAAACCCTGACTCTTCATATCAAAATTGGTTACATAATAAACCAAATAGAGAACGAAGATTAAATAACTTTTTATCTAAAAAACAAGTTAATCGACTGGGTGTGGCATATACAGGAATTAATAACTGGCTAAAAAAAGCAGGAGAGACTCCAACTATAATCGATGAATCTAAAGCAAAACGATCTGTAAAAAGACTACAATCTTATTACTGGAATAATGGTTGGTTTAATGTAAAAACAGACTACAAAATAAACTTGAACGAAGATCAAAGAGCCTCTGTATCATATTACATCCAACCTTCTAAGCCCTATTTTATTGATTCTCTAAACACTAAAATAGAGTCTAAAGCTGCTGATTCTATATATAAACTACATCAAAACAAATCTAACATAGTAACCGGAAAACAATACAGAACTTTAGACATCGAATCAGAAAGAGAAAGACTTACTAATTTATATAGAAATTCTGGATTGTATAATTTCGAAAAAGAATACATCAAATTCGATGCAGACACTGTCAATACTGACCAAAAAATACAACTTAATTTACTGATCAAAAACAGACAAATTAAAGAAGGCGAAGAAACTAAGAGACTGCCTTTTAAAGTTCACAAAATAAGCAAAGTAAACGTATTCACAGACTATTCTTATCAAAACAGAAACGCAATACCTAAAGACAGTGTTTCTTATAACGGATATAATATTTACAGTTATGACAAACTTAGATATACGCGTAAAGCAATAACAAATTCTATTTTAATTACACCTGGAGAGATTTTTAAAGATAAAGACAGAACTCTTACTTATAACCAGATCAACAATCTTAAAACTTTTAAATACCCAAATATAAGATACAGTATTGACCCCGATAACCCCGAAGGAACTGACCTTATCGCAAGTGTTTTACTTACACCAAGAAAAAAATATAGTACCAATGTAGAATTTGATGTATCTACTTCTAATATCCAAGTGTTTGGAATTGGATTTAGCGGTTCTTTCTTAATACGGAACGTATTTGGAGGAGCAGAAATTTTTGAAATCTCTGCAAGAGGTAGTGTCGGTTCTTCTAAGGATCCAGTAGATCCAAATGGGCAATTTTTTGATATCTCAGAGATTGGAGTAGATCTTAAACTATCATTTCCTAAAATAATTTTTCCTATCCAAACAAGAAAAATTATTCCAAAATACATGTCGCCGACTACGAACTTGATTTTTGGTATCAATTCACAACAAAACATTGGACTTGACAAACAAAATGCTTCTGGTATATTTAACTATCAATGGAAACCTAGCACCAAGCTTACTAATCAAATTGACTTAGTAAACGTTCAATATGTTCGTAACCTTAATACGGGTAATTATTTTAATGTATACTCTAATTCTTTTAACAGACTTAATAATATTGCAACAGAAGTATTAGATTCTAATTCACCCTTCTTCGATCCAGATAACACAAGTGAAAACATCTTATCAATTCCATCTGGGGCAAATAGTTTTATAGCACAATCGCTAGGAACAGCACCTGATAGTGATTTAACTACAGATCAATTACAAGAAATTAGTAATATTAATGAACGAAAAGAGCGATTAACCGAGGATAACCTAATTTTTGCATCTAGTTATACATATTTAAAAAATAACAGAGAAAATCTTTATGATGAAAACTTTTCAAGATTCAGAGCAAAAATAGAATTCGCTGGTAATGTCCTAAACACTGTTTCTAATCTAGCTGGTCTAAAAGAAAATTCACGTGATCGTTTTGAAGTATTTGGTGTTGAATTTTCACAGTATGCTAAGACAGAACTAGATTATATCAAACATTGGGATCTTGGAAGAAAAAGAGTATTAGCTTTTAGAGCATTCGGTGGAATTGCATTACCCTTTGGCAATGCAAATAGCATCCCTTTTGCTCGAAGTTTTTTTGGCGGTGGTCCTAATGATAATAGAGCTTGGCTTCCATATGACCTAGGCCCAGGAAGTAGTGGTGGCAGAAATGAGTTTAACGAAGCTAATATGAAAATTGCGTTAAATTTAGAATACAGATATAATATTTTAGGTTCTCTTAACGGAGCATTTTTTGTAGATGCTGGTAATATCTGGAATGTTTTAGACAGTGTAGAAGAAGAAGATGCTGTATTTTCTAGTTGGGATGATATTCAAGAAATCTCTGTGGGTAGTGGCTTAGGACTTCGATATGATTTTGACTTCTTTGTAGTTAGATTGGATTTAGGTTTCAAAACATTTAATCCTGCTAGAATAGAGGATCGACGATGGTTTAAAGGATATAATTTTTCGGAAGGTGTATACAATGTTGGAATCAATTATCCTTTCTAAAAACAATCATCGTTTTTCATTCTTAAATATAAAATTCATTCCGTATTATTTTACTATTTTTGTAGGCTTATTAACTAAAAGTAAATTATGAGTCACAACATCAAACCAGGAGTTGCAACAGGAGACGAAGTACAGGCTATTTTCAATTATGCCAAAGAAAAAGCATTTGCCTTACCAGCAGTAAACGTAATTGGATCCAATTCTATTAATGCAGTATTAGAAACTGCTGCAGAATTAAACTCGCCTGTAATTATTCAGTTCTCCAATGGAGGAGCTCAATTTAACGCAGGAAAAGGACTTTCTAATGAAGACCAAAAAGCTGCAATTGCAGGAGCAACTGCAGGAGCCAGACATGTGCACCTAATGGCAGAAGCTTATGGAGTACCTGTTATTTTGCATACTGACCACTGTGCAAAAAAACTACTTCCTTGGATAGACGGATTATTAGATGCCGGAGAAGCATTTTATAAAGAAACAGGAAAACCTCTTTATAGTTCTCATATGATAGATTTATCAGAAGAACCTATTGAAGAAAATATAGAAATCTGTAAGGAATACCTTGCTCGAATGAGTAAAATAGGTATGACTCTAGAAATAGAACTGGGTATTACAGGAGGAGAAGAAGATGGTGTTGACAATAGTGATGTAGATGATTCTAAATTATATACACAACCAGAAGAAGTTGCTTATGCTTATGAAGAATTAAGTAAAGTAAGTGATAAATTTACAGTGGCAGCAGCTTTTGGTAACGTACACGGAGTATACAAACCTGGTAATGTGAAATTAACTCCAAAAATCCTTAAAAATTCTCAAGAGTTTATTTCAGAAAAATATGGTGTAGAACATAACCACATTGACTTTGTATTTCACGGAGGAAGCGGTTCTACTCTAGAAGAAATTAGAGAATCTATAGGATATGGAGTTATCAAAATGAATATTGACACTGATCTTCAATTTGCATTTTGCGAAGGTATTAGAGATTATATGACTGGTAAGATCGATTATCTTAAGACTCAGATTGGTAATCCTGATGGAGCTGATGAGCCGAATAAGAAATATTATGATCCTAGAAAATGGTTAAGAGAAGGAGAAATCACTTTTAAAAACCGACTTAAAAAGGCTTTTGAAGATTTAAATAATGTAAACACATTATAATTAAGATAGAAAACCAAGCTGAAACTCTAAACAAGAAAGAGTTTCAGCTTTTTTAATACAAATAATTTATGGCTTGGTTTAAGAGAACTCAAAAAGGTATACAGACTGCTACTGAGGATAAAAAGGATGTTCCAAAAGGACTCTGGTATAAATCTCCTACAGGAAAAATAGTAGATGCAGAACAACTAGAGAAAAACTTTTATGTAAGTCCGGAAGACGGATATCACGTAAGAATAGGTAGTAAAGAATATTTCGAAATTCTATTTGACGACAACAAGTTTAAAGAATTAGACAAAAATCTAACCTCTAAAGACCCTCTTAAATTCGAAGACAAAAAGAAATACACCGATCGTCTTAAGGATGCTCAAGAAAAAACAAGTTTAAAAGATGCTGTAAGAACTGCCGTTGGAAAATCAAATGGTAATGATTTAGTAATCGCTTGTATGGATTTTTCATTCATCGGAGGTTCTATGGGTAGTGTAGTTGGAGAAAAAATAGCAAGAGCCGCTGATTATGCACTTAAGCATAAAATTCCGTTTATGATTATTTCTAAATCTGGAGGAGCTCGTATGATGGAAGCTGCATTATCATTAATGCAGTTAGCAAAGACTTCTGCTAGACTTGCCCAATTAGCTGATGCAGGAATCCCATACATATCACTGTGTACAGACCCAACAACTGGAGGTACTACCGCATCCTTTGCAATGCTTGGTGACATTAACATTGCAGAACCAGGTGCATTGATTGGTTTTGCAGGACCAAGAGTAGTTAGAGACACTACAGGAAAAGAACTTCCTGAAGGTTTCCAAACTGCAGAGTTCTTAAAAGAACACGGATTTCTAGATTTCATTAGTCCTAGACAAAATCTAAAAGAAAAAATCAACTTATATCTAGATTTAATTCTAAATAGACCTTTATCTTCTAATTAGATATCAGATTTTTAAAAAAAAGTATTAAAAAACCCGGTTATACCGGGTTTTTTAATACTTTTTTAGATTATAAGACAACATCAAAAAAAGCGTCTTCTAAATAGAAAACGCTTCTTTAACTGCCTAAAACAAATATTTACAATAATATTTCCCTTTCTTCACCTTCAGAATTTGTAAATACTGCAGCGTTATCACAAGATCCATCACCGTAATTCAAAGATCCATTATATGTAGTCCTTACCAATTCCACTACTCCACTTACCAAAAACCTACAACTAGCTTCTCTTCTTAACGGAGTAGAAATGGTTGTACTATGAACATTACCATTTGCTAAATTAGTCTGCCAATCACCAGTAATTAAGAAAACGTTATCTCCCCAGTTACCATTAAAAGCACCTTCGATCCATTCACGAGTTTTCGACCCGGTCCTAGATGCCTGAGTACCATCCACAAAAGTTACCGTAAAATCAAAACTCATTGTATATTGTGGATTACCATTCTCATTAGATTTAAGTCTAGTAATTGTTCTAGATCCTGCAAATTGCACATTATCAATGAAGAAATCCTCCAAGCTGTAATTAATCAATAAAGACATGGCATCTGTATCTAGTTCATATGACATCAAAATCTTTCCTTTTACAATATGACCACTTCTTACCTCACATCCTTCCGTTCCAAAATCTATTGTCACATTTTTTGTAGTATCCGTTAATTCTATGGTCACCGTAGCACAATCAGGTAAAAAACGATTTATATTACTTTTTGCTAAACTCTCCTCATCTTCAAAACCTTGTAATGTGAGATCACTAAGTACCTCAGAACCATCATCAATTGTTGCTGTTAATGTAGCCTCTTCACGATCGATTTCATCTACAGATAATTGATCCGTTGCTTCTTCATTATTACACCCTACTAAAACCACCGTAAAGAATGCAATAAAACCAAATTTTAAAATGTTGTTCTTCATTATCTTAATTTTTAATGTTACCCCTCTAGGACTTAATTATTTACAAAAGGTTTAATCAAACATGTTTTTTTTCATAAGAAGCAATTCTAATATAAAAAATACTATATTTGCACGCTGATAGCAGAATGCTATTTATACATAAAAATCATTTAAAATAATATTGGAATGTATTTAACAAAAGAAACAAAAGAAGAAATCTTCGCAAAACACGGAAAAGGTAAAAATGACACCGGTTCTGCAGAAGGACAAATTGCATTATTTACGCACAGAATTACTCATTTAACTGAGCACTTAAAAAACAACCGTAAGGATTTTAACACTGAACGTTCGTTAGTAAAGTTAGTAGGTAAGCGTAGAGATCTTTTAGACTATCTTGTTAAGAAAGATATTATGAGATATCGTGCAATTGTAAAAGAATTAGGATTAAGAAAATAATCAAAAAAGAGAGGCAGTACGCCTCTCTTTTTAATTATATTCATTTCTAATAGAATACGTTTAAATTAAAAAACGTTTTGATCAAGAGATGATCAAAACGATGCCTTAGTTTTTCATTGGTCGCGCAACTACACAACAACAACACAACCTTGTCCGTCCGAGTAAGACGGAAACCAATGTTTAATGAAACCTTTGATATTTGAAGTATCTAATTAACTGACGATATATAGGGTTAGAATCAAAAAAAATATGATTCCAAAAGTTTATAGAGAGGTCATTGATCTAGGAGATGGAAGAGAAATTAGCCTAGAGACCGGAAAATTAGCAAAACAGGCGCACGGATCTGTAGTTGTTCAATCAGGAAAATGTATGTTATTGTGTACTGTAGTTTCTAACTACAAAGCTGCAGATGTAGATTTCCTTCCTTTAACAGTAGATTATAGAGAAAAATTTGCTGCTGCAGGTCGTTATCCAGGTGGCTTTTTCAAAAGAGAAGCTAGACCAAGTGACGGAGAAGTGTTAACAATGAGATTAGTTGACCGTGTATTACGCCCTTTATTCCCTAAAGATTATCATTCTGAAACTCAGGTAATGATCCAATTAATGTCTCATGACGAAGATGTTATGCCAGATGCCATGGCAGGATTAGCAGCCTCTGCTGCAATACAGTTATCAGATTTTCCTTTTGAATGTGCTATTTCTGAAGCAAGAGTAGGACGTATTAACGGTGAGTTTATTATCAACCCAACAAGAGCTCAATTAGAAGAATCCGATATTGATATGATGATCGGTGCATCAGCTGACTCTGTAATGATGGTTGAAGGAGAGATGGATGAAATCTCTGAAGAAGAAATGACTGAGGCTATTAAATTTGCTCATGAAGCCATAAAAGTTCAATGTGCTGCTCAAGAAAGATTAGCAGAAGCTTTCGGAAAGAAAGAAGTTCGCGAATACGAGCCAGAAAGAAATGATGAAGATTTAGCTAAGAAAATTCATGATATGGCATATGATAAAGTATATGCTGTAGCAAAACAAGGTTCTTCTAAACATGAAAGAGGAGCTGCTTTTGCTGAAATCAAAGAAGAGATAAAAGCAACTTTCTCTGAAGAAGAGTTAGAAGATTTTGGAGATTTAGTATCCAAATATTATTCGAAAGCAGAAAAAGCTGCTGTTCGTGATTTAACACTTAATGAAGGATTACGTCTTGATGGTAGAAAAACTACTGAGATTAGACCTATTTGGTGTGAGGTAGATTATTTACCTTCTACACATGGATCGTCTATATTTACAAGAGGAGAAACTCAAGCACTGGCAACAGTAACTTTAGGAACATCTAGAGAAGCTAATCAAATAGATATGCCATCGTACGAAGGAGAAGAAACATTCTATCTTCATTATAACTTTCCTCCTTTCTCAACTGGTGAGGCAAGACCTATACGAGGTACTTCTAGAAGAGAAGTTGGACATGGTAATTTAGCGCAACGAGCTCTTAAAGGTATGATTCCTAATGATTGCCCTTATACAGTTCGAGTTGTTTCTGAAGTATTAGAATCTAACGGTTCTTCTTCTATGGCAACTGTGTGTTCTGGTACAATGGCATTAATGGATGCTGGTGTACAACTTAAAAAACCAGTTTCTGGTATTGCAATGGGACTAATATCTGATGCTGATTCAGGAAATTACGCAGTATTATCAGATATCTTAGGTGATGAAGATCATTTAGGGGATATGGACTTTAAAGTTACAGGAACAGCTGATGGTATTACGGCTTGTCAAATGGATATTAAAGTTAAAGGTTTAAGTTATGAAATCTTAGTAAATGCTTTAAATCAAGCACGTGATGGACGTCTTCATATACTTGAAAAACTTACCGATACGATCGAGACACCAAATAACGATGTTAAGGCACACGCACCAAAAATGGTTACCAGAACAATCCCTGGAGAATACATTGGAGCACTTATCGGACCTGGTGGAAAAGTAATTCAAGAATTACAAAAAACTACAGGTACTACTATTGTAATCAATGAAGATCCTGTTACAGAAGAAGGAATTGTAGAAATTCTAGGAACTGGACAAGAAGGAATTGAAGCAGTATTAGCTAAAATTGATTCTATTACTTTTAAGCCACAAGTTGGAAGTGTATACGAAGTAAAAGTAGTTAAAATGCTAGATTTTGGTGCTGTTGTAGAATATACAGAAGCTCCTGGTAACGAAGTATTACTTCATGTTTCTGAATTAGCTTGGGAACGAACTGAAAATGTAAGTGATGTAGTAAACATGGGGGACGTTATGGATGTAAAATACTTCGGTATTGATTCCAGAACGCGTAAAGAAAAAGTTTCTAGAAAAGCCCTATTACCTAGACCTCCTAGAAAAGAAGGTGACAAACCAAGAGGTGATAGAAAACCAAGAAATAATGACCAAAAAGAGAATTAATATACTCTCTTTATGATACTTAAAAAACGCCTTCATATTTTGAAGGCGTTTTTGTTTTCTTATAAAATATATTGATTTTACGAAAATGAACAGTATATTTGTACTGGTTGACCAAATTGGTTGACCAATTTTAAACAAAAAAAAGTAAAGCCCTAAATTATGAAAAACAATTATTTGAAGGTGTTTACCTTCTTATTAGTATTAGTCACTTCTTACAGTCATACCTACTCTCAGATTGTAAACAATAATTCAGAATTACAAACAGCTATTACCAATGCTAATGCCGGAACTACTATCACATTAGCAAATGGTACTTGGACTGATGTACAAATCAACATCAATAAAAACGGTACCGAAACAAATCCTGTTACCATCAAAGCACAAACTCCAGGATCAGTTTTTTTTGAAGGCAACTCACGAGTTAGTATGGGTGGTTCATATATCATTTTGGAAGGTGTAGTTTTTCAAAACCCATCCAACCTGGAGGTAAGTGGTAGTATTATTGAGCCTGTAATAGAGCTCCGAGATACTAGCAACAATGAATGTGATCATTGTACAATTACAAACATTAAAATAGACACTTACAATGGAACTGCAGCTCAAGAGCTATTGACGTTTAAATGGATCATTGTTTATGGGCAATACAATGAAATAAGCTTTTGCTCATTCGAAGGAAAATATGGTATAGGAAGTATAATAAATGATAATAGAAATGCCACTTCTACCGAATTTGCGGAGCCAGATTTTACAAAAATACATCATAATTACTTTGCTGATCGAACGCCTGTTGGTGTGGTAAATGATCTAAATGATCAGGATGCTATTAGAATAGGAAATAGTAGTACTTCATTACATCCTTCAAATACTGAAGTATATGATAATCTATTTTACAATTGGTCTGGAGAAGTCGAAATCATTTCTAATAAAAGTGGTGAGAATAAGTACTACAACAATACTTTTAGAGATTATCAGGGAACTCTAACACTACGACACGGCGATGATTGCGAAGTTTATAACAATTTCTTTTTTGCCGAAAACAATCTTTTTTCAGGTGGTATTCGTGTAATCGGAGAAGGACATAAAGTATACAACAATTATATTGAAGGAGTAAATTCCGAAAAACCTGACGGAGGGAATACCAAAACTGCAGGAGCTATTAATGTCAGTAATGGACAAGAAAATTCACCGCTTAATCGTTATTTCCAAGTTAAAGATGCAATTATAGTAAATAATACTTTTGTTAATTGTGATTATGGGTTTAGAATTGGGACTAGCGTAAGTAGCAATCCAGTGTTAACCTTAGCACCAGAAAATTTAGTGATTGCTAACAATATTATGATTAATACAGAAGAAAGTGCGGTTGATGAACAAACAGTCCCAATAGGTACTTCTATCTATCAAGGGAATATTACTCAAAATGGAGCTTGGGATCTTACTACAGGAACTAATAACAATCAAGTTGTTACTAATGGACTTTTAGAAAATGGGACTTTGTATTATGAATTAGGAAGTAATAGTCCAGCTATTGACGCTGCTGTTGGAAGCTATCCTTTTGTGACTACCGATATCTTAGGCGGAAATCGATCCGGAAATCTTGATGCAGGTGCTGAAGAATTCAATTCAGGTGGTTCTCGTATTCCATATACCACTGCCGATGTAGGTGTTTCAATTGGTTTTGGTGGAACCGGTATTGACACTCCTAGATTAACCACAAATACTACATCTATAAATGTAGCAAGAAGTTCAGGAAATACTTTGTTTGATATTGATGCTAATGTAGATTGGACAATTACCGATAATGTGGATTGGTTAACTCTTGACATAACCTCCGGAAGCAACTCGGCAATAATTACAGCTAATTTCACAGAAAACACCTCATCCTCTCAACGTACGGCTACTATTACTATTAGTGAGGTAGCTGGAGGAAGTGATTTAACTACTATGTTGACCATAACACAGTCTAATATATTTTCGGAAGAAATTACAATTGTTGATGCAACTGCTATAGGAACCGAACCAGGAAAACCAAATGTAGGACCTCAATTTGCTTGGGATGATAATGTAACCGACGTAGAATACTGGACAGGAGATGCCAATACTGAACCAGAGGTTTCTATAACGTTTGATCTATCTTGTATCAGAGTTTTAAGTGAAATAGGAATTCATGTACTTAAAGCTGATGAAAGAACTATTAATTTTGACATTGCAGTATCGGATGATCAAACAGGCCCTTTTACAGGCGTATTAACGGGTCAAGATAGTACGATTGAAACAGGTGCGGAAAATACAGAACAATTTTTTAACCTTAATAATGCAATAGGGAGATATGTAAAATTTACTTCTAATGGAAATAGCACCGGTTCTGGATTTGCAAGTATTGTAGAAGTTAACATCTATGGTGATACCACCTGTGATGCTACACTAGGAGTAGATGACAATCTTCTTTCTTCTAAAGGTATTTTATTATACCCTATTCCTGCAAAAAACCAACCTATTGTAATCGAATCCAACACGATAATTGGAAAAGTAGAAGTATTTGACTTACACGGAAGGTTAATGTTGAAAAAAGAAATTGACAGTAGTATTGGTCAATTAGAAATTAGTAATTTTAGCACAGGGACTTACATTGCTAAAATACAAGGAGCTTACGGTCGTTTTATAGTCCAGTAAACTACAAAATATTAGAAAAAAACGCTTATAACTAATGTTACTATAAGCGTTTTTTTTGATTAATAAAGTTAGGTTTAATTAAACCGATACTGAAATACCATACTTCCCATATATGTAGTATTTATAGTATTAAAATTCACCTCTGGATTGATCCCGAACGAAAATCCTCTGGAAGAATCAATCATTAACCTTAGATCTACGGGGATTCCAATGATCTCTTTTGTATCATATCTTCCATCAGAAGCTAACCAATCCTTATATAGATACACCCCTAAACCGGTATGAGCTTCTATTCTAAACCATTTAAAGATAGAAAACTCTCTACCATATAGTATATCATAACTATTAAAAAAAGTCTCTTCATTATCGCCTCCACCAATAGCTTCAAATATGATATCAGGATACAGGTCAAGCCCTAAATCTACATCTAGCGAAAAAATATGTTTTTTATACGCCAGAGATAACCCAACTGACAAAGTGGGACCATTTTGATTCGATCCAAAAGGATCATCAGTACCTCTAAGATCTGCATGGTAAACCCCAAAACCAGCAGTTATAGACTTAACCTTTAATTTATGCTCTTTTTTAAGGCTTTCTTGCCCAAATACATAATTCATAGTTAATAAAAGAATCATACCAAGTGTTACTAATCTGTTCATCATAATATTACTTTAAATTTGTTTAGTTATTCAAACATAAAAGCTATTTATCTACTACAGTTGTCAAAAACACAAGGGTAAAAACATATCTTTGTGATTAACACAACCAAAACATTACATCATAAAAAAACCTTCTAAAAATTATTAAAAGGTCTTTTAATACTAGTTAAATAGATTAATTCAAAAGAGTCTTCCCAAAACAACTCCAAACTGTAATCCATATACACTTTTTACTCCATTTAGATTACCATATGCAGAAAGTTCTACACCTACTACCCTAGTAAAGGTATATCTTAAAGATATTTTAGAAAATCCTCCAAAAATTATTTTCTTATTCTCCTTACTTCTCATATAATCCAGTGATGGACCTGACCCACCACCGGGAAAACAAAAACCAAAACCACAAGATGACGCTGGAGAATACTTAGCAGTATATTCATAATCCTCACTATATATAATAGAAGGACCACCCATTATAAATATGCTAAGGGATCTTGTTTTATTAAGGGCAAAAGACTTAAACACGTTAGGTGATAAAGAATATAATCTATTATCTCTTTTACTATTATAAGTAAATCTTTTTTCAATTCCGGAGGGTAATTCAGTACCTTCAAAATTTTCAATTTCTGTAACTGGAGGAATTCCTTTAGTACTTTCTGCTGTATAAGCTGATCTTGTAAAATCAAAGCCATAACCCCATCCATTGTTCCGCTCGAACAATACACCTGCATAAATATCTAATTCATTACTCTCGTCACTTACAATCGTACTGAACCCATTTGTGAAAGCAATCGGCTTTTTATCAGTTCTTATATCTTGACCATGGCAATATTTAGAGATACACAGTAGCAAAAGGAATAATTTAATTAATCTTTTCATTATAAAAATTTTATTGTTTAGTGATTCAAACATATTATTTATCAATCAACTGCTATTGTCAATAACACAAGCCCAAAATTTTGTTTTTGCGATAATCACAATGCAAGAGTCATTCACTCATCAGGACTAAGTAAAATTATGTATGCAAATGCAACATGCTTTTGAGGGGAAACAGTCTTATTTTGTGGATACAAGTCAAATCCATAAGGAGGAAGTGACTAAAAATTATATTTCATTCTAGCAATTTGTATTATTTCTGTATCCAAAATAGCTTCAAACATTTCAAGTAAGTCATTTTACAATCAATATCCAGTGGCTTAGATCATTAAAAAACACTAGTATTTTTGTGGTAATCGCAATAATACATCACTAAATAAAAACAAGCACCTTCTGTATGAAGGTGCCTGTTCTTTATTATAATTATCAGTTCCTATAAACTTCCCAAATACTTTAAATGAGACAAATGGGATTTTACACCTCCCAGATATGTTGTCTGATTAGGAATGATATTATTAGTAATCAAAATATTATATAAAACCTTATTTAGTTCTGGATAATAGACATGATGAATATGAGGAAATAGATGATGTGCAATATGATTATTAAATCCTCCAAATATGAAATTCGCTATTTTACTAAAAGGATAAAAGTCGTTAGAACTTTTTATCTGATTCATTAACCAAGATGTTTTTATAAAACCAAAGTTATCCGTTTTAGGATACATCACTCCTTTAATATGATGTGTCATAAAAAAGGTAAATAATAAAAATAAAGACTGTATCAAATGCATCATCATAAACCCCAAAAGAATCACATACCATTCGTGGTCAGCCAAAAACAATGGTAGTACAACTAAGTACGATATATAAAAAAGCTTTTGACACCAAAAAGAAATTTTATAGCGTTGAGTTCTTCTCTTTCCTGTGATAGTTTTTCTAAAAAATATTTTAAAATCTTTTATAAATATCCAGAATAATGAATAGGTAGTATATAAAATTGGAGCATACCAATGCTGATACTTATGAAACCATCTCAAAGAACTTCCGGGAACCACCCTAATAAGATCAGTTATCTCCAAATCTGTATCATATCCTTCTACATTTGGTGCATGATGATGCGAATGCACATGTCTATCTTTCCAAGCTTCTGCATGAGCACCAACCATTGTATAAAGCAATACAAAACAACTATGATTTAGTTTTTTACTTTTAAAAATTGTATTGTGAGAAAAATCATGAGCAAAATTAAAAGCGAATAACAATGCAACTAAACCAAATAACACATAAGTCGCTATTAATAGAGATGGATTACTTATAGCATAAAGACTTATATATACCATAATAGTTAGAATCATATAAACAAAACCTTTAAAGATGATCCTTTTTTTAAATCGATTCGGGCAGAAATTTAATTTCCTATCAATCTCCTTCTGAATGAAGAGAAATAGTTCTTTGTGAGACGGATTATATACATGTTTAGATTTCATAAGACATAGTTTTAAATTCTAATTGTGTTCCCATTTTCTTCAGGAATCTAAAATGTGATCGCAACGCTTGACTATATGACATTTCCATATATACGATACCATACTTCTTTGCAACCTCTCTAAATATTGGCAGTAATTTTATGTAATGTATGTGACATATATTAGGCAATAGATGATGTAATGCATGTGCATTAAAACCACCTAACGTCCAATTTAAAAAAGTACTATTTACATTATAATCAACAGAAGTACACATCTGTAACTTGGGCCAACTCATAGCAAGTCTCCCTTTAGAATCAGGTTGTGGATGTACTACATAATCCGACAAATGCGATACTCCTAACACTCCGGTAAATAGTATAGATACTAAGAAATGATTTAATAAAAAAGCTACAAAAATATATTCCCATGCAAACGGTAATACAATCCCTGGAATGATAATCATATACGTGATATAAGCAATCTTAAAAAATATAAGTTTAAAAATCTCCCAAGTAGGAATCTTGATCTTTATCGTTCTACTCGATCTATTAAAAATCATTAAGAATTCTCTAAACAAAAACCAATTCAAAGAATAAAACAGATACAAAAAAGGAACATATAAATACTGAAATCTATGATACCATTGTAAATTTTGCTCCGTTGTCATTCGTACTAAAGGATTATTGAGAACATCAATGTCGCTTCCTTCTATATTGGTATACAAATGATGAGACTCATTATGGTTTTTACCCCATACATATGCATTGTTCCCTTGCAGGTTAAAACTTAATTGAAATAGAAGTTTATTCCAGAATTTACTTTTTACAGCTACTCCGTGCGCAGCATCATGAGAGACATTAAATGCATTTAATAATACTGATATTCCCAAACCAATGTAAAACACAAAGAATGCCGCTAAATCAGATGAAATGAGCATCAAAAAATAAAACAAAAATACTAGCGAAAAATACATCACTATCTTAAAAACCATCTTTCTGTTTCCTGTTTTATCGATCTGGTTACTTTCAAAATAATTTCTAATTCGTTCATTGAGTTCCTTATAAAAATCAGAACCCTCATCTTTAGAAAACTTTATTTTTTTCATAATTATTTCTTTAAAAATTAGACATACCAATAGTAGCGTGATGGTCAAAGGCTATCGCTTTGATATCTCGATTATATTATAGATATGATATTAATTACTCAGAATTCACACAGAACTAAAGACTTGTCCTGTGCTCATATTATAAATTTAAATCTTACTTTTTCTTTCTAGAAGTAAGATCTTTAAAAACTCCTAGTTGTACTTTTCCTGTTTTTGACAAAAAAATTAATAATTGTTGCTTACTAGAACACACATTTATTTTTTGAGTTCGCCAATGCTTAATAAACGAAAATATTGAAGTAACTCTATTACAAGATGAAACACTAAAAATCCCATCTCTTTGCGTGCCTTTTATATACTTATTAATCTTTTGAGTTTCTGATTTCATTAAACTAATCTTCAGGGTTCTATCATCCAATAGTCTAATGCGTGTATATAATTTTTCTTTTACTGGAATAAGACCAACCAAGTCTCCAGTAAGTACATAAAAAGCTTCGAATCCATAATCCCCTTCGATGCTTAAGTTGCTAGTGATATTCATAATTAAGATGTTTTTGTTTTCACTTTTTTCTTAGAGAATTGCCAGTTGATAAAAGGTAGAGAACGTCTTTCATTTTTGTTCCACAATCCTATTTGAATTCCTCTTAAATTGTCTGCTTTATTTAAAATTCCGATCTGGATCCCTTCATATTTAGAATGAGTAGTAGTATCATGATTTGATAAACCAATCTGGATTCCCTTATAATCATTAGAAGTATTAAATATGCCTAATTGCATTCCTCTACCAAAACGCTCAATATCATTAAACGCTCCTATTTGAAGGCCTAAATAACTATAAGCATAGTTCCCTGATAAAGCTATCGATGCTCCTAATCCGTGATAAACTTCATTTCCTAATAACGCAATCGATATCCCATTTTGTTCTTCTATAGAATTTGCAATTCCACCAATTGCTATTCCATTCATAACCTGTAAATATTGACCTATAAAAGCGCCAGATATCCCATGAACGGCAATCTCTCCAAGACTGCCTCCAGAAAAATTAATCCCATATACCTTTTCTAAAAGATCGTCATCATTAGGTCCTCCAGAAAGATATGATTTTGGTGCAATTGGATAAAAAATTCCTAAACCAGGTGCTTCCAATTTCATACCATATGTTCTTGTTAAGGTAGTATCTCCTAGCAAGTCTTTTGGAGCAACTCCTAGTGAAAGTCCTATTATATCTGTGTTTTTAGAATGATAGGTCCAAGCTCCAACATATTTCTTACGTTGCTGACTAAAAGAAGACAGAGAAATCAATAATACTAATGTTATTACAATGCTATTCTTCATTTTTCTTGTTTTTAAAAATTCAACAAGTCAAAACTATTGTGATAATTACAAGACCAAAAGTGATAAATGCGAATAGAAATTTATTTTTTTGCGATTATCACAAAACATAAAGAGCTTATTTTCTTATTTGTGAAAAACGTAATAATCACAAGCAACTTTTTTATTATTTGCGAAAAACGCAAAATTAACTTATTTTTCTACGTTATTTTTCCACTTCGGAACATCATCAATCTTATTAAAATCAAAAAATGATACAGGAAAACTTCTTAGAACTTATAAAAAAACAAATCAATTCTAAAAATTCTCTTATTGATGAAGTAGCTACCGCATTAGACATTAGTTATGATGCTGCTCACAGAAGAATCAGTAAAAAAAGTAAATTATCATTAGAAGAAGGAGTTACATTAGCTAAATACTTTAGTTTATCAATAGATCAGCTATTCTCTAGTGAAGATGAACATATAGTCGCTGTAAAGAAGACAGCTCCCGTTCAGGATATGGAAAGTCTTCTTGCCTATTATGAAAATTCATATAACTCCTTATCACCTCTTATAAACAATAAGGATGTAGAAATGATTTATTCTGCTAAGGATTTGCCTATTTTTTATACATCTGACGACAATTTACTTTCTAAATTTAAAATGTACGTCTGGTTAAAAATAATGGATTCTGATCTTGGTGATGTTAGATTTACGGGGTTTAATCCGTCTTTATCACTTTTAGAAGCTGCAAAACGCTTAGGTAATATGTACAACGACCTAAACTCTGTAGAGATATGGGATATTACCACTATAAATAGTACATTAAAACAAATACACTTTTATTTTGAATCGAATTCACTTACTTCCAAGGATGCTTTAGAAATATGTGATGATCTTCAGAAATTGATTCAAAGAATTTCTAAAAAAATAATTGATCAAAAAGATAACTTTAAATTCTATTATAATGAGTTATTACTAATGAACAACCGTGTATTAGTAAAAACACCTACCGAAACATCATTATATGTTCCTTTCACTATCCTTTCATACTATAGAACCAATGATGTGATTACCTGTAATCAAGCAGAACATTTTTTGAATATACAAATGGATGGTTCTAAACTATTAAGCACGGCTGGCGAAAAGGAAAGAAATCTATTTTTTAATAAAATGTATAAAAAAATAGATGCACTCCGATCCCTTATAGCAGCTAAAAATGTATTAGAATTCGAATAAAACTGTAAATATTTAGATTCTCATACGACCAAAAATTAAAGTCATTTTATATAATACAAAAAGACTATGAAAAAATAATTTTACTTTTTTGTAACATTTTCGTAACAACTTACGTATAATAAATAAAAAGCAAAGCCCTAAAGTATTCACTAATAAAATTTCAAGGATAACATAGATGAGACAACTTAAGATTACGAAGCAGGTAACGAATCGTGAGACTGCATCGCTGGACAAGTATTTGCAAGAAATAGGAAAAGTAGATCTTATTACTGCAGATGAAGAGGTAGAATTAGCTCAGCGAATAAAAGCTGGAGATGAGAGAGCCCTTGAAAAATTAACTAAAGCGAATTTACGATTTGTTGTATCTGTTGCAAAACAATATCAAAATCAAGGACTTACTTTACCAGATTTAATTAATGAAGGTAATTTAGGATTGATTAAAGCGGCTAAACGTTTTGATGAAACAAGAGGTTTTAAGTTCATTTCGTATGCAGTATGGTGGATTCGTCAATCTATCTTACAAGCTTTAGCCGAACAGTCTCGTATCGTTCGTTTACCATTGAACAAGATTGGTTCTATTAACAAAATTAATAAAACATACGCTTTTCTAGAGCAATCTCACGAACGTCCGCCAAGTGCCGAAGAGATTGCCAAAGAACTTGATATGACTATTAATGACGTAAAAGAGTCTATGAAAAATTCTGGCCGTCATGTAAGTATGGATGCTCCTTTAGTAGAAGGAGAAGATTCTAATCTTTATGATGTATTAAATTCTGGAGAATCTCCAAATCCTGATAGATCACTATTACACGAATCACTTCGTACAGAGATTGAAAGAGCTCTAGAAACCCTTACACCAAGGGAAGCTGATGTAATCCGTTTATACTTCGGTCTTGGAGATCAACATCCTATGACACTAGAAGAAATTGGAGAAACTTTTGACCTAACACGTGAGCGTGTTCGTCAAATTAAAGAAAAAGCTATTCGTAGATTAAAACATACATCTCGTAGTAAAATATTAAAAACTTATTTAGGATAACTTTTTATTTCCTAAATTGCGATTACAAACAGTTTATAACATAACTGTTCGTTTTTTGATTGATGAATGACCTCCGGCTGATTACCGGAGGTTTTTTCATGTAAATATCTTATTGAAAATTTAAAAAAAATATTTCCCCACTTTCTTAAAATTAAAAAAAGAGTATCTTTAAGAAAGATTCGTAACAAATGTGGCAAACTATTAGTTATGTAAGTACTGTTGATCCTTCATTAAATGATGATGATATGGAAAAATTATTTGAGTTTGTTAAATTGAAAAACAATGATCTAAAAATTACTGGCATTCTAATGTATTCTGACGGAAATTTTCTACAAGTTCTAGAAGGAAAGAAAGATGTAATTGACTCTTTATTCAATAAAATAAAACAGGATTCTAGACATTATAATATCATAAAAATCTTTGATCGAGCTATTGTTAATCCTTGTTTTTCTAAGTATCATTCTAATTTCACAGTTGTAGGGGAATCCTATGATCACAGTGAACTTCAGACTTTTCTAAGAGTAGAGAAATCTTATAACCCAGATAATTATAAAAGTATTTCTTATCTAGCTAACAAATTTATGAAACTTTCTTAAACAATTTCTATTACTTAAGGATCGTATAAGAAAAATAGCAAGTTTTATAAACAAAAGTTAAAAAATAAATTTAACAGAAAAATTCCCTTTAAAAAATGTAACTTTAAGATATAACCCAATCATTATGTTGCATACCATTTCTTATGTAAGTACATCTGCAGAACTTTCCGATTTTCAAATCAATGAGCTATTGCACGTAACAAAATTAAAAAATGAAGACCTTGGTATCACCGGAATATTAATGTACTCTGATCAAAACTTTTTCCAAATTATTGAAGGGCAAAAAAAAGTAATCAAAAGTCTTTATCAAAAAATAGAAAAAGATATACGTCACTTCAATCTAATTAAAATATTAGATAGATCCATTAACATTCCATCATTTACCAGTTTTCAAAGTACATATACCATAGTAAGTCGAGAGAAGAATTATTCCGGTTTACAACAATTTTTAGAAGTAGAAAAAATTTACAACCCCAAAAACTTCAAAAATATATCATATCTAGTCAATAAATTTATGAAGCTTACCTGATAATATACTCTGGTAATCAACTTCACCCCATTGAAGTATTAAATATTTTTTTTAAAGATTAGGGATAACTCCCTATAATTAATGTTAAATTTAATAAACACTATTTCAATTATGTGGCAAACCATTAGTTATGTTAGTACCGCTAGCCGATTCTTAACCAACTCTGATATAAATGAATTATTCGAGTTTGTAAAAATTAACAACAATAGCCTAAATATAACAGGAATTCTGATGTATTCAGATGGTAATTTTTTTCAAATTCTTGAAGGCGAAAAAACACTCATAAAAGATTTGTTCCAAAATATACTTGCAGATTCTAGACATTATGATGTGATTAAAATATTTGATCATGAGATGATTCAACCCTCTTTTTCGAAGTACAATTCTAGCTTTACCACTATTAATAGAAAATCAGAACACTTAGAATTAAAAAGTTTTCTGGAAAAAGAAAGGACCAATAATCCAGAGACATTTAATAGCGTATCATATTTAACAAACAAATTTATGCAGCTTTCTTAGTCTAGATTTCAAAACTTTAATAGTACTTTTGCGGAAAACAATACAATTTTATGTCTTCAAAATTAATTGCCCCCTCCGTACTTGCTGCTGATTTTGCTAACTTACAGCGTGATGTAGAAATGATCAACAACAGTGATGCCGATTGGTTTCATATTGATATTATGGATGGAGTTTTTGTCCCGAACATCTCTTTTGGGATGCCAGTATTAAGAGATATTGCAAAACATGCAACAAAAACTATTGATGTACATTTAATGATTGTTGATCCAGACAGGTATATAAAAACCTTTGCGGATTTAGGAAGTAATATACTTACCGTTCATTATGAAGCTTGCACACACCTTCACAGAACGTTACAAGCTATAAAAGCTGAAGGAATGAAAGCCGGTGTCGCAATAAATCCACATACCAATGTAAGCTTACTAGAAGATACTATCAAAGATATTGATTTAGTATGTATTATGAGCGTAAACCCTGGTTTTGGTGGACAGTCATTTATAGAAAATACTTACAAAAAAGTAAAACAACTTAAAGAAATCATTGATCGTAATAATGCACAAACAATGATCGAAATAGATGGAGGTGTGACGAACAAAAATGCTAAACAACTTATAGAAGCAGGTGCTGATGTTCTTGTAGCTGGAAGTTATGTATTTAAAAGTGAAGATCCAATCCAAACCATTACAGGATTGAAAGAAATGATTGCTTAATGAAACATTATGATCTTATAGTAATTGGTGGTGGTCCAATAGGTATTGCCTGTGGACTAGAAGCGAAAAAAAATGGGTTAAATTATCTCATTATTGAAAAGGGGCCAATAGTAAATTCTCTTTTTAACTACCCAATTAATATGCAGTTTTTTTCTTCTTCAGAAAAACTAGAGATCGATGGAATTCCTTTTATAAGTAATGAAGCTAAACCTAAAAGAAATGAAGCTTTAGAATATTATCGAAGAATTGTAACTTCTAATGATATAAATATTCATCTTTTTGAAAAAGTAAATACCGTAAAGAAAGAGAATAAAACGTTTTTTATAGACACCGAAAAACAGAACTATACAGCAAATCAAGTTATTGTTGCAACTGGTTTTTATGACATTCCAAATATGATCAATGTACCAGGAGAAGAATTATCAAAAGTATCACACTATTATAAGGATCCTCACTTTTTTGCAAAACAAAAATTAGTCGTTGTTGGTGCTAGTAATTCTGCGGTGGATGCCGCTTTAGAGTGCTATCGGAAAGGTGCTGATGTAACCATGATTGTACGATCACCAGAAATCGGAAATAGAGTAAAATACTGGGTAAAACCTGATATTGAAAATAGGATTTCTGAAGGGAGTATTAATGTCTTTTTTAATAGTACGGTAAACGAAATATTGCCTCAACATATCATTATAAATACACCCGAAGAAAAAGTTCGTATCGAAAATGATTATGTCTTAGCATTAACAGGATATACTCCAAATTTTGATTTTCTACAGAAAATTGGAATCCAGCTTTCAGATGATGAGAAAAAACATCCTAAATATGATGACCAAACTATGGAATCAAACATTAGTGGATTATATTTAGCTGGTGTTATCTGTGGAGGAATGGATACTCATGTTTGGTTTATAGAAAACTCCAGAATACATGCAAAAACTATTATAAAACATATCATTTCTAATCAATCAAGTGTTTCATAAAGATCCTATAATCACTTTTAAAAGAAGGTCTGAAAAATGGTATAGTGACCTTCAAAGTTATAGTACTGAAAAATTGTATCACAAACCATTAACCAATCAATGGTGCCTTGCAGAATTATACGATCATATTATTCGCGTAGCAAAAACATATCAGCTCCCCAATTTTCAAAAATGTATTGAGGGCGATATTAAAAAAGGAAAAAGAAAAAACAGTATTGCCTACCTAATATTTGATTTAAGTATTGTTCCTTCTCGCACTATAAAAATGGAATCTTTTCCTGCCAAAATTGTATCAGATTTCACTCCTAAAGTTTTAGAAAGAGAAGCTTTAGAAAATAAATTCAAAGAATTCATCGCAGAAACGTTATCTAAAGAACCGTTAATCAAACATTCTGATAAATCTTTAAAACATCACCACCCATTCTTTGGGATGATCAATGCTTCAGAATGGTTTTCTCTTATAGAAATACATATGAGACATCATGAACGCCAAAAGAAGCGATTAGAGGCAATAACAAATAAAAAAGCTCTCTGATTTAGAGAGCTTTTTTATTTGTTATTACTTTAATTTATATAATAAATTAATCGTTTGATAGGATACTTAAGATATACCAAAACAATAGCATTAGAGAAGCAAACAATCCTAGAGAAGCACCCACATATTGATCTTCTGAGTATTTATGTACCATATTAGAAGTTTGATACAAGATGGAACCAGATGCCAATACTACCATCCCTACACTAAACCATAATCCAAGATTAAATCCAAATAATAATCCAGCAATAATAAGTCCTAATGCTATAAAGAAACCAATTGTCAACATAGATTTTAAGAAAGAAAAATCTTTTTTAGTTAACAATACCACTCCTGATAGTCCTGTAAACAATGCTAACGTTAATATCGCAGCTTGATTTAATATATTAGCTCCTCCATTCTCGGCAATCATCATTGCTATTCCTATTAAAGGAATAAAAATAAAAGCTTCTGCTACTACATAAAGAAGCAGTCCTAAATACTGCTTATTGATATCATGTGTTTTGTGAGCCATTTTCTCGGCATAATTTGTTGCCAACATAAAACCTCCTAACATGATCATCCATCTCCATCCTTGTGTCATTGAAAATGCAAAATTTACCAAAGGTTCAATCTGAAAAAACACCCATTCTACAATCACAAATAACAATACTGCCATTGCCAAATGCGTATACGTCTTTTTATAAAAAGCTACTCTTTTTTCATCAGTAAGTGAACTTACTACAGGTGCTACTTGCTGAAACTCTTCCATATTATTCATTTTAGATTTAACTGTTTAGTTAGATAAATATAGTTTTATCATTTAATATAAGTATCATAGTGTTGTAAAATGTTACCTTCATTTTCTGTGTTTTTTCAATAAAAACGAATAGACACCTGAAAAACAAATAATTACAAACCTATCTATAGGTGATTACACTAATTAAACACCAGCATTTAAACTTTAAAATATTTGAAATTTAGCATCCGACTTACATACGTATAAATATCAGGAAATTGCTTCTTTAGCTTTTCTGGAGATTCCATAAAAACTTCTACTAATACTGCAATAAATTCGAATTTATCGGTAAATGCATACTCTCTTAATATCTTAGAATCAATAATTTTATTACGTAATTCTACAGAAGACAAGTGTTTTTCTAGTTCTAAAAAAGTATCATGAAATATCTCTGAGCTAATATTGTTACTCTTTAATGAACAGTAATGAATCGCATGTGTAATTTCGTGTATTCCAAGATTAATTCCATCTTCCTGATGTAAGTTTCCAATAGTAAAATGTTCCCAAGATAATGCCAATGCCTTAGATCTTGGATTAAACTCACCATTGTTTTCTGTTTTATTAAGTATCGAATAATAACTAGATGGATATAAGATAATGGTCTCCACATATTCTAATAAATAATTACGCATCCCAAAGGTTAATTGAATAACCATTATCGCAATTTGCATACGCTTATCATCATCGACAATCAGTCCCTCTCTTCCAACAAACTTCGTTGTTTCCAAAAACCTCATTACACGATGCTCAAAATACTTTTTTCTTCGTTTATCTAATTGGTTATAAAACGTATTAGTAATTAAAAAAGATACTAGATTTGGAGGTAATTTTTTATAATTCAAATAAAAATGCACAAAAAAAGGCTTCTTATACCTCTTAGCATAAACTGTTTCCAAATATCGAGAGATATAATAAATACATATGGAGACAATACCAATTGTCAATAGGACTCCCAAAAATTTTGGAATCCCTGGTTGAGGCACCTCCTGAGGGGATATTATATATAATAAGTAAAAGTTCAAAAAAAGGATAAGTAGGTTTATTAGGTTACAAAATAGTGGTTTTGAAATAAAAACTCTGTTAAATCAACTACTAAAACGTTAATCTAGCCTACATAGTATTACAACCTACTAAGAAACAATCATTATATATTCAAAGAAAAGCCCTACATGATAGTTTGTATTCCTGCTTCCTTAATTGATTTAAAACCACCAGCGACATCCACCAAATTGTGTATTCCTCTACTCTTTAAAATAGAAGCGGCTATCACAGAACGATATCCTCCGGCACAATGAACATAAAAAGTTGTATCCCTTGGAAATTCATTAAAGTGATTATTTATCAAATCAAGCGGAGTATTGTTAGCTCCCTCTATATGAGCGGCAGAAAATTCATTCTGTTTTCTAACATCAAAAACAGGAGTAGTATCTGTTAGTAGGTTCTTAAAAGTATCTGCAGGAATAGAATCTAAAGTATCTATTTCTCTCCCTTCTTCTTGCCAAGCTTCAAAACTTCCTTTTAAATACCCTAAAGTATTATCAAATCCTACTCTAGAAAGTCTGGTTACTGTCTCCTCTTCTCTTCCTTTAGGTGTTATCAATAATATTGGTTCCTTTACATCTCCAATCAAAGCTCCGACCCAAGGCGCAAAACCTCCATCCAAACCTATAAAAATAGATCTTGGTACGTGACCATTTACATAATCATGTTGATGACGAACATCTAGAATAACCGCACCTGTCTCATTTGCTAACAATTCGAAATTTTCAGAAGTCAATTCACGTGTACCGCGCTCTAAAACTTCCTGGATATCTTCATATCCTTCTTTATTCATTTTTACATTTAAAGGAAAATACGAAGGTGGAGGAAGTAAACCATCCGTAACCTCTTTTACAAACTCTTCTTTAGTCATATCAGATCTCAAAGCGTAATTCGTTTGTTTTTGAACACCAAGAGTCCCTACTGTCTCTTTACTCATGTTTTTTCCACAAGCCGATCCCGCTCCGTGAGCTGGATATACAATGACATCATCAGATAAAGGCATAATCTTAGTTCGCAAACTATCAAATAACATCTCTGCCAATTGTTCCTGAGTCATATTCGCTCCTTTTTGAGCAAGATCTGGTCTTCCTACATCTCCTAAAAACAAAGTATCTCCACTAAAAATAGCATGATCCTTTCCCTTTTCATCTTTTAGTAAATATGTTGTGCTTTCTAGCGTATGACCTGGAGTATGTAATACTATAATGGTCACGTCTCCTACTTTAAATTCCTGTCCATCAGTTGCTATAATTGAATCAAAAGAGGTTTTAGCTTTAGGACCATACACAATAGGTGCTCCAGATTCTTTGGAAAGTGTGACATGGCCACTCACAAAATCTGCATGAAAATGAGTTTCGAAAATATACTTTATGTTCGCATTGTCTTCTTTGGATTTCTCTATATAAGGTTTTATCTCTCTTATTGGATCTATAATAGCTGCTTCGCCATTACTCTCAATATAATATGCTCCTTGCGCAAGGCAACCAGTATACATTTGTTCAATTCTCATTTTTCCTAGTAATAAAATATCAAATAATTTTTCAAAGGTATGATTAATTAAAAATACCGCATAATAGTCTTTTATTTATATAGGCAAATTGGAATTTTTCTAAGCAGTGTTATTTTGGTCTTAATGACATTTATCATAAAAATCTAATATAATTCATCATACTTTTATTTAAAATTTATTATCTCCTATATGCTCAATCGATACTTACCTATTTTTATTATACTCGCCATCATTTCGGAAATTTTGGGCACTGTAGGCGGATTCGGTTCCTCTGTTTTTTTTGTTCCGGTAGCAAATTTCTTCTTAGACTTTCAATCTGTACTTGGATTAACTGCTTTATTCCACCTATCAAGTAATGTAACCAAGATTGCTTTATTTAAAAAAGGATTGGATAAAAAGCTAGTTATATCAATAGGTATTCCGGCAGTTCTTTTTGTTTCTATTGGTGCATTATTAAGTAAATATGTTGATCCAAAAATCTTGACTTGGTTTCTTGGTTTCTTCTTAATTAGTTTGAGTTTACTATTCTTGATTTTTACACAGCTTAAAGTAAAATCTACCACAAAAAATGCTATAATTGGAGGGACATTATCAGGATTAAGTGCTGGGCTTTTAGGCACAGGAGGAGCGATCAGAGGTATTACCATGGCGGCATTTAAAATGAACAAAGATAAATTTATTGCCACTTCCGCAATGATTGACTTAGGAGTAGACTTTAGTAGAACTATAGTCTATTATTTTAATGGTTATATGAATAGAGAAGTTTTATATTTAACTCCCTTTCTGATAGTAGTGAGCATATTAGGTACTTGGATTGGAAAAAAAATATTAAATAAAATTTCCCAAGAACAATTTCGAAAATTTGTGTTATTCCTGATATTGGCAATAGGAATAGTAAGTATCATTGTTAATTTATGATTTTAAAAGTTTAGGAAGATACTCTAAAGCTTTACTATCACGTTTTTCAAAATACTCTTCAGCATATTCTTTTAACCAATAATTATCAATAAAATTAATAAATATTGGCAACAAATGATTCTTATACTGTTTCACCTCTACTTCCAAACCACTAGGCAGTCTATGCATATACATTTTATATTCGCGATTATATTGTGGAAACTTTTCTTCTAAATATTTATCGAAATGAATCGCCACACTAATATCTGGTCGTATCTCTTTTCCATCTAAAGCATAATTTGGTAAAATATACCCTTCTTTTTCAAAACGTCCATACAATCTTATAAAAAGCTCACTCAAAACAGAAAAATGACCAGGTGCTACTCGATCCCAATTGTCATTGAATCTAATTACAAAATTAGGGATTTCTAATCGTTTAGTATGATAGTAACCTCTAACTCTAATAAGTGGCAATACCTCATTAGTGACCCATTTTTTAAACTTTTTAGCACTTTTAGAGTCATTACTAAAAATTAACTCATATAAAGCACTTTCTGATATCAAATTTACCATTTGCATTTGCCCATCTTTATAAACCTCCGTAGCAAAACGATCTTCGGGATCCAAAGAATTCCAAGTATCTATTGGATCAAAAATGCCCATAAGAATGCTAACATCCTTCATAACAAACCAAACTTGACCATCAATTTCTATAGATCCGAGTTTCTGAAAGTAAGTCGTATTTCTTTTCTTGGTGATTTGCGTATTCATATCCAAATATTGTATAATTAATTTTTCTTAAGAGGCATTTACATATGAAAGTAATTCATAAACAAGAAAAGCTGGCCAAACAAATGCTTTAAGAACACCTATTATACCTACCCAAAAGCTTGTTGCCTGACTTACATAATATATTAATGCACCAATAATTCCTAAACCATAAACAGTATTAGATGAGGCATTTTTTTGTACTCTTTCTTTCATTATAATGTGTTTTATAATTTTAACTTTTTTGCATTCTCCCAATAGCACAACTCACATAAGATTTAGCTTTTCTACCTAAATTGTTGCTATCATTAACCAGTGGATATCCAAGTTTAGTTAGTTCTTTCTGTACAGTTTCTATACCATCATCAGTATCATAATTAAAAGACACTGTACAAGTATCAGTATTAACAGATATCTCTTTAATTCCTTCTAGAGTATGTAGTTTTTTTGCAATTGTACTCTCACAACCACTACACTTCAAATTTTGAATTTTTACTGTTGTTTTCATAATCAAATTTTAAAAACATAAAAATAAAGACACAGGTGTTTTTTTACTATGATAATTATCAGTCTTTAACGTAGATAAATCTGATTAATATCATTTTTAATCAAAAACTGCAAATCTATCTTTATAAAAAATTTAGTACTAACTCTATGACAAAATCCCTTAGAATAGTAGGAAGAGTAAAAGCTTTTTTTATAGAAATTGGTGACTTATCATATTTTTCATTTCGATTTTTTAAAGAAGTATTCAGTAAGCCGTTTGAATTTCAAGAATTACTGCGTCAATGTTATCATATAGGCAATCGGTCTTTATTATTGGTTGGTGTAACAGGGTTCATTCTAGGGTTAGTTTTTACATTACAATCTAGACCTACGCTAATGGAATTTGGGGCAGAATCTTGGATGCCTTCTATGGTTGGAATATCAATCGTTAGAGAAATTGGTCCTGTAATTACAGCTCTGATATGCGCAGGACGCATAGGTTCCGGAATGGGTGCGGAAATAGGATCCATGAAAGTTACTGAACAAATCGATGCAATGGAAGTATCTGGAACAAACCCTTTTAAATATTTAGTAGTAACACGTATAACCGCAACAACCTTAATGCTTCCGTTACTGATTATTTTTGGAGATGCTATTGCGTTATTTGGATCAGCTATAATAGAAAACATAAAAGGTGCTGTTTCTTATCAATTGTATTTTAATCAGGTTTTTGATGCGATAAAATTCGGTGATATCATCCCTGCTACGATAAAATCTTTCTTTTTCGGTTTTGTCATAGGACTTGTAGGGTGCTATAAAGGGTATCATTGTAAAAAAGGAACTGCTGGCGTTGGAGAGGCATCTAACTCAGCAGTGGTATACACTTCCATGCTGTTATTTATTATTGACTTTATAGCGGTATTTGTATCTGATATATTTTTTGAAATCTAATATGATGAAAAAACAAGTAAATAAATTCCCGATTTTAGAACTTAAAGAGTTACAGAAAAGTTTTGGCAGCAATAATGTTTTAAACGGATTCAGCTTACAGCTATTCGAAGAAGAGAATTTGGTAGTTATGGGTAAATCGGGTTCAGGTAAGTCTGTAATGATTAAATGCCTGGTCGGTTTAATGCAGGCAGATAAAGGAAGTATTAAAATTAAAAATCAGGATATCACCGTCTTGGGTCAAAATGAACTAGATCTACTCCGAACAGAAATAGGTTTTTTATTCCAAGGAAGCGCCTTATATGACTCAATGACTGTAAGAGAAAATTTGGAATTTCCATTACGTAGGCATAAAGAAAAATTAAAGATGAAAGAAACCACAGAAGATCTAATTACCGAAGCATTAGAAAACGTAGGTTTAGTAGAGGCTATAGATCTTATGCCTTCTGAACTTTCTGGTGGTATGCAAAGACGTATTGCTTTAGCAAGAGCTCTAATTTTAAAACCAAAAATTATTTTATATGATGAACCTACAACTGGATTAGATCCTATTACGGCAAAAGAAATTATTCAATTAATGAGAAACATTCAGAAGAAATATAAAACATCATCTCTGATAATAACACATGATGTAGACTGCGCTAGGGTAATTTCTAACAGGATAATTCTATTAGTAGATGGAATCAATTATGCAGAAGGAACATATCAAGAATTAATACAATCAAATGATCCTCAGGTAAAAGCTTTTTTTAAACATTAAGTACAAATCAAACCAAACGTTATGCAAAAATCAGTTTCACAAAAATTAAAACTAAGTGTTTTTATAGTACTAGGTACATTATTACTGGTAACTGCACTTTATTTTATAGGAAATAAACAACATCTCTTTAGTAGCAATATTAAGGTCCTATCCCAATTTGCCAATGTTAACGGTTTAGAGATAGGGAATAATGTTAGGTATTCTGGTATAAATGTCGGTACCGTAAGTAAAATTGAAATAATAAGTGATTATCAGATTATAGTTGAGATGATGATACAAGAGAATATTAAGAAACATATTAAAAAAGACGCTGTAGCTACTATTGGTTCCGACGGTTTAGTTGGTAATATGATCATAAATATTATTCCAAGAGAAAGTAAATTATCATCAATTACTTCTGGAGACACAATACAATCATATAGCAGAATTGGTTCAGATGATATGCTTACAACATTAAATGTTACCAATGAAAATGCTGCCCTATTAACCGCAGATTTATTAAAAATAACCACCGAGATTATCGATGGTAAAGGTACACTAGGCTTATTAATAAATGATTCGACAATGGCTCAAGACCTTAAACAAACAATTTTTCAATTAAAAAAAACCAGTTCTGGAGCTTCAAATGCAATTAGCGAGCTTAATCAAATAATTTCTTCTATCAACAAAAATGAAAGTGTAGCCGGTGTTTTATTATCCGATAGTATATCTGGAAAAAAAATGAAAACGATTGTTTCTAATTTAGAGCAATCAAGTTTTGACATTAATAAGGTTACTAAAAATCTTGATTCTGCCTTAACGAATGTAGTTTCCGGAAAAGGAGCTCTGCATTATTTAACAGAAGACGAATCTTTAGTTAAAAATATAGATACAACGATTAATAATAT
This sequence comes from Aquimarina sp. MMG015, assembly GCF_018100855.1. NCBI lineage: Bacteria > Pseudomonadati > Bacteroidota > Flavobacteriia > Flavobacteriales > Flavobacteriaceae > Aquimarina > Aquimarina sp. MMG015. The sequence continues at coordinate 92,602 of NZ_JAGJEB010000011.1, forward strand.
AAAAGAAGGAACAGATCTTTTTAACCAAAATATGGAGGCGCTAAAACACAATTTCTTTTTTAGAGGGTATTTTAAAAAACTCGAAAAGGAAGAAAAGAAAAAAGACAATTAAATCAAAAACTTGTATTATGAAAATTGAACATCTCGAAGAACACGTAAATGACTATAGAACCTCAATTAAAACTGTTGTAGACAAAAGGTTACTTTGGAAAACAAAGACAAAAGGTCTACTCATCAAAACACTAAAAACTATAGTAAAACTATACGATATTGGATGGAAAGTACAAGAATTAAGTTGGATTCATAATAATGAAGCTATCAACATTACTTTTGACTCCTTCCCTAATGAATTAATAGATTGTACTAATTTGATTCCTGCATATCAATTCTTACCAGGTGGAGCATTGATTTTTTCTCAATCATATAACGGCGATATTTATATTTTCATGTTATTTCCTGAAATTGAAAACCTACCCAAAGAAAACAATGTAGTAGAATTAGGTACCTATACCCCAGAAACAATATCCGAAAAATTGATTATCGAAAAGGTCGATGAATTTCTGAAAGAAATGATACGTTGGGAAGTACCTTCTGTTAAAAGCAAGGTTGGTTATTGATATCTTATAAAAAGAGGGTGATATAATAATTCAGTAAAAGCTATGAAATAAAGCGGGTTAAAACAATTTACCAATTAATCTTATGTTAAGATCTCATATCTTGAAATCTTTGCTTTAAAATATTCTAACTTCTGTCCATTAATATTCCAAATTCCTGTCATCGAATTAGGAAGTAAGAACCCATCATAACTTTTATACGCTCCTATTTCTCCTATAAAATTTTCTAGAATAGTATCTCTATATCTTTTAGTTTCGAAATGATCTATTAAACCGTTCTCAGCAAAAAAGAAAAACCCTTCAATAGTAAGATTTCCTTTTACCATAATAGCCTTTACACTACTAGTGCTTATAGTTTCCCATGAAATATCAGAATCCAAAAATCCAACAGGAAACCATATCAATTCTCCTAAGTACCTCGCTAAAGAACTCTGATCTACTTCTCGACCAAAGAACCGAGCTATATTTTTAAAACCAAAAAAACTAACTTTCACTTCTCCCTTATTATTTATGCTCTTATCTCTGATAAGTATTGGAAAACTTTTTGCTTTCCAGATAAACCCATAATTAACTGAAGACATATATTGAACAGCTGTAAAGCTTCTCCATTTCTTATCTATACCGGCTCTGATTTTACCAGCTTGATTGAATACGACATTGCAATATTTTGGTTTTCCCAACACTCCTACTTTAATCAAATAATTTTTTACCAAATCAGGAAGTCCATTCATATCCTCTAATGAAATCTTTACATTAGACTTATTATTAAGACCAAGGAGAACTGCTTTTTCTTGTTCTACATTATTATTAAATGACAAAAAACCAATTACACCTACTAATATTAATATTATCAAGAATCCACCTATTATCCATAAAACCATTTTTCCTATTTTTTAAATACTAACACAGTCTATTTTATGATTCGACCTGTCTGATTTGTAAAATTTAAATCAAGTATAACTTCCAATAAGGATAATCACTGTTCCTCATTTAATTATTTAAAATATTAAACTTATTATCCGAATTACAACTATCCAAATTTCATAGAAAACACAATGTTTTGGAATGACATTTATCATATTTAAAAACAAAGAGAGCCATTATTTTTGAAATAAATTTAAAGATCACTATAGTTATGGACGTATCAATTTTTTTAGCTAAATTCTGGGGATGGTATCTTCTCATATTCTTTCTTATACTAAGTTTTAATACCACTCGTATAAAACAAATTTTTGAAAATCTGAAAGATCAAAAATTCTTGATAACTACCTCTTTTGTAGCTATCATTATTGGATTACTCAATATTCTTTTTCATAACATATGGGAACCAAATTGGAAATTTATAATTACCGCTATAGGTTGGATTTCATTAGGGATAGGATTAGCACTATTTATTTTTCCTGAAGGAACTACAAAGTGGCTAGAATTCATTAATATAAAGCTAGTGCAAATATTATATGTTTTATTATTCTTAATTGGAATTTTCTTACTCAACATATCCTATCAATTAGTACCATATTAATAGTATAAAAACACAAGTACGCACATAAAAAGCTGAAGAAATCAAAAGATAAAGAAAAACTATAGCCTACTAAAAATCTTATACTTTGAGTGCCAACTAAAGCATCTTATTAATGAAAAGAAAAAAAATGAATAACTTATTATTGGTAATAGGATTGATATTAGCAATTTGGATGACTCTTTCCATTGTTGTAAGAAAAAAAGGGGCAAAAAGAATATCATTTATAGGCTCATCTACCAATGAATATAAAGCACTAATCATTTATGATCCTGATCCGATTTACAACCTAGACGAAAAGATTAGTCGGTCCTTTGCTAAAGGCCTAGCTGAAAATGGATGGTTATCAACATTATCAACTGTAACTTCTACATCAGAAATAAAGGAAAAAGAACAATTTGATCTTTACGTATTTTGCTCAAACACTTACAACTGGGCTCCTGATAAGGCTATAAAAGAATACATTAATAACAGTAATCATCTAAAAGAAAAAAAAGTGGTTGCAATTACTTTAGGGAGTGGTGCAACAAAAAGATCACAACGAATACTCGAAGAATTAATAAAAAAAAGAGGAGCAAAATTAATGGGATCCAGAGAATTTTGGCTAATGAAACCTAATAACGAATCAAAATCGAAAAGATCTAACATTAAGATTGCTGTAGAAATGGCAAATACTTTTGGAAAAGAAATTGCTAAAAAAATTAAAAACTAAAATTACTTACTTATGAAAACAAACATTCAGTTCGTACAAATGCCAACAAGTGAATATATGGAAGGTTATGTACAAGAAAAATTAGAAAAATTATATAAAAAATATGATTGGATCATTAAATCAGATGTATTTTTCAAAAAAGAAAACGATCCCAAAGGAAATGGAAAAATATGTGATGTTGAATTAAGTTTATCAGGTCCAAAAATATTCGCTACATCTAACGAGAAGAATTTTGAATTAGCTGTTAAAGAAACAATTAGCGATCTAGAAAAACAACTCAAAAAGAGAAAGCAAGAGATGAAACCATATATCTAAATATTTATTAGAAATTCATAGAGGGTATTAAGGAGAGCCTTAATACCCTTCTCTATATCTTGATACGATAAAGAAATTATAAATTCAAACTTAAAAAACCGATGGTATTTTTCACTTTCATTACTTCGGTTTTGATTTCCAAAAACCATATAAAAGTTGTCCAAAAAAGTTTTTAGGCACTTTTTCATCTCCGGGAAAACCTATTTCGATAGTACCACTATTCTCCGGTATGTAATTCGTTTTAAAAATATAATCCCATACACTCAAACTAATTCCAAAGTTAACACCATAGGAATCTTTTGGTAGTGCATAAGAGTGATGGTATAAATGCATAACTGGATTATTTAAAATATACTTCATAGGTCCCCAAGTAATTTTAATATTTGCGTGATTAAAATGCCCTATAGTAATAGCTACGAAATGTACAATATAGGCTTGCTCCGGTTCAAAACCTCCTAGAATCATTACTCCAATAGTTTTCAAAGGTTTATAAAATATATTTTCCATCCAATGATATCTAAGATGAGCCGCAAAACCCATTTCCTTGACTGAATGATGAATCTTATGAAATCTCCAAAGAAAGGGATATTTGTGAAGTAGTACATGGGTAAACCACTGAACAAAATCCAAGATGATAAAAAAGACAATTAATTGTCCCCACATTGGTAAATCAGAAATGTCTAAAAGTGTCAAACTTTTAGCTGATATTCCAACATCTGCGAAAAACACTGCAATAAGTTGATAGAACCCACTAATTACAATCGCAAAAACGAAAAAATTGAAGAACATATAAAACCCATCTAACCAAAAATCTTTTCTAAAAACAGATTGTTCTTTTCTCCAAGGAAATAGTACTTCCAAACTCCAAACCAGCAATGAAATTACTATCAGACCCCAAAAATAATTTGTATACCAAGGCACTTCTAATAGTATTGAATTCCAGGTCCACTGGATATTATTGATAAAAGCATCAATAAAGGCATTGATATACTTCTCCATAGCATAAAATTTTATAGAATAACGGATACTATTCTGTCGTCTAAAACATTAAAACATTTCTTTTCCTACCTCATCTAATCAACGAAATAATTTCACAGCTTAAAAGTATAAAAAGTGAATACTTCTTTCAGTAACTTATGTTACAATATATAAATACAGAAAAACCATCTTTATAAAAACTAATAACGAATTTCAAACATTGTATAAGGTAAAACATCACCTTCTTCTATAGAAACATCAGTAACTTCAGCCAATTCTGGTCCTTTACCACACCAATCTAAGAATGTTTTTAGTTGTGTCTTATTCCCTTCAACCTCTATATAAACATTACCATCAGACATATTCTTTACAATTCCTCTTACATCTAATTCCCACGCTTTTTCTAAGGTACTTTTTCTGTACCAAACTCCTTGTACTTTTCCTTTTACAACTATATTATAATGTTTGACCATATTACTTTGTCATTAAAACTTCAATATTATACAATATACCTAAAGTTCGAAACAACTATAAAACATTTAACTATTCTTATAAATATGCATGATAATAAAACTATCACGAATTGTAAGTATGAGAATTATCATATTAATTAATCTAAACATCTTCTACTTTTGATTTTGTAAAACAATTAGATATGAAAAAAATTCTTGTTCCAATAGACTTTTCTGAGAATTCAGAATATGCATTACGTGTTGCAGCTTCAATTGCAAAGCAACAACAAGCAGAAATTATTGTGCTACACATGCTTGGTTTATCCGAAGCAATCTTAACTAAAGACGAAGCACAAGAAACTGCTGAGGCCATTTATTATTTAAAACTTGCCGAAAAAAGATTTAGTACATTTTTAAATAAAGATTTCCTAAATGGAATTAAAGTAACAGAAACAGTACAAAACTATAAGATATTTAGCGAACTAAATGAAGTCGCAAAGGAAAACAATGTAGATCTTATCGTTATGGGCTCTCATGGAAGCAGCGGATTAAGTGAAGTATTCGTTGGATCGAATACCGAAAAAGTGGTTCGTACTTCCGATGTCCCTGTGCTAGTAATTAAACATAAAATTGATGAATTTATAATTAAGGAAGCTGTCTTTGCTTGTGATTTTAAAATAGAAAACATCAAAGCTTATAATAAAGCAAAAAGATTGTTTGAATTATTAGATGCTACATTACACTTAGTTTATGTAAACTTACCAGGTGATCGATTTAGGAATTCTAATCAAATTGAAAAACGCATTAAAGACTTTCTTTTTAAGGCGGATTCTGGAAATTTAGAGAATTTTGAAAATGTATATGTCCAAAATGATTATTCTGTCGAAAGTGGAATTTTTAACTACTGTAAAAAAGTAAATGCTGATATTATTGGAATACCAACTCACGGAAGACAAGGAATATCACACTTTTTTAATGGAAGTATTGGAGAGGATATTGCAAATCATGCTAATGAACCCGTTATTACGTTTAAGATTTAGGATTATATAAGTTTTTATAGTACTCTATCAAGTCTTCTGAAAAAAGCATTTTCAGAAGACTTGATTTTTTCTTATAAAATACCTAAAGCTATTTCAACCATTTTGCTAAAAGTAGTTTCTCTTTCTTCAGAGGAAGTTCTTTCTCCGGTAACTAAGGAATCAGAAATCGTTAAAATTGCTAATGCTTTTACATTAAATTTTGCTGCAATTGTATACAAACCTGCCGCTTCCATTTCGACACAAAGCACCCCATATTCTGCCCATTTTTTATAGGAATCAAAGTCATCTTCATAGAACTCATCTGCAGATAATACATTTCCTGCTTTTATGGGAATACTATGTTCATTGGCATACTTGACAGCTTTCATTAACAAATCAAAATTTGCTGTTGGAGAGTAATCCGAATTGATAAACCGAGAATTATTAATTCCAGAGGTAGAAGAAGCTGCCATGGCAATCACGATATCTCTTAGTTTAACTTCCTTCTGATAAGATCCCGAAGAGCCTACCCTAATTAAGTTCTTTACTCCAAAATCATTTATTAATTCATGACAATAGATTAATGAAGATGGAATGCCCATTCCAGTTCCTTGTACGGAGACTTTTTTGCCTTTATAAGTTCCTGTATATCCAAACATACCACGCACTTCATTATAACATACCGGGTTATCTAAAAATGTTTCTGCAATCCATTTTGCCCTCATAGGATCTCCTGGTAACAAAACAGTTTCTGCTACCTCACCTCTCTTTGCTGCGATATGTGTACTCATAAGCGATTATTTTGAAGTTACCAAAGCTACACTAGAAGAAGTACCTAATCGAGAAACTCCCATATTGATATATTGCACTGCGGTTTTGGCATCTCTAATTCCACCTGAAGCTTTTATCTGGATTGCATCCATCGCAATCTCCTTCATTAACCTTATATCTCCTAATGTTGCTCCTCCATCTCCAAAACCGGTAGATGTTTTTATAAAATCCGCACCTGCATCAATAGATAATTGGCAAGCGATTTTCTTTTCCTCTTCAGTAAGATAACTATTCTCCAAAATTACTTTTAGCACATTATCTCCAATGGCTTTTTTGATCAAAGCAATTTCATCCTGAACAATTTTATGATAACCGGATTTAAGTAATCCTATATTTAGCACCATATCTATTTCATTTGCTCCATCATCAATACACTGTTTAGCTTCAAATACCTTAGCTTTAGTAGTCATGGCTCCTAAGGGGAATCCAACTACAGCTGCAATTTTAATATCTGATTTCATTAATTCACTACAAGCTAAACCTACATAAGCACCATTAACACATACTGAATAAAAACCATATCGTTTAGCTTCCGTACATAATTTCTTAATATCCTCTACAGTAGCTGTCGGTTTTAAAAGGGTATGATCTATATATTGATTAAGTTTCATGGGCTATTTATTAGCATTTATAATACTAATTATCTCCGTTTTTTGTAAAACTCCTGATTGTCGCCAAAGTTGTTTCCCTTCTTTAAAAAGTAACATTGTGGGTACTCCTCTAACTTGATATCTAGCTGCTAATGGTTGATTTTTATCTACATCAATTTTCACAATTTTTATTGATGTTCCTAATTCTTCTTTCACCTCTTTTAAAATAGGAGCTAATGTTTTACAAGGACCACACCAATCTGCATAAAAATCTACCAGTACAGGTGTATTAGAATCTATAATATTACTAAAGCTATCTTTCATTTTTGATTTTCTTTTATTAATTTAAAATATTCTTTTTTTGCATAAACATATTCATAATATTTAAAAGAATATAATATCCACCCAAAAGTGATAATAAATATCCCTCGTTGATATATCCCTCTATAATCAGAATGAATAAACATCAAAAAAGATCCTATTAAAGTAATTATCCCAACAAACAACGCCATCAACTTTTGACTCTTCCATCTTGCAGCGAAACTAATGACTAAAGAATATGCACAAAATGAAATACCAGTAATGATCGAAAATACAGAATGCATTTCATTTTGAAAAGAATCAAAAACGAGCTTTCGATCTATAGGAGCAGATAAATATATTGCAGATAATACGAGAGAGAAACAAAAAACAAGTAATATTAATAACTGAACACGTTGCTTTTGTAATATTCTGAAACCATTAACAAAGCTTATCAAACCAAGTAAAATAAGAACAAAGTTCATGATCCAATTATAAGGAGTTTTTTGTGCTCCTAGTTCATATAAAGTGTGTTTTGATATCGAATATTGTGGATCAGAAAAAAAAGGCAATATAAATGCTATTACTATTAGGGTAATATATAACCCACATAAAAAAAGGTAATTCTTATACTGCTTTTTTCTATAACCTTTCATCCTATTAATGGTTTATTATTATACTTTTTTATAAGATGAATAACATCATTTATTGGAACCTCTATAGCATATGTCCCTGTATATGAAGGACAGATAATACAGTCGTCAAAATAAAATTTAATAACATCTTCCGTAATAACAAAATTGTTTTTATAAACCTTAAAATCTTCCTCAGACAATTGCCAACATTCATAATATAAGTCTCCAGAATTTATTCCGTCAGATATCACAGTATTGATAGTGGTTAGCAACTCACTTTCTGAATTATCAACAAAAAAATCGTTATAATATAGAAATCCATGATTCTCTAAATCGTAATTAAGGCACTCGAACATATAGGTGGAATGTTTCATCCCCGAATAATAATTTTCTTTATAAAGTAGCACACTGATAAGTTGTTGTTTTACCGTGTATATTTTATAATCAATAATTCGTTTATCCATGCACCTGCCAATTGCTAGAGAATCACAGAATAGGACTTTATCTTCCAAAATTTCATTTTCAGTAGCTTCAATATTTAAGTGATTTTCAGACAGAAATTCATTAAACACAGAATTATTTTCATCCATATTCTCATTTAGATAAGGATACTTATAATCCAAAACATACACATCTTCAGCTTTATAGAATTGCTTATCTATGACTAGTTTCTGTAATTTATGTTCGTCATCTTTTGTAGAGATAAGACGCTCTACTTTTGTTGATTTTGTTTTTTCCTGATGTAGTTCTTGTTGCTCTTCTAATAAATACTGTATACTATCTTCACTTAGAGTATTGTCTTTTTCTATCTGTGTAGTGTAGGTTTCAGGTTTTTCTTTGATCTGAGTTTTATTATTACAAGCGATTAAGCTTAACATCACAAAACTGGTAATTAGCGTTCTCATAGGATACTTTTTATTTTATATAAATGTAATAGGGCTACTTCTTAAAAAATATGATATCCATCAGTTATATGGACATAAAAAAACGAGTCTCATCATATGAAACTCGTTTCTCATTAAGTGTTATATGTAAAATATCAAAATAAACTATTCCCAATAATAAGTAAACTATTAACTAGTAGACTCACGATCAATAGGTCTAATACTAATTTAGGCTTCTGAACTGTTAATATCGCAGCATTATGGGCACTACAAACGGATACCGTTAAAAATACTAGAAGCATTTGTATAAAACCATTACCTCCTAATAAAGTGGTCATAATTGCAATTGAGCCTAAACAAGTAGATGCAATAATTGCTAAAGCAGAATATCCAATATAATTCTCAGAAAAATCAGCGTTAATTTTTGCGTATAATGTCATGATCGTTTAATTTTTAAATTCAGTGTAAAATTACAAGGCTCTTACTAGTTAAAATATGATAAAGATCAGTTCTCAAAAATTAACTGAAGTTTTCCGAGCATCATCAATTCTGATTTATTTTTACCAGAAAAAGCTCCTGCAATACTATTAGATGTATTCCATATCAATTTCTTTATGTTATCTGTAAAAAGTGATTTATTCTCGTGATAAAAATCTTTAAATTCAAGAAAGCTATCTTCTGCAATTAATGATTCATAATCTAACCAATCAAAAACAATTTCTATTTGAAATGCAGCGTCAACGCCAAATTCATCTTCTAGATCATCAACTGCTAACCATTCTGATTTAACTAAATTTCTCAACGAAGTATACTCTGATTTACGAACTACTTTGTCCGAAGCAGCAATAGCATAAAATAATTTACCTAAGCTTTGATAAAATGTAATTCCTATATTTTCTGTTGTATTCATTTTTCTAAAATTATTGGTTTAAAACATAAAATTAATATATGAAATTCACCTTTTCTATGATAAAAATCAGTTATACTATCTAGTAATTAAATTGGACTGAATCAATATAAATTCACTTATATTTGGAAGGTCAATTGCTCCAACAAGTTCATTATTACTGGTAACAGCAAAAAAATCTTTTTTCTTTGTGTTCATCAATACAAAAACTTCTTTTAGCTCTTCTGCGGCATCAATTGACGCAAAAGAAATATCCATAATATCTTTTATTCTAAGATCCTTATTTTTGGATTTAGAAAGGATATCTTGGTGATGAAGAATCCCTATAATCTTAGAATCTTCTACGACGATAAAATTTTTCTCAGTACTCTTAAGTAATATATCAATAACATCTCCGATAGTATTATCTGGTTTTAAAACAGTAATCTTAGTTAACATAGCTTCCTTTACGCTGTGCCCTTTTATTAGTGCCAACTGCTGAACCATTTTATTTTCTGAAGTTGCTCCAAAATATATAAACAATGCGATTAGTATTAAAAAAGGATTATAGAGCGCACCAATAAGCAAAAAAACAAAAGCAATAATTTCTCCTAGGCCAGTTGCTATACTTGTCGCTTTTACTCTATCCATTCTCAAAGCTAGTAACGCTCTAAAAATTCGACCTCCATCCATCGGAAATGCTGGAATAAAATTAAATAGTGCTAATATAACATTGGTTGAAAACAGATAAAGGACAAGATTTTCTATAGTAACATGACTTAAATTAGAATCCATATAACTAGAATCCTGACCAACCAACAATTCAAAAGGAATAAAAAGAACTAAAAGTAATGCTATTACTATATTTACTGCAGGCCCTGCCAATGAAATCAATAATTCTTCTTTAGGGTTTTCTGGAATGGTATCCATGGAAGCGATTCCCCCAATAGGCAATAAAGTGATTTTTTTAGTACTAACTCCAAATTTTCTAGCGGTAAGTATATGTCCAAATTCATGAAGAACAACACAAATAAAAACTAATAAAACGAAAAAAATACTCATTAGTACATTTTGCACATTCCCTCCCCGTTTAAGTTCTAAAAATGATACCCAGGCAATGATTAACAAAAATGTCCAATGTACTTTAATTGCTACATTAAATACTCTACCAAGAAAAAGTGATCCTTTCATAATTTATAATTTTTGGTTAAAGTATCTAGACAAGGATTAATAAGAAATGACCAATATCATAATTTCTGGTTTTTTATCTATATTTGTTAACCAGTTATCTTTAGTCGATCATCTTGTGTTTTTATAATAAAATTAGAACATCATACTTAAGTAATATCACAAAACTCCATGTTACCAACCGGTGAAAACACATTTGACATTCTTTCTGAAGCAATCTCGGAAGGTGTAATTATTGTTGATGAAAATCAGACAATTGTAGCAACTAACTCTGCTGCAGAAGAAATGTTTAATTATAAAAAAGGAGAGCTAAAACAACAACCACTTAATATTTTAATTCCACAAGAGTATCGTGGGAATCATGGAGGGCATTTCAAGAGTTTTTTAAAAAAGAGTGAAAAACGACAAATGGGAAGAGGTAGAGACATTTATGGAGTTCGTAAATGTGGAAGTTCTTTTCCTGTAGAAGCAGGATTAAGTCCTTTTGAAATCTATGGTAAGACCTTTGTAATGGCTTTAGTAATGGATATTACCGTTCGAAAGAAAGCTGAGCAAGAACTAAAACATTGGGCTACCATTTTTGATGAGTCACTTAATGAAATCTTCATTTTTGATACCGAGTCTCTAAAATTTATTGATGTAAATCAGGGAGCACTAAATAATATAGGCTATACTTTAGATGAGCTTAAAAGTCTTACTGCAATTGATATTAAACCAGATTATACCACATCAAAATTTTTAGAACTAATAGAACCTTTGCTTCAAAAAAGTAAAAAAAAGCTACAATTCGAAACTATACATAAACGCAAAGATGGTACAACGTATCCTGTAGAAGTACATTTACAGTTATCTACTTTAGGAAATCAACCTGTTTTTGTTGCTATTATTTTAGATATTACTGATAGAAAAAATTATACCGAAAAATTAGAAAAAACGGTTACAGAAAGAACACAACAACTTAGCGAAGCTCTTGCTAAAGAAAAAGATCTTAATGAATTGAAAACAAAATTTCTTTCACTGGTTTCTCATGAGTTCAAAACGCCGTTAAGTGGAATTCTTACTTCTACGACCTTGATCGGAAAATACACAAAAGCGGAGCAGCAGGAAAAAAGAGATAAGCATCTTGCTACCATAAAAAACAAAGTAAAATATCTCGACAATATCCTTAATGACTTTCTATCTGTAGAACGTCTAGAAAGTGGTAAAGTAAATTATAAGTTTACCTCTTTCCCATTAAGTAAAGTTATAAATGAAGTCGTCTATGATGCCAATATGTTACTTAAGGATGGACAAAGAATAAAATACCCTCAAGATATTGATGATTTTACATTAGAGTTCGATGAAAAAATATTGGAGTTAGTGCTAACCAATCTAATACGGAATGCCATAAAGTATTCTGGAGAGAACACCACTATCGACTTACAGGCTATTTTCGAGAATAATCTACTTACTTTTCATATAATAGACCAGGGAATTGGTATTCCTGAAAAAGAACAAAAATTTATTTTTAATCGATATTTTAGAGCAGAAAATGCGCTATTGGATCAAGGAACAGGAATCGGATTGAACATCGTAAAAAGTCATTTAGAAAACCTTGGAGGAAGCATTACTTTTATTAGTAAAGAAAATCAAGGGTCTACTTTTACAGTAAACATACCTATATCAAAATTATCATAACCATGAAAACAATTCTATTAATAGAAGACGATACTGCTCTAAGAGAAAATACGGCAGAACTTTTAGAATTATCCGATTATAATGTGATCACATCTCCAAATGGTAAAATAGGTATTACTAAAGCGAAAGAAGAAAAACCTGATATCATTGTTTGTGATATTATGATGCCAGAGATCGATGGTTATGGTGTTCTGGAAGCATTGTCTCACGATACTATTACTGATCAAATACCTTTTATCTTTTTATCCGCTAAAACAGAACATAAAGAGATCCGTAAAGGAATGGATTTAGGAGCGGATGATTATCTTACAAAACCTTTTGATGAAGACGATTTATTAAGTGCTATAGAGAGCCGTTTGGCAAAAGCCCATATTATTTCTAAAAGATTAAAAGAACAATCTCTAAAGCCAGAAGAAGATTCAGAAGATGGGTTGAGAAGCTTACACGAACTCAAAAACTTTTTTGATGATCACGGAGATATTTCAAGTCACACCAAAGGAGACGCTATTTTTAAAGAAGGAGACCATTCTAACAAAATATACTTGATTCTGAAAGGTGTTGTCAAAACTCATAAAATGGATGAAAGTGGTAAAGAATTGATTACAGCATTATTTAAAGAAGATGATTTTTTAGGTTTTACATCATTTACAGATCATACTCCATATCAAGAATCAGCAACAGCAGTAGAAGATGCAGAGTTGGCGGGTGTATCCAAAACAGATCTAAAAGATATACTAGAAAAAAGTAAAAACATTTCTTTAGAATTAATGGAATTGCTTAGTGATAATCTTTCTGAAATAAAAGAACAATTATTACAGATGGCATATAGTTCGGTTCGTAAAAAAACCGCTCAAACCATTTTACAATTCACTCAAGTGTTAAATAAAAAACCTGAAGAAAGTATTAAAATATCCCGAAACGATCTAGCTAGTGTGGCGGGTATTGCCACAGAAAGTTTAATACGCACATTATCCAGCTTTAAAAAAGATGGGCTTATCGAAATTGAAGGTCGTAATATTAAAATCTTAGATCTACCAAAACTTCAACTTATAGAGTAAAAAAATAGCTAAGCTGACTTTTGTCATATTTTTCATAGACACATCCTAATACATTTGTTGTATTAGAACATATTAAAAATGAAGAATATTCTTATTCCAACAGATTTTTCGGAAAACTCGTGGAATGCTATTACTTATGCTTTATCTTTTTTTGAGAAAGTACAATGTAATTTCTATTTTCTACATATTTCCCCATATAAACAAGTCATTGGGAATGAATCATTTTTTGAGTCAACTGATCAAGTTGTAGATAACATTACTCTTAGTGATCAGGAACAAATGCAATTATTGTTAAAGAGGATTCAAAAATTACCTCTTAATCCTAAACACTATTTTTTTACTATCCATGAATATATCTTTTTTATAGATACTATCAGAAAACAGGTCGAAGAGAAGAATATTGATTTCATCGTTATGGGGACTAAAGGAGCTTCTGGATTAAAAGAAAAAACAGTAGGCAGTAATACCGGAGATGTCATAACCAAAGTAAAATGCCCTATTCTGGTAATTCCCGAAAAAGCTAAATACTCTAAAATTAACGAAATCGCATTTCCGACGGACTATAATATCCTATATAAAAACAGAATATTACAAACCATAACTGAAGTTCTTACTATCAATAAAGCGGCGTTACGAGTACTACATATTGCAAAAAAGGAAAAACAGCTTACCGAACTACAAAAAAGGAATAAAAATATTCTCAACGTTTTTTTAGAAGAAGATATAGATCACAGTTTTCATTTTTTGTCCAATCCGAGTATCGAACAAGCAGTACAGTGCTTTGTAGAAAGTAGAGACATCAATATGATCACTATGGTTGCTAAGAATCTCAATTTTTTTCAAAGGATTTTATTTCATCCAACCGTAGAAAAAATAAGTTATCATATCAATATTCCATTTCTAGTATTACACGAGTAAAAATTATATAAAAACTAAATAATGCATACAAAATTAGTGGACAAATACAATGTTCCAGGACCCAGATATACCAGTTATCCAACCGTTCCATATTGGAATCATGAAACATTCTCATTAAATGAATGGAAAAAATCAGTGATAACATCTTTTGCAGAAAGCAATGATGCACAAGGAATAAGTATATATATCCACTTACCTTTTTGCGAAAGTATGTGTACTTTTTGTGGATGTAATAAACGCATCACTAAAAGACACACTGTAGAAATCCCATATATCAATTCAATTTTAAAAGAGTGGCAGTTATATCTAAACCTTTTAGAAACAAAACCAAAGATCAAAGAATTGCATTTGGGTGGAGGAACCCCTACATTCTTTTCGCCAGAAAACTTAGAATACTTAATCAAAGGATTGTTCTCTTCTGCGAAATCAGCTGAAGCTTGCGAATTTAGTTTTGAAGGACACCCTAATAATACAACTCGTGAACATTTACAAGCATTATATGATGTAGGTTTTAGAAGAGTGAGTTTTGGTGTTCAGGATTATAATGAAAAAGTCCAAAAAGCAATTCATCGCGTACAACCATTTGAAAAAGTAAAATATGTTACCGAAATAGCACGAGAAATAGGATACACTTCGATTGGTCATGATATCATTTTTGGATTGCCTTTTCAGACCGAAGAAGCTGTAATTCATACTATTCAAAAAACAAAAGAATTATTACCTGATCGATTAGCTTTTTATAGTTATGCTCATATTCCTTGGCAAAAAGGAAATGGACAACGAGGATTTAATGAAGAAGACCTTCCTACTGGAGAAGAAAAAAGACGACAATATGAAGTTGGTAAAAAATTATTATCCAAAGTCGGTTATGTAGAAATAGGAATGGATCATTTTGCACTTAAAAGCGATACATTATTCCTAGCTATGGAAGATCAAAACCTACATCGTAATTTTATGGGGTACACGGTATCAAAAACCAAAATGATGATCGGTTTAGGAGTATCTTCTATTAGTGATAGTTGGCATGGGTTTTCTCAAAACGTAAAAGGCATAGAATCCTATCAAAATTTAGTCAACCAAGGAATAATACCAGTTTATAGAGGTCATATATTGACCAAAAAGGATAAAATAATTAGACAACATATATTAAACCTTATGTGTCATTTTAAAACCGATTGGAGTAGTAAACAACTTTATTTAGATGAACTAATAGACATAACTATACGCTTAAAAGAAATGGAACAAGACGGATTGGTAATTATGACCGATCATAGTATTGAAGTTACCGAAAAAGGGAAAGCCTTTGTACGTAACATCTGCATGGCTTTTGATCTAAGACTACAGCATAATAAACCAGAAACACAGCTATTCTCTATGACAGTTTAGAACATTCGTTTTTTAGATCTTTAATCCGATATAATTAATACTAATGACATTCAAAACTAGAAGAAACCAATTCTGTAGATTGTTTAGGTGATATATATGGAATTCCTAATCCCATTCCTCGTAAAATAAACAACAAACCAATCATTACGATAAATACGGGGATCACTTTTTGAACATGTTTTCGTATCCACTTTGCTTTAAAAAAGTGACCTGCATATACTACCATGGTCATTAAAGGAATCGTACCTAAACCAAATAAAAGCACATACAGTGTGCTATTCATAACATTACCTAAAGCTACAGCAGCAAAAACTGCCATATATACCAATCCACAAGGAAGAAATCCGTTTAAAAAACCAATAGTTAAAAATGTATCTGGTGTTTTCTTTTTAAGTTCTTTTCCTAATGCATTCTTGATCTTAGAAATTATCCGATATATCGGTTTAGAAAAACTATATTTCATAAGTATTGATGAAGGTATCAAAACCACTAAGATCATTACAATCCCAATGCTAATAGAAAGTCCTTGCTGCATTCCAAAAATGTTTAGACTTTTTCCTATAATCCCAAAAAATAAACCAATAATACTATAAGCCAGCAAACGGCCCAAATGATATAAAGAGATCTGAAAAAACTTCTTTAAGTGATTATTATGATCTAACGGTAACATAAACGCAATTGGTCCACACATCCCAACACAGTGAAAACTTCCTAAAAGACCTAATATAAAAGCAGAAACTAACATTTAATACGTAAAGGATTCTCTAAAGAGATATGATGTGTTTTCATTTTCCCAATTCACTTTAATCTTCCATTTGCCTTCTATCAATTTATTTTTTGGAATTATAACTTCTGAAGTTGTAAGTGAGATCGGAACTTCGAAATCTAACTTTTTGTTAGATGGGCGGTATAGCGAAATAGTTCCGCTTAGTTTTTCGGAGTTTATATCCTCCGGAAATTTAATCAGTAATCCTTCGGATACCTTTTTAATCGTAATATTACTTTTTAGTGCCTTTGCATTTTTTTCGGCATTGATTTCTTCCTGAAAAGCTAATTCTTGTTTGTAGTAATCTTCTGTTACTAAATCATGTTCATATTTTTTATCGGTATTCATCCGTATCACAAAGAATAGTATAAAACTTATAAATCCTATAAATACCAATACAATCGCTGTACCCCAGTTTATTTTCATAACTCATTTTTTTAATTTGGATTCCAGCCTATGCTGGAATGACACGTACTTTACATATTTTTAGTTCCTGTTTGTCATCCCAGCGCAGGCTGTGATCTACTTCACATCTTTTAGAATTTTCTTTTCTCCAATACTCATAAAATCATAGACTCGTCTTCGTTACCTATAACTTCTTGGACCTAAAAATGCTGTGGTTGTTGTTTCAATCAATTCATTATCATTAGCGTATACTCCAATTTTTACTTTATCCTTATCACCACTTAAGGCAGATGCATTAATTTCTATGAACAATGTTCCCTCTGCTAATCCTTGCTTAGGCACCACAAAGTTTTTATGCGTTACCACTTCTATAGTTCCTGTATGTGATAGCAATTCGAAATGAACATTTTCGATATCATTAATCGTTTTATTCACTAGTTTAAATGTATATACATTACTAATCATATTATGCTCTTTTCGCTCATACAATTGACCTGGTAACCTTAAAATATTCGCTTCGACATCATTTCTCAAAAAAGACATTCCCAAAAAGACACCAATTAATATCACTAATACTGCTGTATATCCTTTTAACCTTGGTGTAAACTTAAATTTCTCTTTTTTAGCGATATCATCTTCACTAGCATATCGGATCAATCCTTTCGGAAGATTTACACTTTCCATCATATGATCACAGGCATCAATACAAGCAGTACAATTCACACATTCTAATTGTGTTCCATTGCGGATATCGATTCCTGTAGGACACACATGTACACATTGAAAACAATCAATACAATCTCCTTTTCCGCTAGTAGGTCTGTCCTCGTTCTTCTTAAACTTAGCGCGTCCTGCTTCTTTTTCTCCTCTTTTATAATCGTATGCAACTACAATTGATTTGGCATCTAACAATACCCCTTGTAATCGACCATATGGACAAGCAATTACACAAACCTGTTCTCTAAACCAGGCAAACACAAAATAAAATACAGCGGTAAATATTAATAAGGAAATTAAAGTCCCCACATGCTGAAAAGGGCCATCAATAAATATATATTGAATGAGCACATCACTACTAATCAAGTAAGCCAAAAACACATTCGCTATTAAAAATGAAATGATAAAAAATACCCCCCATTTAAGAACGCGTTTTTTGATTTTTTCGGCGTTCCAAGGTTGTTTATCCAATCGTATTTGTTTTCCTCTATCTCCTTCGATCCAATATTCTATTCGTCGAAAAACCATTTCCATAAATATGGTTTGTGGGCATATCCAACCACAGAATAATCGTCCAAAAGCTACTGTAAATAATATTACAAAGACTACCCCAATAATCATTGATATTACGAACAGATGAAAATCCTGTGGCCAGAAAGGAGCTCCGAAAATGTTGAAACGTCGCTCTAACACATTAAACAATAAAAACTGATTGCCATTGATTTTGATAAAAGGAGCGGCAAATAAAAAAATCAATAACCCATAACTTACCCATTTGCGGTATTCATAAAATACGCCACTTGGTTTTTTAGGGTACAACCAAGCACGTTTTCCTTCTTCGTTAATCGTACCGATAGAATCTCTAAATGTTTCGTTTTCTGGTGTTTCCAATGGTCAATGAATATTGATTATACGATTTATGTTATACTACTAACCTTTATAATCCTAATTACTTACTACAGAAGTAGAGTCTGCAATAGTTACGGGAACAGTTTCTGGAATTTCTTTTTCTAGAACCTCTTCTTTTACAGCATCTGGATCGATCCAGATCTCGCCTTGCGCCTCTTTAGGTTCTGCAGGCGTTGTACCGCCTAATGTGATTACATAACTAGCCACTTGTGCCATTTCTGCCGGTTTTAGAGTTTGCTTCCAAGCAACCATCCCTTTTCCATCACGACCACCTTCAGAAATAGTTTTGAATACATTTTTAATACCTCCGCCCAAAATCCAATTCGGATCCGTTAGATTGGGGCCAATACCCCCTCCTCCATCTGCTTTATGACAGGCTACACAATTGGTAGTAAAAATGGCTTTCCCTGCACTAATATCAGCAGCATCCGTTAGCAATACAACTGTATTTATATCCACAAGATCTTTTGCGGTTTTTTTATACGCTTCTATAGCGATCAAAGCCTCTGCAACTTCTGTTTCATACTCTTCTGTCTGATTGTAATCATTAAATACATGGAACCGCACTAAATAGATAACTCCAAACAAAATAGTCGCATAAAAACCATATACCCACCAAGGCGGAAGGTTATTATCCAGTTCCTTAATTCCATCATAATTATGATCCAAAATGATTTCATCTTCCTCTTCTACTGGTGTACTATCCACTAATTTTAGATAGGTAGCTTTGATCCATCGAAACTGTTTGTCTTTTTTAATCTTCTGGCTTAGTACATAGCGTTCTTGAGCTTCGGGTTTCAGGGATTTAAACAACACACTTCGTAATGCCTCTACACAAATCTCTATAGCGATCGCAAATAACAATACAATGCCTAACACTACCCAACTAATTGGTACTGCAATAAATGCCGATTCTTCTCCAGAATCCACTGCCCATTCTATTAAAAAATAAGTGATCAATAGTAATGCAATGACTCTGATATAGGATACTGTACTTCTCATAGTATTAATTCGTTTTCATTTTCAGATTCCAATGGAATCTCGCTTACTTCTTTTATATGTTCCTTTTTTGCTGAAATTACCCACCAGAATAAGGCAGTAAAAAAGATGAAAAATATCAGTAGTGATATGATAGGATATATCTCTACACCTTCGATACTTTCCATATGTCCTTTTATAAATTTAAACATGGTTTATTTCTTTAGTTTGAACTTGCAGTTTCGTTTTTAACTTTGATATCGGTTCCTAATCGCTGTATGTAGGCAATTAAGGCGATGACTTCTCTATCGCGCATTTCTATAAAATCCAATCCATTATCCTTGGCATATTTTTTATCTGCTTCATAGGTTTTGGCAAAATCTGGATCATCGTATAGGTTTTTCTCGATCTGTGTTGCTTGTTCATCCATCCATTTTTGTGCTTTAGCAATCTCTTCTGGAGTGTAAGGAACCCCAAGAGTAACCATAGCTTCCATTTTGGTTTCTGTATCCGATCGATCGAGTTCATTTTTTAGCAACCATTTATAACTTGGCATAATAGAACCCGACGATGTACTTTGCGGATCATAGAAATGATTAAGGTGCCAGTTATCCGAGTATTTACCTCCGATACGCATCAGATCAGGCCCAGTTCGTTTACTTCCCCAAAGAAATGGGTGATCATAGACATATTCACCAGCCTTAGAATATTCTCCATAGCGCTCTACTTCACTGCGGAAAGGACGAATCATCTGCGAATGACAAGACACACAACTCTCTCTTATGTAAAGATCTCTACCTTCTAATTCTAGCGGTGTATAAGGTTTTACACTAGTAATTGTAGGGATATTGGAATCGATCATTAGCGTTGGTACAATCTGTACGGCTCCTCCAATAAGTATCGCAATTGTAGCAAAAATCGTAAGCTTTACCGGTCTCCTTTCTAACCAAGTATGATATCCTTCTTTTGCAGTTCTTTTGTTAGTTACTTTTGTTAATGGAGCAGCTTCTGCCAATTCATCGGTAACCGTATTACCCGCTTTGATAGTTTTGATTACATTATATAGCATAATAAACATCCCTAAGATGAACATACTACCGCCAATTGCTCGCATCCAATACATCGGTATAATTTCGTTTACGGTTTCTAAAAAATTACCGTAAACTAAACTTCCGTCTGGATTAAACTGTTTCCACATAGAAGCTTGTACAAAACCTGCTACATACATTGGTAAAGCATACATAATAATACCTAAGGTACCTATCCAAAAATGAGCATTGGCCAATGCTGTAGACCATAATTTAGTTTTAAACAATTTAGGAATCAACCAATATGCCATTCCAAAGGTGAAGAAGCCGTTCCATGCTAATGCACCTACGTGCACGTGTGCAATCACCCAATCACTAAAATGTGCTATCGCATTTACATTTTTTAAGGAAAGCATAGGACCTTCGAACGTGGCCATCCCATATCCTGTAATTGCAACAACCATAAATTTTAGCACTGGATCCGTTCGTACTTTATCCCAAGCACCTCTTAACGTTAATAATCCATTGATCATACCACCCCAAGATGGTGCGATTAGCATAATAGAAAATGCCACTCCTAAGTTCTGTGCCCAATCTGGTAGCGAAGAATATAGCAAATGATGAGGTCCTGCCCAGATATAAATAAAAATCAATGACCAAAAGTGTACAATCGATAATCGATAGGAATATACCGGCCTATTCGCCGCTTTTGGTACAAAATAATACATCAATCCTAAAAAAGGAGTGGTAAGAAAAAAGGCGACGGCATTATGTCCGTACCACCATTGCACCAGTGCGTCTTGTACACCTGCATAGACCGAATAACTTTTTAGCGCACTTACGGGTAATTCTAAACTATTAAAAATATGAAGTACCGCCACAGTAACTACGGTTGCCAGATAAAACCAGATGGCAACATACAGATGGCGTTGTCTCCGTTTTAGAATGGTACCAATCAGATTCCAGCCAAAAACTACCCAAATTACTGCAATCGCAATATCAAAAGGCCACTCTAGCTCTGCATATTCCTTAGAAGTTGTATATCCTAGCGGCAATGTAATTGCAGCGCCAACGATGATCAATTGCCAACACCAAAAATTAATGTTACTAAGCGTATCATTAAACATTCTGGTTTTTAGTAATCGCTGGGTAGAATAATACACTCCGGCAAAGATGGCATTACCCACAAAGGCAAAAATCACTGCATTGGTATGTAGTGGTCGTAAACGCCCAAAGCTTAACCAAGGGATTCCATCGGTAAGGTTAGGAAATAAAAACAGAAATGCCAGCAGCAATCCGACCGACATCCCTACAATACCCCAAAGCATGGTGGCGTATAAGAATTTTTTTACGATTTTATTATCGTAATAGAATTGTTCTATGTTCATATTATACGTGATTGTTATTAGTTGTTACTGAAGATTTTTCTTTGGATTCTGTAATCACCTCATCATCAAACAGCATTCTGATCGCGGGTGTATAGGTATCATCGTATTGTCCTTTTTTTACAGAAAGAATAAAAGCCACAAAAAACACGATGGCAACGACAATACTAATGGTTAATAAAACATAAATAACACCCATAAGATTCTTATTAGGCTCCAAAAGTATGAGTGCACATTTTCTTAAAAAATGACATTTATCAGGTTTTAGAAAGGCAGTTTGTACTAAGAACTAGAACCGTTAATAGCATCTCTTAATTTGATACAACAAAACAGTTATATAAACTATCTGAATTAGAATTTTGAATTGGGGGAATTTTTACTTTATTTTAAAAGCGGAAAACAAATAATTACAAATGCGTGTAATTAATTACAAACGGATGTATGCACACCTTTTGTAACTATATTCGCATGTTGTGTACCATGAAAACTAATAACATAAATGAGTTTTTGGAAGAAAATATTTGGAAAAACTAATGAGAACAGTAATAACAAAACTGAATCTCATTTTGATAAATATAGACGTGAATTGAATGAACTAAATTTGAAATCAACATCAGATTTGGAAAATTTGGTTAAGCCTTTAATTAGACAAGCAACCAAACTTGAGATTTCACCTGCTTCAAGACCTCCAGAAAATTCGCAGATGAATTCTCACTTTGGAGGTAACCCGTATTTTGAAAAAGGAGAAAAATGGCCTGTAACGAAAAAAGGTAAAAGTTTAGATTTTATTTTTCAGGTATTTAATAAGCCAGAATCTCAGTTACCTGACAACATCGAGCTAATCCAATTTTACTATGATTGGGATGAATTTCCCTGGGACACTTCTGATGACGGATGGTTAGTGAAAGTCTACAAAAAAATTGATCCTAAAAATACTGAATTTATAGTTAAACCAATTGATTTAGAGAAATCTAAATATTGTGAAATAATATTTGAACCTTCAAATTCATTACCAGATTGGGAAGGAATCAGTGAATATGACTATAATGCCCAAAAATTGTCTTGTATTTTAAATGAAGATCAACCTTGGGATAATTATGGGAAAATAGTAGAAAAATTAGTTGGTGAACAAAATTATCAAAGTCAACTTGGTGGATACCCTAAATGGATTCAAGGAGAGTCAACTCCTAAAGATAAAAATGGAAACAATATGAAACTCCTATTTCAAATTGATTCCGAGGAAAATGCTAATTTAATGTGGGGTGATTCTGGTTTGATTTATGTTTTTTATGATCACGAATCTGAAAGGATTGATTTTAATTTACAATGTTATTAACTAAAATAAACGGTACACAAC
This sequence comes from Aquimarina sp. MMG015, assembly GCF_018100855.1. NCBI lineage: Bacteria > Pseudomonadati > Bacteroidota > Flavobacteriia > Flavobacteriales > Flavobacteriaceae > Aquimarina > Aquimarina sp. MMG015. The sequence goes on from NZ_JAGJEB010000011.1 coordinate 116,109, forward strand.
AATTTGTATATTGCATATGCCGCCTTCGGCAGGCAAACGCAACATACAAGAAACGTTGTATGCCATTTCTGAAAATCACACTAAAAATATGAATCCAAATAAAAAGAATCAACTTTTCAGACTTTCGGCAGTTCTATATGCTGACAATAATTACGATGTTTCTAGTAAAACAACATTAAAAAAAATTATAGAGACTGGACTTTTTGCAATGGAAAAGGACTCTGTTAATATTCACGAACTCATTGACTTTATTTTAGAAAATTATAATTTACACATTGACGAAGAAGAATTAAAAGAAATCGTTTCTGCACAAAAACAAGAGTCATTTTTAGTTGATTTAATTGATGAAAAACAAATTTTATCTTTAACGGAAAAAAGAAAAGTCCAAATTCAAGCTAAAATAGACGAACACACAATTGAATATTTTATTGACGTTTATTTTGCTAAAGACGATACACCTGATACTTCAACTGAACTTAAAGAACTTATATACAGATTCCTCTATGATATTTTATCATCAAATGTAGAAAGTTTTAAAAAATTAATTGATAAGGACAACACCATTGAAGCCCTCATAAACATTGACAATCATAATTATAGCCCAGAAGAAAGAGAACTAATTAATGGGTTTTTAAAATGGGATAATGTTGAGAAAAATAAATCAATATTTGATATTGCAAGTTTTGCAATAGAATATTGTCTAATATCTAATCACTCCAAACTAGGTCTTGATATAAATAACTTAAAAAATAAAACATTTTACTTGGACACTAATGTTTTATTCAGAGCATTAGGAATAAATGGAGAAGACAGGAAAAAACGTTCAATGACATTTTTAAAACGGTTTCAAGAATCAAAAACAGAACTATACATTTCAAAATATACAGATAAGGAGTTCAAAGATACTATAGATTACTATCTTCAACGTTTAACAAACAAACCTTTTAAGAATACTGTTAATCCATCATTATTCAAACATCGATACTTTTCAAGTTTAAAGGATATTTATAGCTTTTATTATAAATGGAGAATTGGTAAACAAAATGATTCTTTAACTCTATTTAAAGCTCACATAATAGCTAAATATCAATCATTTTGCTCTAGTCTCAATATTAAAATTGACTACAGTAACGTGATAAAAGAAGATGAAGAAGAAACTCAAGAAATATTAATGGATTACATTTCTTCAATTAGTACGCACAAATCATCAAATGGTACTAATGGAAATAGTACTGCCTATGAATTTGATGCAAAAAACATATTATTACTTGAAAAATTACGAAATACTAAAAACAATAGCATATTTGATACCAAGCAATTCTTTCTTTCGATGGACCAATCATTAAGAAGGTGGGATTTTCAGAGAGGTAATAAAGCACCTTTGGTCATTATTCCAAGTCAATGGATGAGTCTTTTATTACGCTATCAAACTAGGACTACTGATGATTTTAAAAGTTTTGTAAGTTTTCTAAATCTACCAATACCTGAAAAACAAATAAGTAGTGAAAACATTCACAATGTTTTAGCTGGTATCTCCGAAGTCACTTCAAATTTTGAACAGCAGTCATTCATAACCGAACAACTCATTGTACAAGGGTTTGACCGTATTATGCAGACTACGAATGATTCTGATGAATTATATCAAATTACTATCGAAACATCTAAAAGCATACTTGAACAGAAAATAGAAGAACTTGAGTCAAAACAAGAAAAACTAGCTGATTCTAGTGATAAAAGAATTCAAAAATTAGAAGAACACAATCAATCTAAAGAATCTGTAATTAATCAAAAAGATTCAAAGATTGAACAACTTGAAAAAGCAAACTACGCTCTGCACGAAAAAGAGGAACTAAGGAAATTTAAAAAACCAGCGAAAATTTATTGGATACCTTTGGCTATTATATTATCAATTATAGTTCTTCTATGCTTTGCATTTAAAACTCAAGATTGGAATTATATAAGTCATTTTATAGACAGTATAGATAAGGAAACGAGCTCGACTCGACAATGGATGTTTCGTCTTGGAATAAGTTTATTTATTTCAGCTGGAATTATTGGTTTAATTACGGCTTCTTACAACAGATTAAACAAAAACAAAGTGGACGATTATAAAGATAAAATAAAGAAGCGTTATGAAGAGTAAAACGGCATACAACAAAGGCTATAGTTAATACGGGGTTTTGGTATAAAGTTAAAAGTTTGTTCAAGTAACAAAGTCCGCCAAATCTTTTTGATTTGGCTTTACAACAAAAAAGATAAAACAAAATAAAAAGTTTTGGCTAAGTGCTTAATCGGAAATTCAGTAATTTCAATTCCCGTACTAACCATAGCCGTAGCCGTTGTGCATAATGCGAAAAAAAACGCAGTGAATAATCTGAAGACTATAAAAGAATATTACAGACCGATTCAGCCAACAGTTTCGGCTAATGATAATGAAATAAGTTATCAAGAGAGTAAACCAAATAAAGAAATTGAAGATTTTATCTATTGTTTTTGGCAACTTAAAACGCTGAAACCATTAAACAAAGATTATAATTACCGAGTAGTTTCAGACGGCTGTATCGACATATATTTTGACCATAAACAACCGACCGAAAACTTTATAATGGGATTTTCTAGAAAGTTCGTCCAATTTCCAATTGGAAAGGAATTTGATTACATAGGGATTCGTTTTTTACCTTCTGCATTTCCACACTTATTCGGAATAAACGCCAGAATTTTAAGTAATCAATCTCAAGAACTAAACAAAGTTTTACCTAATTTTTCCGAGTGGATAAATTCACAAATCACGACTACCGATTCATTTGAAAACATTGTAAAAATAATGAACGAAAAAATAATTGAATTTTCAAAAAACCAGGATATTCATTATGACCACCGTTTTTTAGATTCACTAAACCTAATTTTCCAAAAAAATGGATACTTGAACACAGAAAAAGACCTTAATACAGGTTTAAGTTCAAGACAACTTCGCAGAATTTTCAATTTTTATATAGGAACAACAGCTAAATCGTTTAGCAATGTTGTACGCTTTCAACATATTTTAAATGCAAAACCTTCCAAACAAAGTTTAAAAGAAAACAAGTTATACTTTGATGTTGGATTTTTTGACCAAGCTCATTTCGTTAAAAACTTCAAAACATATTACGGAGTTACACCCTCCGAAGCCTTCCATTAAGTTTGTCCGATTTTTACAATGTATAGGTTTCTTGCAAACCTAAATTTGTAGCAACAAAATTATTGACAATGAAAGTATTTATATTAACAGCATTTGTTCTTACAGCAGGTTGGGCAAATGCACAAACAACAAACAAGATGAAACTTAATGCAGGAATAATCACTGAAAAATTACAGGAAACCAAGAAATTCTATACAGAAGTATTGGGATTTGGAGTAAGTTTTGAAAACGAATTTTATTTATTACTTCACACCCCCAATAATTCGGCAGAAATCAGTTTTTTACAACCGAACCACCCAAGCCAAAAACCAATTTTCCAATCAGCATTTAATGGAAATGGAGCTTATTTGACTATTGAAGTTGAAAATGTAGATGTAATTTATAAGCAACTAAAAGAAAAGAGAGTCCAAATGGAAATCGAAATCCGAGACGAACCTTGGGGAGACAGACATTTTGCAATAAAAGACCCAAATGGAATTGGAATCGACATTGTAACTTATACAAAACCAGAATAATAAAATACTATACACAACAAGATATAAAAAAACATAGGGCTTTTGTGTTACCTCCAAAGTTCTGTGTTTTTTTACAAAGTCGCCAACTATGAAATTTGGCATTTTTCAACAAAAAAGATAAAAGCAAAATATTATATTTGACGTAATACCAAACCGAAATGTATTGCTTATAGCCTCCCCTACGTTTCTTATACTAACCGTTAGCAGCAAGAACAATAATGTGACCGCAAATAATGAAAAAATGGATTATTTAGAATCTACATATTATTTTGACTATGAAAGTGATGAAATTCAACAACTCATCTCTGAATTTAAAATAGAATCTTTATCCAAAAAAGAAAAGACTATAAGATTATATTTGAAAGTTCGTGATTCTTGGAGGTATGACCCCTATAATCTTAGCTTTTCAAAAGAGAATTTTAAGGCAAGTGTTATCGCTAAAAAGTCAAAAGGACATTGTGTAGAAAAATCTATAATATTGATCGCTTGTCTTCGAGCTTTAAGAATTCCTGCAAGATTACACTTAGGAAAAGTTAAGAATCATATCGGAGTAGAACGGTTAACGGAAAAATTTGGAACAAACGTGCTAACACCACATGGAATGGTGAATGTCTTTTTAAATAATAAATGGCTAAAATTATCCCCAGCTTTTAATAAATCTATGTGTAGAATGTGTAATGTTTCTCCGTTGGAATTTGATGGAGAAAACAATTCTTTTTTACAAGAATTTAATGCAGAGGGAAATCTTTTTATGGAATACCTAGATGATTATGGGCATTTTGAAGATGTACCATTAGAGTTTATGATAAATAATGCAAAAGAACATTATCCACACATATTTGATACTAAAGAAAATATTACTGAATTTAAATTATAAAAAGCCAGTGACTAATAATCTATAAAAAAATAGGGAGAATTAGTACTTAATCGAAAAATCTGCGTGTGTTTAGAAAGTCGCCAAATTTAAAAATTTGACTCGTTCTCAATCCGAAAATAATCATTAATTTAAACGCTAAAAACTATATCCAAGACTGTGAGTAGTAATCGAAAAATCGACAACATATCCAAAAATCGTGACCTCTATCAAAGATTATTTTGTAGTATACGTTATTTAAAATAAAACTTTATATGCGACTAATCATTGTTATGATAATGTGTATCTGTTGTTTCGGTTGTAAAAACCAAACAATAGTAAAAAACGAAGTACAAGACCAAGCATTAGAGAAAAGAGTTAGACCTGTGCATGATACAATTGGTTTCACAAAATATAATTGGCAATTAGACTCTATTTATAACCGTTTAGGCATTAAGGATTCTAAAAATAGTATGCAATGGAAAGCAGCTGTAAGTCCACATGACGATTACAAATACGCTGGGCGTTTGTATTACGAATCACTTAAAGGAATTAATGCCAACACTATTATTCTCATTGGTGTTGCTCATCGTGCTCGAAACTTTAATCTTCAAGACAAAATCATTTTTGGAGATTTTACACATTGGAAATCTCCTTATGGTGATTTAAAAGTGTCTGATATAAACTCTGAAATTATTGAGCAACTTCCAAAATATTCATACCTGGTTCATAACGATATGCAAGAACTAGAACATTCTTTAGAAGCGATTGTGCCCTTTTTACATCGGAAAAACAAAAATCTAGAAATTATCCCAATACTTGTACCCTATATAAATTATTCATTGATTGATGTCATAGGTAATGATCTTTCTATTGTGGTGTCAAAAATTTTAAAAGAAAAGAATCTTGCCTATGGAAAAGATGTAGCAGTTGTTATTTCTAACGATGCTGTTCATTATGGTAATGAAGAATGGGGTAGAGATTTAGCACCTTTTGGAGTTGATGATGAAGGCACTAAAAAAGCTAGAGCTCTAGATATAGAGATTATCGAGAAGTGTTTAGTAAGCGAAATTAGTAATGAAAAAATAAAAACGTTTACAGAATACACCGTGCAAACTAATGATTATAAAGAATACAAATGGGTTTGGTGTGGTCGTTATTCTGTACCTTTTGGAGTGAGTTTTGCAAATAAATTAAATCAGGCATTACATAATAAACCGTTACAAGGAACTTTTTTAGATTATCAATCGAGTATAGATCATGAGCTTATAACAGTAGAAGACTTAGGAATGGGAACTACAGCTATTGCAACTCAAAAACACTGGGTAGCTTATGCGAGTATCAAATATGAATAGATCTGTAATTCTTAATGGTCTTAAAATTAAAAAAGAAGCCTTAAAGAAAATTACTCAGTACAGTTTAATTACGACCATGAAAGAATCGTTTATTTGAGCAGACAAGTAATGCATATTAAATCGAAATAAACAATAAAAACAGCTGTATGATACTGTTGATAATCTAGTCAAAGGTAGAAATTCAGCAATTTTAATTGCCGTACTAACCATAGCCGAGAGCCACCTTCCATAATAACCAAAAGCCCAGCTACTACATTAAAAACTTATACTTTTTTGACATAGTTTTACATTTGATATGGCAAAAGAGCTATAAAAAGTATTTAATTTTGAATTTTTAGTTTAGGGAATTTTCAGTTTATACTAGAGACGGAAAACAACGAATTATCAATACACGAAATTAATTACTAATGCGTATATGCCTCCCTTTTATAATTATATCAATATGCTGTAGTGCATTTTAAGAAAAACTGTAACAATCATTAAAAATTGTAATCTTTAGAGTACGAAATCAATAAACAACATGATAACTAAAACTACTAGTTCTTCTCTATTACTAATTGTCATTTTATTAATTGGTTGTAAACCAAATGAAGATAAAAACCACTCAATCAAAGGTATTTGGAAATCCATCGGTTATGGGGAAATCCTGAAAATAGATGCTAATTCTTATGAATATTTTGACATAAGTGACATTTCTTGCTTACCAGTAAAAGAAGGTACTGTTTCGGAAGTCTCAAATTCAATGCAAGTTTCAAATGATACGCTAATCATAAATCGCGGATTTAACAGATATCGCTACCTCAGGATAAAAAAGCTTCCAGATTTTTGCAATCAAAACTCAAAAGATAAAAACAACATCTTGTATAATTTCGAGGTTTTTGCAAATACCTACAAAAATCACTACGCATATTTCAAACTGAATAAAATTGATTGGGACAATCTTTACATAAACTCAAAAAATAAAATCAATTCAAAAAGTACAGAGGTTGATTTATATATAGTTATGGAAGATATGATTGAAAAGTTGAAAGATAATCATGGTTCGATAACACCAACAGATGAAGTTTATAAATTAGCAGAAAATCAAATCCAACCAGAATTAGCAGAAGAAGAAACAAAAGAATTGAAAGAATATGGCGATTTTGAGATTGCTGGAATGGTTGCAAATTATTATCTTAAAGAGGATTTGACCAAAGATACGTGGCTTATGAAATGGGGCAAGATGGAAAACAATGTTGGTTATATCCAAATCAAAGCAATGTTTTTGTATGCAGATTTAAATTTAAACGATAGTCTTGTCAAAGAAAATGGATTTATTTCAACATATATGGATGCATTTGATAGTTTAAATTATCAACAGCAAATTTCAGAAGAAGTTGATGGAATAAGTAAATTAATGGATACAATAATGCAGGACCTTAAGGAAACAAATTATCTCATTATCGATGTTCGTTTTAATGGTGGTGGACATGATGTAGTATCATTAGAAATTTTGAGACGATTTAACTCCGTCAGAAAACAAATCGCTGTTAAAAAAGCAAGACACAATAACAAGTATACTATAAAAACACCGATTTATTTAGAGGCAGACAAAAATCCCTATACAAAACCAGTATATTTATTAACTTCCCAACAGTCTGCAAGTGCAGCTGATATGATGGCTTTGAGTTCAATGGAATTAGATAATTTGAAACGTATTGGCTCACATACAAATGGAGCAATTTCGGATGCTTTGCAAAAGACATTACCAAACGGTTGGTATTTTTCTCTTTCTAATGAAATTTACACAGATAATAATGATAAATGTTATGAAAATATAGGAGTTCCTGTTAATTATGAATTGAATTACCCCAATGATAGACAGACTTTTTTTAGAAGTGTTGCTGACGATTTAGAAAAAGATAAAAAAAATATTTTAAACGCAATTAACGAGTTACAAAACAAGTAAAAATACATCACGACAAAAAACTGAGGTAAAAAACGTAGGACGGTTTAAACTTTCAGAAAAGTCTGTGTTTATTTATAAAGTCGCCGAACCGAAACGTATCACTTATCACTTGCCCTACGTTTCTTTTACTAGACGTTATCAACAACCTAAAACCAAAACTATGAAAACTGAGATTAATACAATCTGGATTGACTTACACGAAGAACTTTATAAATTCATTTTAGGGAAAATAAAAGATGAGCAAGCATCAAAAGATATTCATCAGGAGGTGTTCTTGAAAGTTCAAACTAAAATCCATCAACTAAACCATTCTTCTAAACTTACATCTTGGGTTTATCAAATTACAAGAAATACTATTATTGATTATTTTCGAAAAGTAAAAAATGAAAATACATCTATAAGTGGGTTAGATTTTCCTGAAATAGACAAAAGTAATTTTGATTACTCAAATCTAACAAACTGTATCAATCAAAAAATAGAAAACCTTTCTTCTCAACATAAAGAAGCAATTATTTTAACTTCTTTTAAAAATTATTCACAAAAAGAACTGGCAGAACATTTAAAAATATCATATTCCGGAACAAAATCAAGGGTTCAAAAAGCTAAAGAAATTTTAAAAGAAAACATTTTAGATTGTCCAAATGTAGAATCTGATAGCACCGGTAAATTAATAGACTTCGAAAAATAATTAAAATAAACTACGTCTTTTTCTAACTAATTGCGTCTATCCTATATAACATCTAAAAAAAATCAAAATGGGTAGTTTAAAAAAAATAGTAATAGTACAAGTTCTTAATGCTTTTGCAGAAAATGGGAAAGGTGGTAATCCAGCAGGTGTAGTTTTAAACGCGGATGAATTATCTGATAAAAATAAACTGGAAGTTTCTAAAAAAGTAGGTCTATCCGAAACCGCTTTTGTTTCAAAATCTAAAACAGAAGACTATAAATTGGATTTCTTTACCCCAACTAAACAAATAGCACATTGTGGGCATGCCACGGTAGCAACATTTTCTTATTTAAAGCAAATTGGTTTATTGAAAAATGATAGTTCTTCAAAAGAAACTATAGATGGGAGACGAAAAATAGAAATAATTGGAGATTTAGCGTTTATGGAACAATTGGTTCCCAAATATACTGATGTAAACAACGAAGAAAGTATCATTTTAAAATCATTAGGGTTAAAGAAAAAAGACTTGATTCCAAATGCACCAATTAAATTAGTTAATACAGGGAATTCATTTATACTCATTCCTGTTAAAAACAATGAAATTTTAAAGAATATAATTCCCAAATTTGATTTGATTAGTGACGTTAGTGATAAGTTTGATTTAATTGGTTACTATGTATTCTCTACCGACACAAAATCTGACGCTACTTCAAGAATGTTTGCTCCTCGCTATGGAATATTAGAAGAGTCAGGAACAGGAATGGCTGCTGGACCACTTGCTTGCTATTTATTTGACATTTTAAAAATTAAAAAAAAACTTTTCACATTCAACAAGGAAAATATATGAAAGAGCCTTCATCAAGCATGATTATTGTTAAATTACAAATCAATGAAGGAGAAATAAAGAATTTAATGGCTGGTGGAAAAGGAATACTCAATAGACAATTAAAGATCGAAATTGACGATTAACAACTAGTTATCAACTTAGATGTTTATAACACCGAACAAACAATATGAAAAACAATCCACTTTTATACATTTTAATAGCTTTGATTATTATTAGTTGTACTAAAGAAGAAAAGAAAAGAATCGTTGAGGAATGGAAATTAGAATACAAAAATGATACTAATGGAAACAAAGTATTCGGTAACAAAGAGGCACTAATCTCATATGTAAGAAAAGGAAATCCTATTAGAATTGGTTGGGCTTCGCGAAGACGAAATGATTCGACAAAAACGGTTGAACATATTGTCGATGCAGAATTTATAACAATTGCAAATGGAGACGAAGTCTTTGCACAGATTAAACCATTCCTTGCTCAACGTCCTGATTTAACGAGTGACACGCTGAGCATGACCTTAATGCCATCACAATCCCATTGGATTTTGAGCACAAATGGACTAATTAGCACAATGAGTATTAATTACGGTAAGGATACTGTAAGTACATCGAAGCCAAAACCATTTAGACACGATATAAGTTGGTTTACAAAAAAATCTAATTCATCAAAAAAAGCAAAACCTCTATGGGACTAAATGAATAATCAACAACGGCTAACAACAAGTAAACTCAGAAATTCCTGTTACACCTTTAATGAAAGGAATTCATTAAAAAAACCCATAAAACTTAGTGAGGATCACAGTTAATATGTAATGAATTCGTTGTAACATTTTCATTAATTCTCATACCCATAACCTATAATCTTAAATTTAAATTATTTGCATTATTGACATATAATTAATTGCGGCAGAATTTCCCTATCAGAAATTCTCTTGCATTAATTATCTTTAGCAACGGCAGAAAGTACTCGCATACTTTCTTGCGAATAATCATACACAAAACATTAGATATTAATTAAGGAAACTGAATTGAAAATTAGAGAAACATATAGAAATGATTATACCATTTCAACCGACAAGGATAAATTAGATATTTTGAGCATTCATAAATTCCTTGCAAATGAGACTGATTGGGCTAACGGAATCCCAATCAATACTTTTAAAACATCCGTTGAAAACTCGTTGAATTTTGGGCTTTATTACGAAAACAAACAGATTGGCTTTGCCAGAATAATTTCAGACTATTCGACTATTGCATATTTAGGAGATGTTTATATCCTAAAAGAATATAGAGGAAAAGGATTAAGTAAATGGCTGATAGAGGAAATCATGGAACACCCTAACCTTCAGGGATTAAGGCGCTGGATTTTATTGACTGATACTGCTGAATGGCTTTATAAAAAGTTTGGGTTTACGGAAATACCAAATCCTGAATTTTATATGGAAAAACATAACCCAAATGTATATAACGGAATAGATAACACTAATGCCGACAATGCATAAAAAATTATAGAGAGGTTTCTGCTTTCCCGAAGGTTTGTGGTTATCTACAAAGTCGTCAACTATAAAATTTGGGGTAGTATCAATCCAAAACGTATTGCCTATCAACTGCCTTACGTTTCTTATACTGAATGTTAACTACAAACTGCACAAACACTCGAACTTAAAAAAACAGAATCAAGTGAAATTGAACACCCCAAAACTAGGGGCTACCCAAAAATGAAAAAACAATAAGCAACCATTTAGAAAAAAATTGCGTCTTTATAAATAGAAGTACTTTAAAAACCAAGCAAACATGTTAGAAAATCCAAAAATAAACATCAAAATCAAACTTTCTTCATTATGGGCTTCAGCAACTTTCTGTTATTTATATGGAGATTATTTTGAACTCTACACACCAGGTAAAATAGACAGCTTACTTACAGGCGAAAATATTTTAGACAGCCCTACCAAATTATTAATTGCAACAATAATTTTAGCAACTTCATCCATAATGGTTGCTGCTTCAATTATTCTTAAACCAAAAATAAATCGTATTCTGAATATTACATTTGGAATGTTATTTACAATAATGATGTTATTTATTGGATTCAATTCTAATACGGAATGGTATGGATTCTACGTGTTTTTAGCGTTTTTAGAAAGTATTATTACTGCTTTAATTGTTTGGTATGCTTGGAAATGGCCTAAAGAAAAAAGCATCTCATCATGAAAATTAGGACATAGAATAGAAAAAAAGTACTGGAATATTCTAGTATAGGACAACAATCAATTCTAATCACTAAAATGAGAAGAGCCCGTTGCCAACTATGTATAAAAATAATCCTAAATTAGTCGCTTAATCAAAGGTTAGTACCATTTTGTTACGCCTGATTTTCCTTCGAAAAATCCTCGCACACAAAACCGCACTATTCTTATACATTAAACGTTGGTAAACATTTGAAGAAATTAATTAATGAACATAGAAATTATTAAACCTTCAGATATTGAACTTCAAAAATACATTGAATGTTTTTATATTTTAACACATTCAAAAGAAGAAGGCAGAACAACTTATTTTACATTTCCCAGTATTTTTTCTATGGTGTCAATTTCTTCTAATACAAATGTAGTTAGAACAAATAGGTTTATAAAAACTACAGATTCTTCAATACTAAATTTTGATTCCAATTTAGACACTCGCTTCACAAATCCTCTTTTGATTCAATATGAGGGTTACGTTAAAGAAATTACAACTTATTTTAAACCATTAGGTTTGAATGCCTTTTTAAATAGGCCACTTAATTATTATTGTAACTCAGATAAAACACAATTTTTACCTTTTTTAGATTATATGGATGTTATGAGTTCAATTCTAAAAATAGCATCATCTGATAAAATAATGAAACTACTCGAAAATTACTGGTCTAGTAAACTAAAAAATGATAGGCCATTAAAGCTTGAAAAAGCCATTAAAGCCATAATTGAAAATCCTAATAGATCAATCTCTTCAATCGCAAATGATAGTAATTTAAGTCACAAGACTTTAATTTCACATTTTAATAAAAACATGTGTAAAACCCCTACTGAATTTAGAAAAATCGTTCGTTTTAGGAAAACGCTAAAAAACAAAAAAGAAAATAATTTAACACAGTTAAGTTACTTGTCAAATTATTTTGACCAAGCACATATGATTAAAGATTTTGATAAACTTACTGGTTACAAACCAAAAGATTTTTTTAAAAATTTAACCTCAATTGATGAAAAAATAAATTGGATTTTCACATAAGGGTAAAATCTGTACAATTCTACTTTACAATAATTGCTGATTTTTGGCTATCAAAATAAAAAGATGATAGAGATTACAAATGCAGTTTTATATGCTGATTTTGAAATTATTGAAAGTTTAGTTAGGCAAATTTTACATAAATTTTATGACCCAGTTATTCCAAAAGAACATACTAAATATTTCATAAATAAGTATCAAACAGCAAAAGCAATAGAGCAACAGGTTGAGAATGGAAGTAATTATTTTTTACTTAAATATAAAGGCTTGAATGTTGGTTATCTCGCCCTAAATAAAACGTCTGATTTTTTGTTATTAGATAAGTTATACCTACTAGAAGATTATAGAGGTAAAAAGATTGGTAAAAAGGCAATTGAATTTACTGATAGTTTCGCTAGAAAAATGAATATTTCAAGAATTGAATTAATCGTACACAAAGAAAACCTTAAAACAATAGAATTTTATAAAAAAATGGAGTTTAAATTACTAGATATAGTACCTAACCATTTCGAGACTGGTCAAATTATTGAAAATTATCAAATGGCAAAAATATTAGCAACAAAGTAAAACGATTTGTCTACAATGTAAAAAACACAGGGCAAAGACAATTTGAAAGATCAGTTCTTTTCTGTGATATCGCCACTATAAAATATGGCATTTAGAACAAAAAAGATAAAAGCAAAACATTTATATTTGGATTAGTACCAATCCGAAATGTACCGCTCATCACCTGCCCTACATTTCTTATACTAGACGGTTAACCATAATTATAAATATGAATATAACTATTAATACATTTCTACTTTCACTTTTATTCTACTACTCTTATTCTCAAACTAGTAAAATTACTGTTATTATACCTGATTGTGGAGTAGATTCTCAATGGAAAGAAATAAAAGCAGATGTAAACGAAGCATATTGGGGTGTTTATGAGAAAAAAAAGTATCATAACAGGGATAATTTTCTAATCAAAAAATATGATAATACTAAATCTACTATCCCAAAGTTTTTAATAAAGGGGTTAAATTTAAAAGATAGTATTTTTACAACAGGAAAATGGGTAAATAGAATGTTGTACCCAGGAGAATCAATTCCATTTTCTGTCTATAGCATAGAAGATGAGCAGAATAGCAAAAATTACTTTCTCTACGCTAAAGGGAATATAATTGAAACAGAAAAAGGTGAGTTTCCATATTTTAAGAAAATTAAAAATTATGAACTTGTTGTAGATTCATACAACGATAAAACTCGTCAAACAATTAGAAAAATGGATTTTTTTTCTTTTCCTTCTGGTGGTTTTGAAGGAGGAGTATTTATCCATTGGATTGGAGACTTGAATGGAGATAAGCTACTTGATATGTTAATTGGAACTTCTGAACATTATGCTGGATCAACGCTTTCAATATTTTTATCCAACAATATTTCTAAAGAGTTATTTAAAGAATATAACGTTGGAGGATGTTCCTGGGATTAACATTATATATAATAATATTAAAAACAAGTTACTGAATGATAGAAATCATTGATTTAAGTCAAGAAATTTACGAGGGAATGCCTGTTTATAAAGACCTTCCACAAGTTAAAATGACAGTTCATAATTCCCATGAAGAATGGAATGGAATAAAAAACCCAAAAATTAAAACACCAGCTGTTCATAAATTAGAATTAGGGGAACATACCGGAACACACGTTGATGCAATAAACCATATGGCAATTGAACATAAAGGAAAATCAATTGACAAAATGCCTTTATCCATGTTCTATACTCAAGGAATTTGTTTAGACTTTTCTCATAAAGGACTAAAAGAATTAATTGAACCTAATGAAATTGAAAATGCTTGTATAGAGGCTAATTTGAAAATAGAAAAAGGAGATACTGTATTGATTTATACTGATCATTATCGAAAAAACTTTAATGGAAAAGATTGGGGTAATGGACCTGGGATTTCTACAGAAACTGCTCGTTGGTTAGGAGAAAAAAAAATATCAGCTTTCGGAGTTGAAACGATGTCACCTGGAGTTCCGGGAATCTCAAATAAAAAAGTGCATCATATTTGTGGAGAATTGAATTTTACACATTACGAGAATATGATAAATCTACATCTGCTAATCGGTAGAGGAAGATTTCGATTTATTGGACTTCCACTGAAAATTAAAGGAGGAACAGGTTCACCTGTTAGAGCTATCGCAGTATTCGAAAAATAACAACTTTGGCTACACCCAATAAAGCTAATTATTTACTAAATTTAGTGCTCTAACCAGGCATTAAAATCATTTTATGTTAAACCCTATATACAATCAGGACTAATATGAAAAATAAATAACAGAAGAATGTCAGAATTAAATTCACTATTTGTTAAGGTAAAAATTAAAAAGAATAAACTTGATGATTTTCTAAAATCAAAACCAAAGCAATTAAAGATAGATGCCAATTGGGTTGCATGGTGGGATTCAAGAGAAATGTACGGAAAGAATGAACTTTCTCAAGACAACCTTTCTAGTTATGAACAACCGGATAATCAAAGTATCGTAGATACTTGGAAGAATAATAAACGAAGTGGAGGATTTTCTGAATATGATTCAGAAAATGGAATTTGGAACTTTGGAGTAGTTTTTTTTGGAGAGAACTATTATGAAATGATTCCAGGACTTGGATTTATAAAAAGTATTGCGGATTATATTGAACACGATATTGGTAATTTTGCTATAGTCTTCGACTTTTTCTGGGGTAGTAATGAGGTAAATGCTTTTATAGATTTTAATGAAGAGAAAGGGTGTTTTAAGCCTACGGCTAAAGTAAAATCAGATATCAATCCAGAAAATCTGAAGTATGCAGAAATTTATTTGAACAAAAAAACAGAAGAATTTTCTAAAGCGCATGAAGATTGATAGCTAAATTAACTACCCCTAACCTATCGTATACGTGCGTTTCCAAAAACACTCAAGAAATCTTTCTTTAAAGGAAATTTCACTTAATCAGTTAGTTACTTTTTTTAGAGTTTTACAATAAAATTAGATTGGATGTAATAAATGATTAGCATTATACTTAGTGAAAATTCTAAAGAGAAATTATTCTTTACTTTTGAAACTGACAAAAATGAGCTTCTAATTAATGAGTACCACACAACCAACAAAGAATATAGCAAAAACAGTATGGCCTTGGTTTAGAAAGGCGATTGTATTAATATTATTCTCTTTGGTTGTAAATCACTTAGCTGCAAGCGATAATTTTCTAGATAGTGAATCCTATAGATTCCCTTTAGTTGGTTTTTTGTTTACTATTATTTTATCCATTCTTGTTGTAGTTATAGCACATTTTAATTTTAAATTTTACGAGAAAAAACATTTTTCTAAAAAAATAGAAAGCGTTACAATCATAAGATTTATGGCTTCTACTCTAGGATATATTACAGTAATTTATGTTCCTGTAAATATCATTGTAGGAATAGTTGTAGATGGAGAAATACAATTTTATTACACTTTAATTGGTTTGCTAATTACCTTATTAATATGTTTTATTCTCATAGGTTTATTATATGCCCAAGACGTATACAATTTATATAAGTTATCTATAAAAGATGCAGAAATCACTATAGATAGCGGAGCGAAAATAAAGAAGCTTACCTATGAAAATATTGCGTGCTTTTATAGCGAAAACAAAATTGTGTATACTGTTCAGAATGATGGTACAACAATTAACACCGATTTTACATTAAATGAGCTCGAAGAAAAAATAAACGATCAATTATTTTTTAGAGCCAATCGACAAATTATCATCCATAAAGATACTGTAGACCTAATCGAAAAGATTGAAAATGGCAAGTTGCGTATTCGATTAAAAGGTTTCATTAAAAATGATGCAATCGCAGAAATCAATATCAGTCGTTACAAGCGAAAAATATTTATGGATTGGTTTCAATAAAAGATGTCAAAAACTACCGACTATTCAGTTGTAAATTTCGACCACTCAGTAAAAACATGAGTATTTAAAGGGGATTTCAGAGATTTTGTTCATTATTTCGTTTAGAATTTAAAATCAAAAACAATGAACAAAATCACCTTACGTCAAATATTAATTCCATTAATTACCATTACATTCATCTGCTTTTTTTGGTTTGGACCGTTTCGTATAACCATAGAAAACATCATTATTTCTATATTAATCATTATAGCAAATTATATAGAATATAAAGAAAAAGCATTTTCAGAACTTGGATTTCAACGTGAAAAATTTACATTCAAAAACATTTTAGTACTTGCTCCATTAGTCGCATTAGGGCTCTTTATTTTTTATGTCTTTATATTGGTTCCTGGGATAACAAAATTCACAGGAACTCCTATTGATTATTCTGCTTTTGATCAATTAAAAGGAAATCTTCCTGCCTTTTTAATTACTTTATTATTAGTGTGGGCCACCGCAGGGTTTGGAGAAGAAATTATCTTTCGTGGTTATTTTATGCGACAATTTGTAAAATTCTTTGGAGAAAGCAAAATCAGTATTGCGCTTAATATTATCCTAATTACTGGTTTTTTTGGCTTTATGCATAGTTATCAAGGAATTACCGGACAACTTGTTACTTGGATTGTGGGAGCGCTCTTGGCCTGGATATTCTACTTGCGTAAATACGATTTGTGGTTTCTGATTTCCGTACACGGTTTTTTTAACACCATCGCTTTAAGTTGTATTTACTTTGATTTGGTATAACGATTCCCAACAACAATACATAAATCTTTTTTGGAACTATAATTTATTATAATTTTACCTAGACTATTGAGAACTATAATCACAAAAAATGAAGCAAATTAAATCAATAATCTTATTTCTACTCTTCATCAATTTTGGATGCAAAAACTCAATAGCAGAAAAGCCGGAAAAAGCATTGGATCAATCTAAAAAAAATCTACAATCAAAACCGCTAGTAAGTTTTACATTCGACGATGGAAATACATCTGATATCGCAAATTTCAAATTTGAGGAATGGAACAAAATGATTTTAACACATCTTGAAGAAAAAAATCTAAAAGCCATATTCTTCGTTACAGGAAAAAATAAATCCAGTAAAAAAGGGCAATTTTTGCTTAAAAGTTGGAATGATAATGGGCATAAAATAGCGAATCACTCCTATTCTCACCCCAATTTTAATTCCGAAAAAAACGATTCACATCTTTTTGAGAATGAACTCAAAAAAACAGATGTAATTATCTCAAAACTTAGCAATCATATCAAGCTTTTTCGATTTCCCTACTTAAAAGAGGGACAAAACCAAACAAAAGTTGATAGCATTAGAAACATACTTAGCAAGCACAATTACTCGAATGGTTATGTAACTATAGACGCTTCGGATTGGTATGTAAATCAACGCTTAATCAAAAGAATAAAACAAGTAAGACTTGAAAAAGCAGATATCGACAGGTTTAAGGACTTCTACTTAGATCATATTTTAGAACGAGCGAATTTTTATGAAAAGCTTTCTTACGAAATGAACGGAAGACATATCAATCACACATTGTTGCTTCATCACAATCTAACATCTGCATTATTCTTAGGAGATCTTATTAAGAAATTTAAAGAACAAGGTTGGGAAGTTATTGATGCCGATAAAGCTTTTGAAGATGAAATATTTACAAAGATTCCTACATCCGATTTTGCAGGAGAGAGTTTAATTTATTCAATGGCTAAACAATCAGAAAAATACGATCAGATATTGCGATATCCTGCAGAAGATAGTCGATACGAAAAAAACAAAATGGATGCACTTGGTCTTTAACGTAGAAGGATTACTTAAATAATATTTTTAACTCCTTGTAACCAACAGAAAAACTAAAAAACGAGGTAACATTTTGCTCTGTGATGACACATACTTATAACCTCATAACATACTTCTGTAATAACATTAACTATTAAAATGCAAAAGCTAACAAAAACAATTTTATTCCTATTATTGATTTCTAATATGTTCGGACAAGAATATTTTGAAGGTCAAATAGAGTATAAAATTGAATATGAACCTATAAACCCAAATATTCCAAGGAGTTATTTATCTACCGAACTTGGAGATTCTTTTACAGCTTTTGTTCAAGAAGATAGATATACAATGATTTATAACGGAAAAGGAGAACTTGGATGGATGAAAATAATAGTTCGATTAGACGAAGGATATTCATATACTGAATACGAAAAAAAAGATACCATAACTAAGGCAAAATTTGGGCTTGAAAAAGACAAATTACTTGAATTTAGTCGCAATCCAGATGACAAAAAAATTGTAATGGATGAATTATGCGAATCTATCACCATTAACTATCAACCATCTGATCCAAAATCGTTTTTTAAAACTTTTCGTGGTAAATATTATTTCAATCCAAAATATAAACTTAATTCGAAGTTATATGAAAATTATACTAATGGATTTTGGAATCTATTTGTAAAAGAATCTAACTCAATAAGTATTAGAAATGAAACTGAGTTTTATCCTTTTTTTAAAGCCACCCAAGAAGCTATATCTATTGATGAAAAGAAAATACCATCAAAAATATTCGAGCCAAATAATTCAAAAGTGATATTTAAAAAAAAGTAGAACCGTAGCTAACGCAACATATAAAACACTTGAGGCAATTGAATACAGAAACCGATGGAAAATGGATTAATGTGAGCGAAATAAGACCTTTTCGTAGTATCGACATTATTACTTTCGGCAATGATAGAATTACAAATGCTGTTTTAGAAAATGTCGAAAATGAAGTAAATTTAAAGGAAAAAGAAGTAGAAAATTCTTCTAAAAATATAGCTGGCCTAAACTTTCAATTTATAAATCCCGACCGAATACGATTTTATAGAAAATGAAAAAAGGTAACCTTATTGAACGAAACGGAATCTAAAACCGAAGACCATATCTTTGAACAAGATTATGTTAGATTGACTCCAACAATATCAAAAATATCAGGAAGTAGGATTCAACTTTTGAAATATAATTTTGAATGGAATAACGAAAAGATGATCATTAAATTCAATAAAATTTTAGATCCTTCTGAAATAACCCAAGCTCTTAATACAATCGAACATACAGGACAAAAACACTGTTAGAAAAAATAGATAATACTTTATTGATTTCTTTCTTTTATAATAATCGTAGAGGATTGGTATTATTTATTAAAGAAATTGACGAAACTAAAGCTGTCTTGTATGGACTTCCTCTAGAATCTTTTGATATAGTAGCTAAAAGAATTGACTAAAAAATACTTAACACTGCAACATACATATAATACCAAGAGTCAATTAATCAACCGAATGGTTGTTGTATTTTTGGTAAAGTGTAAAACTTGCTCTGAATAATTAGTTAATCAACACCGAATATCCTCAGTAGAAAACAATAAAACCGTGTTAAATATCCTTTGAAATGAAAAAATTAAAAAAATCACTATTTCAAACGCCTGTACTAATCAGTATCCTTGCACTATGCTTAAATAGTTGCTTTCATACTAATGCAACTAAAAACGTTGAAAAAGAAAACACGAAAACTACTGTATACCCTAGTGATGTTATTCCTTTCATGAACGAATGGAGTATTCTAACAGGTGATGGCACACGTACCGAAGAATTAGCCAATTACGAGCAAAAAGATTTCTTTTATGTTTCTAATGATGGAGAAACGGATTGGGTAGTTTATAAAACACCAAACTCTGGTATTACGTCAAAAAATTCGAGCAATACAAGAACAGAATTAGGGCAAAAAAAACATTGGATACCCGAAACGGGAGGCAAATTAAATGGTACCTTAAAAGTAATGCATGTTTCCACATCTGGCGATGCTAGAGTGGCTGCATCATATTCTGTAGTCGTTGGACAAATTCATAGTGATGATGGACATGAAAACGAACCACTAAAAATATTTTACAAAAAATTCCCTGGACATACAAAAGGATCTGTTTTTTGGAACTACGAAATCAATACAGAAGGAGATAATTCAAAAAGATGGGATTACTCAACAGCTGTTTGGGGTAATGATATGTCTACTATTGGATCGAGTCCAACTACATATCCTGAAGAACCTAAGGAAGGAATCGAACTAGGAGAAGAATTTAGCTATGAAGTAAACGTATATAAAGGTATTATGTACATCACTTTTACAAGTAAAGGTCATCCAACAAAGACGTTTACAAAAAACTTATTAAAATCAGAATTTATCTCTAAGGAAACCATACCTAAACAAATACTAACATTATATGCGGCTATAGGTCGAGATGGTACAGAACGCCCAGATGCATATGCAGGCGAGTTGCAATTTTTTAAACAAGGTGCTTACAACCAAACCAACGGAAAGAATCCAGAAGACAATATCGTTTGGAATACTGGATCAAAAACTTATGATGGTGATATCGCTAAACAATATGCTAACGGATGCTATGCCGAAGTATGGTTTAAAGAAGCTGCTGCAGGTTCTGGTACGGTACCTAATAAAGAGTAGCGTATTCATGAAATTAATTTTAGATTTTTTTTTGGTGGGAGGCATTTTTATCATTGCCATAGTTCTGATCCAGCTATTAAAAATAAAAAACAGAAAACTACCTCAAAAAATATTAATTGTATTATTTCTTTTTCTTTTATGTGTTACAATCTATTTTTATGCGTTACTACACACTATTGATTGGCTAATACAGCTTCTATTTTTGCCTAATGATATCACCATTATAATTTTGGGTCCTTTATTATTTCTATATGTAAAATCATTATTTTTAAAGCAAAAAGAATTAGTAAAGAATACTTTAGTTCATTTTACTCCTGCTTTACTATTTGCGTGTAGCATTACAATACCAACAATACTATTCAACAACTTCAAAATAGACGAACTAGCTTATACACATACTAATTTTATTCGCTCAATTATCAAAATTGATAGTTTATATTTTTTATTGTACTTATTTTTTTCGCTACGGTTATTATCAACATACAGAAAACTAACCAAACATAAATATTCGAACCTAAACCACTATGATTTTAATTGGATTAAGATTATGCTACTTGCAGCACTAGGTATTATGAGTGTTGATATGGTGATTAAGATATATGAATATGTATTTAGTGATTTTCATTTGAATGCGGACTATTTTTCTGTTTTGACGATGATAGTTCTAGTGATGTTCTTGAGTTATTACGGTACAAATCAATCTAAAGTATTATTACCTTCTTTTTTATTAGATGATAAACCGCTCTATAATATTAAAAAGACAAAAAATGAAAAAATTTCACCTTCAAAAAAAGAAGCGTTCGAAATCTTAAAGAACAAACTCGAAGTTCTTCTACAAACAGATCAAACGTATTTAGATCAAGATTTAACATTAGGAAAATTGGCGCAAAAAACCTTTACAACGGATAAAATACTTTCTACTATGTTAAATCAACATATGAATACTACATTCTATGATTTAATAAACAAATATCGTGTACAAGCTGTAAAAGAAAAGATACTCCTAGAACAATATCAAAACTATAACCTCTTTGGAATTGCTTGCGAATGTGGTTTTAAATCAAGAACCAGTTTCAATAGAATTTTCAAAAAAGAGACTGGACTTTCGCCTTCTGATTATAAAAGAAGTATGTTAGAAAGATAGTTTTATCTTTTTTTAACATATTATAACATACCAATGCTTCCATTGGTCAATCCGAATCCCTTTTAATTCATTGATTTGTGATCAAATTTATAAACATTAAAAATGATGAAAAAAATCGCATTGACCTTATTTTTTTGTGTATTTACACTAATTGTAAAATCACAAAATCTAATTGAAAAACCACAGAATCCAAGTGTAGAAAAATCAATTTTAGGTATTCAAGTCGGATTTGCAGGATTATGGATTTATAATGAATTTAAACTATCAAATCAGTTTACATTGCGGACGGAATTAGGTCTTGATGCTTACGAAAATGATGATTTCTATCCAGATGCAGGTTTTCTGTTAACAACAGTTATTTCGTTAGAACCTCGATGGTATTATAATTTTGATAGACGATTAAGTAAATCAAAACGAATCGACAATAATAGTGGTAATTTCTTTGCGCTGAAAACAAGTTTTCATTGGGATGATTTACTAATTAAGTTTGGGGGCGATAGTAATGTTAATATCGTTAATAACTTATCAATAATTCCTACTTGGGGTATTAGAAGAAATATAGGAACGCATTTTAATTATGAAACTGGTATTGGGATTGGTTATATTCACTTCTTTTCTAAAAATTCTGGATTTACAAAAGATAAAGGTGAAGCTGCAATAAATCTACACTTTCGAATTGGGTATCACTTTTAGTAATATAAAAGCTGGTATTTTTAAGAAAAAAGAAAGCAAAATATTATATTTAGTGAGGTAACATTATAGTATATTTTAGAACGCAAATTAAGATTTGAAAGACACACAAGGAAAAGCTATTATTATTGGAGGAACTTCTGGTATTGGAAGAGGTTTAGCAGAAATACTGTTAGAAAATAGTTGGATGGTGGGTGTAACTGGTCGTAGGATTGAACTACTTAATCAAATAAAAGAAAAATCTAACAACCGAATCATAATCCAAGAACATGACATCACAGAAATAAATAGTTCAGATAAAAAAATGGAAGCTCTTTTTAACCAAATGGAAGCAGTTGATTTAGTGATTGTTTCTTCTGGTATTTCAGAATTAAATCAAGAATTGGATTGGGAAACTGAAAACAAAATAATACAAACGAATGTAAATGGGATTTCTAAAGTGTATGAATTCGTGTTTTCTAAGTTCAAAAAACAGGGCTACGGTCACCTTGTTGGAATTTCATCTATTGCCTCTTTAAGAGGTAATAGGTATTGTCCTTCGTATAGTGCATCAAAAGCTTTTCAAGCAAATTATCTCGAAGCGCTAAGATGTATTGCAAAAAATGAAAAATTAGATATACAGATTACCGATGTACAACCTGGTTTTGTAGACACACCAATGGCCAAAGGAGATGGACTATTTTGGGTAGCTTCTGTAAAAAAAGCTTCCGCTCAAATCTATGCGGCAATCCTAAAACAAAAAAGAAAAGTTTACGTCACCAAAAGGTGGAGATTAATCGCCTGGGTTATGAAGCTTGCTCCAAATTGGATCTTAGAAAAAATGTAAAGAACACACTACAAATAGAACTGCAATCCATCCGGAAAGTGAGTTAATAGTACTCTGCAAATCCTTGCAAATTTTGTATTCGGTTTCTGTTTGTTTAATTAAATGCTTCCAATATATTAGCAGAAAGGTATATATTAAGTAACATAATGACATGTCAATAGCTAAAATAGGAATAGTAACAGTGAGCGATCGAGCTAACGCAGGTATTTATGAAGATATCAGTGGAAAAGCAATTATAAATACATTGACTGATTATCTTACTTCTCAATGGACAGAAGTGTATAAAATAGTTCCCGATGAACAAGAAGTTATTGAACAAGCTCTTATCGAATTAGTAGATCAAGAGAAATGCTGTTTAGTAATTACTACTGGTGGTACAGGTCCCGCTAAAAGAGATGTTACCCCAGAAGCTACCGAAGCAGTTTGTGATAGGATGATGCCTGGTTTTGGGGAACTTATGAGGGCAGAGTCTTTAAAGTTCGTACCAACTGCGATTCTTTCCCGACAGACTGCCGGACTCAGAAGTAGTAGTTTAATTATTAATCTCCCTGGAAAACCAAAATCAATCAAAGAATGTTTGGACGCTGTTTTTCCTGCTGTCCCATATTGTATCGATCTCATGAATGGACCATTTTTAGAATGTAATGAGGATGTTATTAAACCATTTAGACCAAAGAAAAAATAGAGTTGAATTAAAAACATTATGAATAAACTATAAATACAATAATCATTCATGTTTTGACCGCATTTTTAATTAAAACCAAATATTTCATAAAATTATGCTTACCTTAAATATTATAAATTGATAAAAAAGAATGAATGATCTTTAATGAAATTTGGAACAAGCACGAAAGTCATTTGTTAAACTTTATCAAAACAAAAGTTAGTGATCAATGCATTGCGGAAGATATTTTACAAGAAGTTAGCATAAAACTGCTTGACAATATAAATCGAAAGACCGCAATCAAAAACTATAAAACTTGGCTCTTTCAAGTGTGTAGAAATACAATTGCAGATTATTATAGAAAAAACAAAAAGCATTTTGAATTATCTATAAATGATTCTGAAATCGAAATCAACTCAAATACTTGTGTCTGTGATTTATCTGAGTTTGTGATTCAAACTTATTTGCCAGAAAAGTATAGTAAACCTCTTTATTTAAGTGATATTAAACAAAAATCACAAAAAGAAATTGCTCAAATACTTAATTTAAGTTTGACAGCAACAAAGTCAAGAATACAAAGAGCACGTAAAAAACTAAAGGAAATAATCAATGAATGTGTTGATATTAACTATAACGATCGAGGTGAAATTTTCGATTTTCAATTAAAAAAAGGATGTGAACTTCCATCTGAATTAAGAGCAGAAATAGACAGAATAAATTTAATTCTATAATCTTGCATCTTTTTACTTTCTCTTTACGACTACAAGAGAAAAGTACTTAAATGAAACATAAAATAATATCCTTAACAGCAATCCCGCTATTATTAGTTATAATAAGTATAATAGGTTTTCTAACATTGGAGAATAATTGGAACTTTGAATTGACATCGTATTCAGTATTCCTTTTTACTCTCTTTTATATTTTAATTTTAGAACGTATTATACCTTTAAAAAAAGATTGGAAACCCAAAAAACGGCTTATCCTGACAGATATTAAACACTTAGTTTTTTCAATAGCAATTTTTGATGCTTTAGGAAAAATGTTTGCTCTATCATTAACTATTTACTTACAAGAAAAAAAATTTATAGCCTTTGATTTTTGGGATTCTTTACCCTTTATTGTTGTACTTATTATTGCTAATTTAATAGGAGATTTTCTTCCTTATTTATATCACAGGATTAGTCATAAAGGGAATCCTAATTCATACATAAGTATTTTGTTATGGAAAGTTCATTCCATACACCATCTACCTAAAAGCTTAAACTGGTTCAAGACTAATTGGATACATCCAATTAATATGTTTTTAAACACATTTCTTAAAATGACACCAATTTTATTGTTAGGCTTTAATAGCGAAATTATCTTTTTAGTTGGCATTATACACGCGGTAGTTGCGTACATATCTCACGCAAATATTAAAACAGCAAAAAGTTTTTGGGATTATTTAATAGTTACACCACAAATCCATCATTTTCATCATAGTGCCAACACAGAAGAGGCAAAAAACTTCGGTAACACCTTACCATTTTGGGATTTATTATTTGGCACTTATTTTAATAGAAAAGGAGCTGTTAATAAAGTTGGAGTTTTTGAAGAGGAGCATACAGACTACCCGTCAGATACTAATTATGTGAAACAACTTTTATACCCTATAAAGGTCACAAAAAAATGTTGCATATAAATACTTTCTTATTATGAAATGACCAAACACATCGAATTTCAAAAATAAAAGTTAAAAGATTTTTTATTACTAACCGATTGTTTAGTTTTGTTCTGTTTTAATAAAACAATGGCAAGAAAAAAACAATATATAGAATCAGAAGTTATTGATAAAGCTATGAACTTATTCTGGCGTAATGGATATGAGAGTACGTCCATGCAAATGCTAGAAAAGGAAATGGGTATTAATAAATTTTCTATCTATTCGAGTTTTGGTAGTAAACACGGGCTATTTCTGGAAAGCCTAAAAAGTTACAAAAGAAAGGTTAACAACATTTTTGAAAAATTCAGACAATCTTCTAATGGTGTAGATGATATTAAAGAATTCTTTTATGATTCCGTAAAAATCTGTAATCAACAAGGTAATGAAAAGGGATGTATGGTAACGAATACCTATAATGAATTCTCTGGAAAAGAAGATGAATTAATCAATGATGAGATGACTAAGTTTATGGAAGATCTTAAAAAATTGTTTATTACTAAGTTAAGTACCGATACGACCAAAAAGCAAAATGATATTTTAAAACAAGCCAACTTTTTATTATTAGCTAAGCACGGTCTAGCCGCTGCATCTAAAGTAAATAGTAAAAAAGAAATTGAAGACTATATTGAAATGACATTTAGTAGTCTATAGCATTTTTTTTTAATAATAACTAAACGATTGTTTAGTTATAAATGATAATTATATATAACAATAAAATTTAAAATCATGACAACATTAAAAGTAAACACAATCGAATCAGCACCAGAAGAGAGTAAAGCCTCTTTAGAACAATCTGTAAAATCTTTTGGCATGTTACCAGGATTACATGGTGTTTTAGCTTCTGCTCCAGAAGTATTGGAAGCTTATAAAACATTACACAGTGCTTTTCAAAATTCATCATTTAATGCTGAAGAACTTACGGTAGTTTGGCAAACAATTAATGTAGAACACGAATGTCATTATTGCGTTCCTGCTCATACAGGTATTGCTCACATGATGAAAGTAGACTCTGCATTAACTGAAGCTCTTAGAAATAGAACAACAATGCCTAACGAAAAACTACAAGTATTACACGATTTTACTCTAAAAGTAGTTCGTAACCGTGGACATGTAACACAAGAAGATTTAAATACATTTTATGCTGCTGGTTATGGAGAAAGACAAGTGTTAGAAGTTATTTTAGGACTATCACAGAAGGTAATTAGTAATTATACCAATCATATCGCCAACACACCGGTTGATGAAGCGTTTCAAAAATTTGCTTGGGAAGCACAAAAAGTGTAATGCCAAAAACAGATACGTCCAATCCTTATTACTTAAGGTTTGGACGTATCCTATTATAATATTAATTATCAATGTTATTTAAGTATCCAATCAAGAATTAAAAAATTAAAATGTAACAAATACTACTTTCTACATACCAATAAATAAAACATCTGTATATGAATATCTAGGTGTCCAAAAAAACTAAATGATAAGAATTAACTGGAAAAAAGATCTTTTTTCGTCTAAGTATAGACTGCAATCTCACAATCAAAACGTAGGAGAATTCGATCAGCATTCTTTTAGGAATTTTTCAATTGGAAAATTAAATGACACTAAACTCAAATTTGAAAAGAAGGGATTTTTTAATTCAGAAACGCACATCATAGACCTGAATTTAAATCAACCTATCGGGAGTATTAAATTTAGTAACTGGGGAAGCGGAACTACTATTTCACTTAACGGGAACAACTACAGGTGGAACTATGATAATTTCTGGCACTCTAAATGGAGTATCTCTCAAAATCAAAAAAGATTAATTCATTATAACAGCTCAACTACAAGTGGTCTAATTGAATCTTCAGTTGATAGTGAATCTTTAATGTTATGCGGACTTTTTGTTCATAATTATTATATACTAACATTAGTTATCATTTCTACATTCATCATCATAATATCAACAAGCTGATAAAATAATTATTGCATCCTAAACCATAAAGAATTTAGATTTTACACTAATATTTATTCTATTTTTATAGTGTTCTAAGATACTTGAGTTCTCAGTTTAGATAAAAAAAACAATAGTTTGCGAAAATTTATTTTTGAAAAAAGGAAGTATGGATTCGAATTACTGATGGATTTGCATAGGTTCGAAAATAATCCAAATGTATTTTTTGAACCCAAGCCTCAAACAACTGACTTTTTTGAAATCATGATTTTTGAAAAAGCAAGTGGAGCTATTGAATTAAATGGACATTTTATAGAAATTGCAGATAATAGCTTTTTCTTCATCTCCCCTTTTCAGACTAAAAGTTGTAAGATTTCTCTAAATCAACTAAAAGGATTTCATCTTGTATTTCAAAGTGATTTTTTATCTGATTTTTTTAATGATGCTCTGTTTACTTACCGATTACAGTATTTTTACAACACTCAATATCCTCAATATTTATGTTTAAAAGATGCTGATTTTAATATTATAAAAATCGCTTTTAACGAAATTATCACTGAGATAAATGATTATCAAAACGATAGTGCTCACATATTACGTTCTCTACTATATTTCTCATTATCCAAGCTAAACCGGTTATATTCTAATTTCTACCATATCTCTCCAGACACACAATCTAACACCGTAATTTATAGATTTAAGGCCTTACTAGAACAGAATATTAGAAATCTACATACGGTAGCAGATTATTGCAATCTACTTAATGTTACACGACATCAGCTTAATACATTAGCAAAAGAATATACTAAACATACTACAAGAGAAATAATTAACAATAGATTACTTCTAGAAATAAAAACAGAATTGCGTTATTCTAATAAAACCATTGCAGAAATTTCTGATGCTTTACACTTCAGTGAACCTAATAATTTGACTCGTTTTTTTCAAAAATTAACAGGAACAAGTCCAACAACATATAGGAAAAATTACCAAAACGATAGATTTTGATTGTAAATTGATACGGGATTTAAACAAATTCAATCAGATATTTGCAAATAAAAAATCATGGTAAAATTTTCTTCATCATTCATCTTATCCTTATGTTTTTTAGTCTCCTTCTCACAGAGCTCTAAAACAAAAATTGAAATGATCGCTTCCAACTGGAATACAACAAAAGAGGCAACTTTCGAAAAATTCGACAATAGAGAAACCCTAGTATTAAAAAAAGGAAGAATTACTGTAAAAAATCAGAAATTTACCAACGGTACTATTGAGGTTGATGTATATGCCAACACTATTAGAAGTTTTGCAGGAATTACCTTTAGAAAAAAAGATAATACCATGGAAGAAGTTTATATGAGACTTCACAAAACAAACCAAGCAGATGCGATACAATACACTCCTATTTTTAATAATGAATCTAACTGGCAGTTATATAGAGAACACCAAGCCAACGTATTATTTAAGAATAAAGGATGGAATACACTTCGTATAGAAGTAAATAATGACCAAGCTAAAGTTTTTGTGAACAATGAAGAAGTGATGAGCATTTCTAATTTAAGAACGGATAATATATCAGGTGAAATTGGTTTATTTGCCCTATTCACTAACAGATTTTCTAATTTTAGGATAACCCCAAAAGAATCTAGTGAAGTACCTGAAAAGACTAAAGAAACACCAACCGACCTCAACATTATAAAAAAATGGAAAATTACTGAGGCAAAACTATTCGATCGAAAAAATCTTAATTTCAAAAATTTTTTACAGGAAGAATACATTACTGTTACTACAGAAAAATCAGGGTTATTACCTATTTCCAAATACATTAAAAAAGCTTCTTCTGGAAACTTTGAACAAAATACCGAAGATTATACCATTGCATTTACAAATGTTTATTCAGAAAAAGAGGAAACAAAGCTTTTCTCATTTGATTATAGTGATACAATACTAGTTTATTTAAACGGTAAAATCATTTTTGAAGGTAAAAATGGATTTAGAACAAAAGGAATTCAATATATGGGACACTTAGATATTAATACCAATACATTATACATGCCACTTAAAAAAGGTAATAACACAATTCATTGTGTCGTTATAGATAAAGCAAATGGATGGGGGCTTATGGCAAAAATGCAATAAGATTTCTTACGATAAGTAAATAACAAACTAAATAAGGCAAACGTTCTAAAATCCTATAAATATGTAATGAATAAATATAGATCGCACTATTTAATGTGAAAAAGATCCGTTGCATATAGGATAATTATGGAGTAAGATTGTATTTTTATGATTTTCATCAATCAAACAATCAAACAATGACCCATATAGAAACACCTCATTGGAGTTTATCTAGCAAAATTTTTCTACGATTTATATTTCTATACCTTTTATTCTATATATATCCATATGGATTCGAATATATACGAGAACTAGATACCTCCGATATTTCTTTTTGGGAGGGGATCACTGTATGGTTTGGGGAAACTTTTCTTAGTTGGGAGTTTGATAAACAAAACCTTCTAAACGGTTTTGATTCTAAATACGATTATAGTAGGTTTCTATTAATTACAGTACTTTCTATAATTGGCACTATAGCTTGGATACTCATTGACACTAAATTTAAACTTAATTATAATCAAAAATTAAAAACTCTTACAAGGACTATTCTTAGATATCATATTGGATTAACTCTTATAATCTATGGATTAGCAAAGGTTTTTATGCTTCAGTTTGGTGAAATGGATCTGGATCGATTAGAAAACACTATTGGTAATCATAATGGTATGAGTTATCTATGGACATTTATGAGTTATTCTAAATTCTACACAATGACTACTGGTTGGGTAGAAGTAATAGGTGGTGTTCTCCTATTATTTAGAAGATCCACTTTTATTGGCGCTTTTATTTTATTTATAGCCATGATCAATGTTGTAATTATCGACATTGGTTATGATGTAAGAGTAAAAATGTTCGCTATTCATCTTTTAGTTATGACTGTTTTACTAATTAGTAATGACCTGAAAAGGATGATTAACTTTTTTATACTTAACAAGCCTACAGTACCGATTATCGAACTACCACTGTTTACTAATCCAAAGACAAAAAAGATCGGATATATCCTTAAAGCTTGTATATTACTATATTTCACTATTTCTAGTTCAATAAACTTCTCTAATAGAATTAAGAGTCAAACGGCAAATAGGTATCCTAGTATGACAGGGTTTCACCAAGTGGAAATTCAGATGGTAAATGGTGATACGATACCTAAGTCTACTAATATTCGATGGAAGAACATCTCCATTAATGGAAGTTCATATAGACCAGAAACTTTAAAAATAATTCAAGAAGATAAAAAACAACTGTATTTTCTCTTTGAAGCGGATACAATAAAAAGGACCATTGACTTTCATGAATATAATGATTCAGAAAAGAAAGCAAATTCATTTACTTATGATCGACTAGATGATAACGTATTCATTTTTAAAGGCTCTTATAAAGGTGATTCTATTTGGGTTAGAACTAAAGCTAAAACGTTTAAGAACTATCGATTGACAAAAAGTGGAATGCGATGGATAACTGATCTTACAAAATAAAACTCTTCAATATTAAAAAATACATAAGTACCAATTCCTCGAGAGATATAACTCGGAAGGAAGACTGTACTATATATTATAAAACGATACATATATATAAGTAAATAAATTTAGAGCAACCATTGTTAATTTAGCAAATATTATTACCAAATTCTTCTACCCTAGTTAAAAAAATAATAGTTGAATTTCTTTTATTTTTCTAAAAAACACCTCCAAACCCCAGTGTTTTCGTTAAAATATGTTAAAATAGTACCTTTTTATACATAGTACTGTAACAAAAATGAAACATCTGCGTCTAGTAAGTATATAACAATTTAAAACAATAGAAATTATGAGAACATTAGATAG
>NZ_JAGJEB010000012.1:0-147850 GCF_018100855.1 Aquimarina sp. MMG015
TGGTCCTTGTGCTCCAGTATCACCTTGTGGTCCCTGCGCACCAGTAGGTCCTTGCGCTCCAATGGTACCAATATTTGTTATTGTTCCATCTTCTGATGTATAGGTAAATGTACCATCTCCATTATCTAATAGTGTAGATATGGTTTCAGTAATACTTCCTCCACCGTTGGACAAGGTAATAGTATTGCCGGTTTGACTTAATATTTGGATTTCATTCGTTGGGTCAGAATCAGGGTCGTTAATAAGAGAGGTTAAATCGACTGATCCACCATCTTCTAATGTTAATACGTTAGTAATTGGGTCGAACGATAATACTTGATTATCGTTACCACTACATAGACTGGACCAACTATTATTGTTGAATTGAAAAATACATTCATCATCTGTATTATACACTAAGGCTCCATTTAATGGAGTGAGTGCATTCATTTGATTCGTATTGATTCTGGTTAAAACGAAAGCTTTATCCACGCTTTCTAGTTCCAAAATAGATGAAGTATCTATTTGATTTGGATTGTCACCAACTTTCACCTGTGCATATACATTGCTCAAAGATGAAAGTATACATATAAAAAGAAGTAATTTTACCTTCATAGGCTGTAGGAAATTTCTTTTCAAAAAAGAGTTTTACCTCTCTTTGTTTGGGGTTATCACGTAACTATTTTGTTTAAACAAAACTAGCCTTCTATCTAAGCTAATATAGATAAGTTGCTAATATATTAATATTTTCTTAACTACAAAAATACACATTTAATCCGATTAAATGCATTTTTTTTCGATAAAATACTTTTTTCAATCTATTTTAACTTGGATATAAGGTATAATTATTCAATGTTAAAGAATGATTTTTTTGATCTTAGGATCAATTGAAATTGTAATAAGAAATAAAATTAAAATTAAAAATATTTTTATTTTTAATAAAATATAATACATTTGCGAGCGCAAAAGCGGGAGTAGCTCAGTTGGTAGAGCGTCAGCCTTCCAAGCTGAATGTCGCCAGTTCGAACCTGGTCTCCCGCTCAAAGCTTCATCTTAATTAAGATGAAGCTTTTTTCTTTTTAATATTTTCTTGATTTTCAATAATTCAATATGTTTTTTATTTCCTATATAGAGGTTTTGTTAAGTAATACTTACATTCGTGATAACTGATTCCAAAAATTAATTATTTTATTTATGAATAGCAGAGGATTTACAAATATTATTAGATATTTTATGGATGAATGGTTACCGCCAGCTATAAGAGATTCTAAATTTTTTATGTTTCCGTTCTATTATTATGCATATAAGGGAAGGAATATAAAAACGGTAATGAACTTGAAATCCATAATTTTTAAGTGGTCAGAAGAAGAGTTTTCTGACTTTTACTCTAAAAGAGATACTCGGTTTTCTAATAGTAGACCGACTGATATGTCTAAACAATGTTTAAAACATGTATTTGAAAAAATAAAGTCTGATAATCAAACGTTTATTGATGTAGGATGCGGAAATGGTTTTTTACTTGATTATGCGAACAAAAAAGGTTTTAAAACTACTGGATGTGATATTATAGACGGTAAAAGCTTTACGCATAGTGAGTATTTTCAAGCTAATATAGAAAATTTGCCTTTTGAAGATGATTCCTTTGATGTGGTTTTCTCTACGCATACTTTGGAACATGTTATAGATTTTGAAAAAGCTGTTAGAGAATTAAAGAGAATTACTAAAAAAACTTTATGTGTAGTAGTTCCTTGTCAAAGAGCTTATTATTATACATTAGATGAGCATGTGCGGTTTTTTCCTTACAAATGGATGCTTGAACAAGAAATGAAAATGAAATTTTATTCTTGTAAAAAAGTACATGGTGACTTAGTATTTATAGGTAATATGGAAAAGGAAAAAAGTATTATTTTAAATTAATGACTAAGAAGTATTTGTTAAATATTGGCTTTTGGTTAAAATTTATTGGAATAATCTTATTCTTTTATTTGATATATAAAGTAGGTTGGGAAGAAACTTTTGAATCAATTAAAAAGATTTCTATTATTCATATCATTATTGCAGTATTTATTTTGTGGTTAGCTTTTTATTTAAAAAGTATAAGATGGAAAATTATTTCGAATTCATACGGAATTCCTTTAATGCACTATAAAGCCTTTAAAGTTTTCTTTATTGGTCTTTTTTTAGCTAATATCACTCCCGGGCGATTGGGAGATTTTGGGAGGTTACTTTATATTAAGGATGAATTACCTACTCAGAAAATAGGTTGGTCTAGCTTGATTATGGATCGTCTTTTTGATTTAATTAGTTTGTTGTTTTTTAGTTTATTAGCGTTGTTTTATTATCAGTTTAATTTTGATATTCTGAAACTACCAAATAACTATAAAGGGCTGGTATTTTTGTTTATAGGGGTGATATCTTTTTTTTTATTTATTTACGGGTTTAGAGGTAAATTTAACAGAATTATTAAGCCTTGGAGAAGAGCGTTTAATTCTCATAATCTTGGGTGGTCAAAAAGTATACTAAGTTTCGTAATTACCTGTCTTAGTATGATTATGATATACGGAATTTTTAATTATGTTGCTTGGGCTATGGATATTGAGATTGATCATTTAGGGTTATTTTTAGGGACTTTTGTTTTGGGAATACTGACATTACTTCCTGTTACAGTTTTAGGAATTGGAGTTCGCGAAACATCTTTAATTTTTATTTTTCAATTGTATGATCTTTCGGCTGAAGATGCTATAGCATTATCTTTAATTATATTTATTCTTCAATTAATTTCATTTATTCCCGGAGCTATTTTGTTTTATTTATCACCAATACGTTTAAAAGACTTAAGACAAATGAAATAGTAATTCTATTATTTGGATAACCTTTCGTTATCCTGAATATCCATCCACATTGCGAATAACAAAGATTGAAACCCTGATATGGTTAGGAAGATAAATATGATTAGGTAATCTGTTGGCGTTTTAGAATTTGGAACAAAAAAATTAGCTATTAACTGGTAGAAGAAATAACTATTAATGATACAAATAATAAAAGCTACCCAGTAAAGTAAATATAACGGATGAAAACTTCTATATAAATACTTTGTTTGAAGCCTTTTGAAAAAACAACGAACTAATAAAAAGAGTATGGGTAAAGATACTTTGATAATATTTAATTTTGATTTTTCACCTACACCATATATTGGTTTAATCTTTACTTCTCTAATAGTACAGAATGCAATATTAAGTTTTACTAATAAATCATTAGGCATTCCATATCTTTTATATATGTCATAAAGAGGTACAGAGTTTAGGGCATTGTTTGATATTGCGGTATATCCACTTTGGGTATCTGACACACCCCAGTATCCTGAGGCAATTTTGGTTAGTATGCTAAGAATTGAATTACCTAAAAAACGTACTCTTGGGATAATTACCCAAGCGCTTTTATGAATCAAGCGATTTCCTTTAACATAATCAATATCTTCTGCTATAACGGGTTTACATATAGATTCTAATTCATCTGGATCCATTTGTCCATCTCCAGCCATAACTGCTGTGCAATCAATATCATGATCTTTACACCACTTATATCCAGTCGCAATAGCTGCCCCAACACCTCCATTTTCTAGATGTTTAATTACAATTATTTTTTCTGTATTGGGATTTTTATTAAGAATTTCTGAAGGAGTAAATTTTTGAATTTCATCAATGCTTTTTCGCTTTACCTCAATATCCGCACGATTATATATATTAGGAGCAATTTCGTTGTTTAGGTTAGAAGTTAGTTCAAGAGTTGATGTGTTGTCGGTTAGGTTTTTTATTACTGTTCCGACAGTATCGTCTTTCGAAGCATCATCAACTACAATAATTCTATCAACAAAAGAAGGCATGCTATCTAGAACCATCATTATTTGTTGAGATTCGTTATAACAGGGTACTACTACTGCAACTGTTTTATTGTCAAGCATTATATTTTGGTTTTATTCTTTATTTGTTTTTTTGAGATTACTCGTGGCCCATTTTAAATTATTTTTTGCTAATGAATAATTTGGACTTAATTTAATTGCTTTTTGACAAGCTTCGGCTCCAAGTTTCCATTTTTGTAATTGATTGTACGCAGAACATATATTGTTATAAGCAAAAGCATTTTTCGGATCAATTTGTAATATTTTTTCGCAGGTTGTTATAACTAATTTATATTCTTTTATTTGATAATATTTTAAACTTAGATCTAAAAGCTTTATAGGATCTTTGGTGTTTTTTGTTTGATTTTTTAATGAGCTTATTTCCTCTTGTATTTTAGTTAAGTTTTTTGAAATGTTATTTAAAAGGTTCTTAGATAGAGTATGATTAGGGCTTTTTTGAAGCGCAATTTTTACGTGCTTTTCAGCTTTTAAATATTTTTTTTGATCAAAAAGAAATTTTGCATAATAATAGTCGGCAGAAGGAGAGCTCGTACTTAATTTAATTGCAGAATTGAAATATTCTTCAGCTTTACTATAATCTTTTTTAGCAGCGTGAAGAATTGCTAAATTTATATGTAAAACATAATAATTTGGACTTAATGAATAGGCTTTATTGAAGTAATTGAGTGCTATATCATAATTTCCTTTTTGCATTTGGGTCAAACCATAATTCATCTGTCCTCTTCCATTTTTAGGGCTTTTGACAACCACATCAAGCCAAATAGACTCAATGGAGTTCCAAACTTTATTTCTTTGAATAGTACCATATCCGTGGCCTAAAAGAATTAAAGCAATGATAGATATGATGTAAATGTTTTGTTTTTTTTCTTTCTCTATGGTCTTTTGTTTTTCAATAATTTTTAGTAATCCATATGGGACAGCAATAAAAAGTCCAATAAAAGGAAAAAACATTCTATGGTCGTTGGCGATTTGGAAAAGAGGATTTAGAGTTGTCGGCAATAAAGCAATAAAGAACCAAGCTATACCAAATGAAATAGGTCTTAATTCTTTTTTTAAAGCTGTTTTTACCATTGTAAATAACATTCCAATTATTATACTTAATCCAAATAGTGTTTTAAAGCTGTACCATGGCTTTATAATAGTGAAATCTGGATCTGCACTAAGGTTTATGGGTAAAATAAAGTTGCTTAAATAGTGTGTGATAATGTACCATTGTGTGCTGAAATATTCAAATCTTGTAACAAAATAATTAGTAGAATCTGTAGATTCGGGAGTTAGGTAATATTGATTTAAAATAAAGAGAGAAGAAGCTATAATTCCAGCAGGAGCAGTTTTTTTTAAAATTTTTAGGAGCTTGGTAAGAATATTTTTCTTAGAAGGAGATAAAACTTCATGTTCTTCAAAAAGTATTACGTAAGATACTAAAATAGGAAAAAACATGACCCCAGTTTGTTTTGTCCATATTCCAATAACCATAGTTATAAGATAAAGGTGCCATTTTCTAGTTGTAGTGTTTATGTATAAAATGAGAGAAGCTACAATACATAATGTTGAAAAAGAATCTGACCTAGCGCATATATAATTAATAGTTTCCGCATTTGCAGCATGAAACGCAAACCAAGCGGTTGCGAACAATGCAGTTAGCCCAACAAACTTATTTTTTGTTAGAGATGTTTTATAGATATGTTTCGATAACAGAAAAACTAATACAATTAATACTAAAAACCATAAAAAGATGTGGTAATGATAATAGTTAGAATCCAATTTTCCAGCAATATTGTAATCGATAGCGTTCATCAATGTGATTATAGGTCGGTACGCTCTATTTCCAGGTAATGAACTGAATGTATCTGCATCCTTGAAAAAAACAAGCCAATTATCTAAAGTTCTTATAGAATCGTTGTTTACGACTGTATGCATGTCATCGAAGATAAAGGGATTGTCGAAATGGTTGATGTATATAAAAAAAGTAGCAATTAGTATTACTACTAAGATTTTTAATTCGAATTTTTTGGAAGTAAAATTTTTAAACATCTAGCTTTAAAATTTTAATTGTACTTGGGGATTGGATTGCTTATAGTTTATTAAGATCTGGGATTGTAGTATCCTTTGTTTTTAGTATTAATGGGTTTAAATATAGTTGTTTTTATGTCTTTTTAATTGTATTGAAGATAAATATTTTTTGTTTATGTTAAGTATTTATTTGTTTGATAAATAACCCTGATGAATTTAAATCGAAAATAATTAGGCTTTAAAAAAGTATTTTTTCTAAAACAAATAAACAAAATGAATTATTTTATATTTGGGAGACACATATTCTGTATAGTGAGACTAACAAAGTTTCTTACAGAAATAAATTAACCAAATGGATAAGAATTATTTTGCTCATGAAACGTCAGTGGTAGATGATGGATGTTTTATAGGAGAAGGTAGTAAAATATGGCATTTTTCTCATATTATGCCTAGTTCCGTAATAGGTAGAAAATGTAACATAGGACAAAATGTAGTGGTTTCACCAGAAGTAATTTTAGGGGATAATGTAAAAGTTCAAAATAACGTTTCTTTGTACACGGGAATTGTTTGTGATGATGATGTTTTTTTGGGACCTTCTTGTGTTTTTACTAATGTTACCAATCCTAGAAGTGTTATAAGTAGGAAAAATGAATACGCCAAAACTCATGTGGGTAAAGGAGCTACTATTGGAGCTAATGCTACTATTGTTTGTGGCAATAATATTGGTATGTATGCATTTATAGGTGCTGGTACGGTTGTTACAAAAGAAGTGAAACCATATGCCCTAGTTGTTGGGAATCCTGCCAAGCAAATAGGATGGATGAGCGAATATGGACATAGACTGGATTTTAATGCGGATGATATAGCTGTCTGTCCAGAAAGTAAAGAGAAATATGAACTTATCGGAGGAAGCGTTTTTAAAATTTAATAGATGAAAAATAAGAACTTTGCAATTATGGGTGTTGGAGGTTATATAGCTCCAAGGCACTTAAAAGCAATTAAGGATACAGAGAATAATCTGATAGCTGCACTAGATAAATTCGATAGCGTTGGTGTTATTGATAGTTATTTCCCTGAATCACATTTTTTCGTGGAATTTGAACGTTTTGATAGACATATAGAAAAATTAAAGAGAAGAAGAAATATACAACTTGATTATGTTAGTATTTGTACACCAAATTATTTACATGATTCTCATATTAGAATGGCATTAAGAAGAGGAGCAAGTGCAATATGTGAGAAACCACTAGTTCTTAATCCTTGGAATATAGACACATTGGTTGAGATTGAAAAAGAATCTGAAGGGAAAGTAAATACTATTTTGCAATTGAGATTGCATCCAAGTATTATAGCATTAAAGGAGAATGTAGATAATGGTCCTAAAGATAAGATTTATGATTTCGACTTGACTTACCTAACTTCTCGCGGTAATTGGTATCACGCTTCTTGGAAAGGTGATGTTTCTAAATCTGGTGGAATAGCAACAAATATTGGGGTTCATTTTTACGATATGTTATCTTGGGTTTTTGGAAAGGTTAAAGGAAACAAAGTTCATTTATTGACAGATGATAGTGCTTCTGGATTTTTAGAATTCGAAAAAGCTAGGGTTCGTTGGTTTTTATCTATTAATTACGAGAATATTCCAGAAGTTATTAAAGCACAAGGAAAAAGAACATATCGCTCAATTACCATTGATAATGAAGAAATAGAGTTTAGTACTGGGTTTACAGAGTTACATACACGTAGTTATAAGAGTATATTAGAAGGTAAAGGTTATGGACTTATGGATGCTAAAACCTCAATACAAATTGTCCATGATATTAGAAATGCTGAAATTGTTTCTTTAAAAGAAGATTACCACCCTTTTGTGAAGAAAGTAATTTAGATTTCTTGTTTTGAATAATGTCGAATCTCAATAACCAA
Source organism: Aquimarina sp. MMG015 (assembly GCF_018100855.1). Lineage (NCBI taxonomy): Bacteria > Pseudomonadati > Bacteroidota > Flavobacteriia > Flavobacteriales > Flavobacteriaceae > Aquimarina > Aquimarina sp. MMG015. Next base: position 7,835 of record NZ_JAGJEB010000012.1, read on the forward strand.
AAATGAATAAGCAAAATATCTCAATTGTAATATCATTGTTTAATGAAGAGAAGGGTGTGATTCATTTTTGGAATTCGTTGGAGAGCGTATTGATTTCCATGCCAGAGAGAAGTTTTGAACTTATATGGGTAAATGATGGAAGTACTGATGGAACGCAAAGGTTAATTGATGAAATAAGAAAAGAAAAATCATTGAATAATATTAAAAATATTAGCATTGAGTTTTCTAAAAATTTCGGGCATGAATCTGCAATGATAGCAGGGATTGATAATGCTTCCGGAGATGCAATTATTTGTATAGATTCTGATGGCCAACACCCGCCAGCAGAAATACCTAAGATGATTAATGCTTTTAATGAAGGAAATGATATTGTATTAATGCAGCGTTTAGAAAGAGGTGATAATAGCTATGTTAAAAAGAAATTTTCAAAATTCTTTTATCAAATAATAAATTACTTGTCAGCCATTAAATTTGAAGAAAATTCCACTGATTTCTTTTTAGTTTCTAATCGTATTAAAGTTATACTTGCCTCTAATTTTCGAGACCGTAATAGATTTATACGAGGTTTTATACAATCATTAGGTTTTTCTAAAAGTAAATTATCGTTCAGCGCACCTGCAAGAGAATATGGAGAGAGTAATTATTCTTATCTCATGTTGCTTAAGTTAGCCTTTAATGCAATATTTTCTTTTTCTAATAAGCCATTGAGAATTAGTGTTTTGTTGTCGGCTGTTTTTATTTTATTTACTTTAGGAATGATAGGGTATACATTATATACTTATTTAAACGGAACTTCAGCTCCGTCAGGATATAACACTATTATAATTTTTATGTCAGCTTCTTTTTCAATTCTGTTTGTTACACTTTCTATCTTGTCACTTTATTTCGAAAAATTAATACAAGAAATGCGTAAAAGACCTATTTATATTATTAAGCAAAAAAATGATTAGTATGAATTCATTGATGAACATAACTGGTCGTTTTGAAGTGTTTTTAAAAAGTAAAAAAGGGCTTGTCACAATTTTGTTGTCAATAATTCTTTTTAATACTGGATTGTATGTAAAATCTAGTTATAGTGATTATTCTTCAATTCAAGCTAGAAGGGATGCTTCAGGTTTCTCCCACGATAAAGCATATAAATTTGCTTATTTTTATTTCTACACAGGTCATTTCCCTTTAGCTACATTAAATACTGATTTAAAATATTCTGAAGAAGGTGCAAATAAAGAAATAACCAATAGAGGTAAGGATTTGATTATGGAATATAAGCATTGGTCGAGACTTGGTGAAAGTGCTCGAATTTTAGCTTATTTACCGAATGCTTATCTTAAAGGCTCTCCAGAAAACCCTTCTATTAAATTGTTTAATGCTTTCGTGTTTACTATTGGGCTGTTACTATTATTCTTTGGGTTTTGGAGACTAAGAAAACCAATGTTTGGTTTTCTTTTGTGTGTTTTAATCAATAGCACTCCTTTTTTTCTTTATGAAGTGTATTCCCATGAAAATATTTTTGGATTAATGGCTTCTGTTTTTTTTATAATATTAGGGCTAAATGTAAATGTATTGTTTTCTGCATCTATTGATTATTTTAAATTAATTTTGACGGCAATAATTTCTGGGATAACGATTGGTTTTTTTAGTGAATTTAGAAATGAAATTTCAGTAGTTTTAGTTTCATTGTTATTGATCTATATGTTGTCTAAACATATTAAGTTAATTCCGAAAATAATTTTAGTTTTAACAGTTGTATTTTTCTTTAATTCTTGTAAGTCATATATTAGAAATGAGTTTAATCTAAAGTTTGAAAAGACCAGTCATTTAGTAAGTCTTTATGGAGGGCATGTGTATAATGGAGCTAAAATTAAGGGTCATAATTTTTGGCACCCTATGTTTTGCGGATTAGGAGATTTTGATACTAAATATGGGTATGAATGGAATGATATAAAAGCATACAATTATGCAATTCCTATTCTAAATAATAGGTATAGTATGAATATCCATTATTCGGGTAAATATCAGACAGATGATTACTACGATGATTATAGGTTGTATTATAAAAAACCAGAAGAATTATCACATTATGAAGAAGTGGTGAAAGAAAAAGTGTTGACGGACATAAAAAATGATCCTTTTTGGTATGCTAATATCATAGTAAAAAGAATATTTAGGACATTAACAACAACAATACCTGTACCTTACTTAGGTTTATTATTATTTCCAGTTTTTTATTTTTTGTTAAAGCGGAAAGATTGGGACTGGATCAAGCTTATTATAGTTTCTCTTCCTTTATCAGCTACTTCTATTATAGTACATTCAGGAAAAGGTACTACTTATAACTCATTATTCGTTTATTTTGTATTGGTGATTATTTGTGTTCAATTATATGACCATTACAGACGGAAGGCCGATATCACTTAAAATATAGAAAACCCAGTTAAGGTTGTTAATCTTTCTAATGCATACATTCCTAATTCAGAATTTCCTTTTGGGTTTAATGGGGGGCTCCAGGTTGTAACGGCATATTGACCTGGATGAATAGCAGCAATTCCACCACCAACACCACTTTTGCCAGGCAAACCTACTCTAAAACTAAACTCTCCTGCTTCATCATAAAAACCACAAGTTTGCATAATAGCATTAATACGTTTTGTTTTTCTTTCAGAAATCACTTGTTTTTCATCAAATAGAGTTCTTCCAGAATTTGCATAAACCATAAAAGCGGTCGCTAATTCTTTACAAGACATAGCTATAGAACATTGGTAAATGTACAAGTCTAATACAGTTTCTATGTCGTTTTTGATATTGCCAAAAGATTTCATTAAATGCAGTAGAGAAGCATTTCTATGACTATATTTCATTTCAGAATTAAAAACTTTCGAGTTAACATCAATAGTTGTATTTCCCGCGATTTTACGAATAAATTCTAAAAGTTGTTTCTTGGGATTTTCTAGCGTCGAAACTAAGACATCAGCAATAACCAGAGCACCTGAATTTATCAAAGGATTTCTTGGTATTCCGTTTTCGTATTCTAATTGTACTAAAGAATTAAAAGGATCTCCAGAAGGTTCTACATCTACACGTTCAAATAATTCATCATCTAATAAAGACATCGCCAGTGTTAAAGAAAATACTTTAGATATACTTTGAATGGAAAATTGTTCCTGTTCATTTCCAAAACCATAATGACCTGAGCTAATACAATATAAATGCATTCCAAATTTATTTGGATCCACTTTAGCCAATTCAGGAATATAGGAGGCTACCTTTCCATTATTTTGTTTATTCGATAATTCTTCTTGAATGGTGTCAAGAATTTTTTGGTACTGCATACAAAGTTTAATTTAAACCTAATAAAGAGCTATCGGGCTCTATTTCATAAGGAGTTTTGTTTTGTTCAAAAACCCTAGCAGAGAATTCTCCCTTTAATTGAATATCATTCTCCTGAATTCTTAACCAACTCCCTTCTCTAAGTCCAACTACAGGTTGTGGATTTAACTTATGAAATTCTTTAATACGTGTTTCCCTAGTTTCTCCTTTATGCGTAGAGTTTGGATCAGGGTCTAAATAATGTGCGTTTATATTAAAAGGCATAACCCCTAGTGTTTTAAGACTTGGAGGATGTACAATAGGCATATCATTAGTGGTCTGCATGGTAAGCCCACAAATATTACTTCCAGCACTGGTGCCTAAATAAGGAACACCTGTGTCAATTGCTTGTTTAAGAGGTTCTAGTACATTATTTCTATATAATTGATTAACGAGTAGGAACGTATTTCCTCCACCAGTAAAAACTCCTTGTGTATTTTCGAATGCTTCCGTTATATCAGAAAACATATGGATCCCAAGTATTCTTTTATTTATTTTCTTAAAAATATTGTTAACTCCTATGGTATATTCATCTAGGGAGATCCCTCCTGGACGTGCATATGGGATAAACAAAATTTGCTCAGAATCTTTATAAAGTTCAATTAAAGTATCAAATAAATATTCTAATGGACCACTTCCATGGATGGTAGAGGTACTTGCAATGACACAGTTTTGCATATAATTGTTTTTAGTAAAGGTAGTTTAACGTTTTCTTATAGAGAAATCTTCAAAACATATTGAAAAAATATAGTATCTTCAATACATACAAATTTAACCCAGCTAACTATGAAAATGAAATTATCCCTACTATTTATATGCTTTACAATTAGTTTTTCTTTTGCCCAAATAACTTCGAGAGTTATGATTGATGGTCGCGTGAGTGCCCCCATTGGTGATGATGTAGAGGGTGTTGTTGTCTATAATTTAACTACTAAAAAAGGGACTATTACAGATGATAAAGGTAATTTTAGGATAAGTGTTGGCACCAATGATAAAATAGAGGTAATTGCGATGCAATATCAAAAGTTTGTTGTATTAATTGATAAAGGGGTATTAAATAATAGGAGATTGAATATTTTTTTGAATGAATCCGTTAATCTGCTAGATGAAGTTATTGTTACTCCATACGATCTGTTGGGTAACGTTTCTATTGATGTTAAAAAAATTGATGTTTCGGAGAGTGGATTAGATGATGTTGCTAGACTTACCTCCGATAGAATTAATGATACAGATTATGATTGGACAGCGGATGAATTATCTGAGTTAGAAAACAAAGTCTTTTTAGAGGATAGGATGATTTATGGACTTAATTTTGTAAACCTTTTTAAAGTAGTTTTTAAAAATAAAGACAATAATGATGATAAGACCCCTGCTGATATTGATGTAAAGGTCAGAAAAATGTATAATGATGAGTTTTTTAAAACAAACTTAGCGTTAGAAATGGATCAAATTAATGATTTTATCTTTTTTGCAGAAGAAAATGGGTTAGATAAATCATACCTAGAAGAAGGTAATGAATTGAATCTTCTCGAATTTTTGGTGTCTCAAAGTAAAGTTTATAAAGATCGTAAATAACGTTTTTAATAGCGCAACATTTTTAAAGACCTTTCGTCTTTTGAATTAGTATGACAGGGTTTCTAGGTTTATCCATAAGAAAACATATCGAATCGGGTCATAAAACTAATTCATCATATGGCCAGAATTTTACCTATTCTTATATTTTTTGTTGTTATAACTAACACTTTTGGACAATCTCAAAGATTAAAGGGAGTTATCGTTGCTGATTCATTAGATGGATTTGCCATAAATATTGTAAACTATACTAAGAAGATAGGAACTACCAATGATGACAAAGGTTATTTTGAAATTCCTGTATCAATTAATGATTCCATTATTTTTTCTTCTGTCCAATATGAGATAGTCTCTCTTGTTGTAGGAGATTTTGATATAAATAACGAAGATTTTCGAATAAAACTGACTCCTATTGTAAGAAAACTGGATCAAGTAAATGTTAGTAACATTAATCTTTCAGGAAATATTGATAAAGATACTAAAGGTATTAAGACAAAACCTTTTGTAAGTAATAAGAGTTTGGGGCTCCCATTTAGAGATATAAAACAACCTACCCAAGTAGAAAGAAGAATCTATACTGCAAAATCTGGAATTATAGATCGCCCGATTAATTATTTAAATGGAACGCTAAAAAAATTAAAAAAAATAAAAGCTATTCAGGATTTAGATAAACTAATTCATAAAGGTGAAACCTCATTTAGTGTTGCATTTTTCACAAATGATTTGGGATTGTCAGAAGATCTAATATCTGATTTTATGTATTATTGCGCGGAAGATAGCTATTTTGAAAACTTATTAGAAAACACTAAAAAATTATCATTATTAGAGTTTTTTCAGACCAAAGCAAAGTCCTATAAAGAGTTTAAAGAAATTGATAAATAACTTTCTTTTTATTTAATAAAACATTTTTGGCATAATATTTTATGTCAAAATAGTACATTTACCATCGTATAAATTATTTTAAATTGAAGAAATTATTAATTATTTTATCAGTATTTCTGGTTTCATTGAGTTCGTTTACCGCCTTACATAAATTCTATGTTAGTGTAACACAAATAGAATATAAAGAAGAAGAGAAATCTTTGCAGATTATTTCCAGGATTTTTGTCGATGATATAGAAGAAGTTCTTAGAAAAAGATATGATGAGACGATAGAGTTAGTTTCTAATGAACAGGAAGAAAAGGTAGATCAGTATCTAACTACATATTTAAAACAAAAGCTATCTATTACAGTAAATGGAGAGGAAGTCTTTTTTAATTTCATAGGGAAAGAATATGATAATGATTTAGTCCTGTGTTATCTAGAGGTAGAAAATGTAGAATCCTTAAAAACAATAGTTGTTTCTAATCAAGTTTTGATGGACTTCTTTGATGATCAGCAGAATATCATACACGTTAAAAAACAAAAAAAACGTAAAAGCCTTATACTCGAAAAAGAAAAAGATCAAGGCATGTTAAAGTTTAGTGAATAAATCACTAAACTTTTAAAAAACAACTATTTTGCAATTTATTACTTAACACAATTACACTCTAATGAAAAAAACACTTTTTATACTAACAGTTACATTATTTGTTACTGGTTTAGGACTGTACGCTCAAAATGAAAAAAGCGGCGAGGAAGCTCGTGAGTTGGGGCATACAAATCAGAATAAGTTTAAGCAAATGTATGATGAATTTGCTACACCTAATATGTATCGAACTGCTTCTGGAGCTCCAGGTTCTGCTTACTATCAACAGCAAGCAGATTATAAAATGGATATCGAGCTTGATGACAAAAACAAAAAACTTACGGGTAAAGAAACTATTACGTATACTAATAATTCTCCTGATAATTTAGAATTTCTTTGGGTACAATTAGATCAGAATATGCGGTCTAGAAAATCAAAAACACCGTTAATTCAACCAACTGGGGTTGATGCAGCTGATCCGCCAAATAGATTTGTAGGTAAATATTTAGGAGAGTCTTTTGATGGAGGATTTAATATCACGGCTGTTAAAGATGCTTCGGGTAAACCTTTAGAATATACTATTAATGGAACAATGATGCGTGTAGAGATGCCTAAAAATTTAGCATCTGGTAGTAAATTTGTGTTTTCTATAGATTGGTGGTATAATATTAACGATCACGTTAATGGAAGAGGAAGATCGGGTTATGAAGAATTCGAAGATGGAAATAGAGCGTATGTTATCGCACAGTTTTATCCTAGAATGGCAGTGTATAATGATGTAGAAGGATGGCAGAATCACCAATTCTGGGGAAGAGGAGAGTTTGCACTTCCTTTTGGAGATTTCGATGTTAATATTACAGTACCAGCGGATCATATTTTAGATGCGACTGGAGTTTTGGTAAACAGAAAAGAGGTATTTACTAAAGAAATGATGAGTCGTTACGAAAAAGCTAAGAAATCATATGATAAACCAGTTCTTATTGTAACTCAAAAAGAAGCAGAAGCTAAAGAAAAAACATTTTCCGAAAGCAAAAAAACTTGGAGACTTAGTGCAAAAAATGTAAGAGATTTTGGGTTTGCCACTTCTAGAAGATTTATTTGGGATATGATGGCGGTAAAAATTGGAGGTAAAGATGTAATGGCGGTTTCCATGTATCCTAAAGAAGGAAATCCTTTATGGGAAGATTGGTCAACTAAAGCCGTAGCAAGTACTTTAAAATCGTATAGTAGAATGACCTTTGATTACCCATATCACAAAGCTATTTCTGTACATGCTAAGAATCAAGGTATGGAATACCCTATGATTTGTTGGAATTATGGTAGACCTGATAAAAAAGGAAAATTTAGTGATCGTACTAAATTTGGTATGATGAGTGTTATTATTCATGAAGTTGGACATAACTTTTTTCCAATGATTGTAAATAGTGATGAGCGTCAATGGACTTGGATGGATGAAGGTCTTAATACTTTTGTTCAATATGTTGCCGAACAAGATTTTGGAGAATGGTATCCAGATGCAATTGCACCGCTTAAAAAATACCCTTCTCGAAGAGGACCAGCTGCTAAAATAGTTCCTTATATGAGTGGAGACCAGAGTTTTATATCTCCTATTATGTCTCAGTCTAATAATATTTATCAATTTGGTTCTAATGCATATTCCAAACCGGCTACGGGATTAAATATTCTTAGAGAAACTGTTATGGGTAGAGATCTTTTTGATTATTCTTTTAGAACATATTCTCAAAGATGGATGTTTAAGCATCCAACACCAGAAGATTTTTTTAGAACTATGGAAGATGCATCTGCTGTGGATTTAGATTGGTTCTGGAGAGGATGGTTCTATACTACAGATTATACAGATATAGGTGTTAAAGATGTTAAAAAATATGTTGTTTCTAAAGAACCAAATCAAAGAACCAAGGATTTTGTAGCAGCAAGAGGAGCTAAAATTGAGGATTTTGGTCCATTAGTATTTATGGTTGAAGAAGATAGTGAAGAATACGAAAAAATAAAAAAGAACGGTAATATAATTGATAATGCTAAGACTTTAAAAGAGTATTTGATCGATAATTTTTCTGTAGAAGAAAGAGAAGTTCTTAAGGAGCCAAAATATTTTTATGAAGTTACCTTTGAAAAACCTGGTGGTTTAGTAATGCCATTAATAGTAGAGTATACTTATGAAGATGGTACTACAGAGACGATAACGTATCCAGCGGAGATCTGGAGAAAAAATGATGCAGCTGTAAAAAGAGCAGTTGCTTCTGAAAAAGCAATTTCTAAAATTGTTGTAGATCCTAATCAAGAGACTGCTGATATCGATACTTCTAATAATAGCTGGCCTAAGAATAAAAAATTAGGAAAATTTGATAAGTTTAAAAATAAGGTAAAAGGACAATAGTTAAAAAACCTTTAAATTATAGATTAAAGCCGTTCGTGATCACGAACGGCTTTTTTGTATACATTATTGTAGCTATATTTGCACTGATATGATTGTATTACCTTTATTTATAAGCGGAACAGAAATTGCCTTTATAGTATTTATTTTGGTTATGGTTTTCGGAGCAGATAAAATACCTGAAATAGCAAGAGGTTTAGGTAAAGGTATGAGAATTGTAAAAGATGCTACCAATGATATCAAATCTGAAATTACCAAAAGCGCTGAAAAGCACGGAATAGATACAGATATTCCTTCTTCTATTACTTCAGATATCAAGAAAGAAATAAATCAAGTTAAAAGTGATATCGAAGATGTTACTGGTCCAGTAAAACGTAAATTCTAACTTTACGACACCTTTTTTTAGTATTTCAATAAAAAATCTTCCTTTTTTATAACAAACTTTAAAAAAAACCTTTGTTTTTTAAGTTTAATTCATTCTGTAGTATTTTTCTGTAAAACCCTTATAAACATTGGTATTTAGAACCAGTTTTTAGTCCTATGCAAGCATAGGAACGCAATTATTTTTAAGATTCTTTCAATATAATGTATCAATATTTAGATTTTATTTAATAAATTAGTACAGAAATTAACTAAATGATAATTATTTGATGTTTTTAAGGAAATAAAGACCTTAGAAATCATTAACACACAAACTCATTAATCTTATACTAAAATGAAAAAAATTATTCCTCTAATTTTAGGGTTATTCCTTGTTGTATCTTGTTCAAAAAATAATCCTGAAGAAATTATTGACGAGAGTCTGGATTCTCAGAAAATTCTATCCATCGAAGAGATTAACTCCTTTATTGAGACACAGCTTAAGCAAAATGGTGATTTGGATTGGGCTAATGATGCATCAGCACATATGTTATATAGTGCAGTGATGCATGGAGGTGAAGTATTAACAATTGGTTTCGGAGAAAAAGGAGAAAGTTTTATTGAAGGAACAGAACGATCGTCTAGATTAAATATTATTGTAGAAGATATTTATGGTACTGTTCAGAAGAGTGAAGGAGAAAAACGTTCTAATTTTCAAATTACAGAAGATGATGTATTGAATGTTTTAGATTTAAAAGTAACCAAATTGGAAACAATTGAAGAGTTACTTGCAATGGATAATATTCGTTATTTAGAACCTAATGGTTATGGGTTTTATTTACAGGAAGAAGTGCAACAAAAATCTGCAGGTTGTTCTCAAAGTGGACAATCTATTAACAGTGCTGATTATAGTGTGATTTCTCCTAATGCGAGATTACCTTGGAATTATAAAAATCATAATATTGATGATGCTTGGAGCCTGAGTACTGGAGCAGGAATTACTGTTGGGCTTATAGATACTGGCTTATCAGCTAACCAAAATCTTTTAGGAAATGGTTTTAATGATGGAGCTTCTAATGGAAGGTCTGTACAGCGTTTCGGAACATTTATTGACTCTCCTTGGTGGTGGTCTAATAATGTTGATGGCCCGAACGATAAGTGTGGGCACGGAACTCAGATGGCTTCTGCTATTGCCTCACCACGTAATAATGATTTTATGCCACTTGGTGTTGCATACAATTCTAATTTGGTAGCATATAGAGGAACAGAAGATGTTGTTTTAAACGATTATCACGAACGCAAAGGAGTGAGTAATGCATTAAAAGCATTAGGGAATAGAAGTGATGTTAAAATAATTTCCATGTCAGTAGGATATCCTTGGTCTATAGGAAATGTAAAAGATGCTGTTAAGTATGCGTACGGAAAAGGTAAAATGATCATGGCAGCCGGAGGAACATCTACTACTTTTACCAATTGGTATGGTGTTATATTTCCAGCAAGTATGAGTGAAACTGTTGCAGTAACAGGGTTAAAAGATAATGGATATAATCGTTGTGATATTTGTCACGATGGTAGTAAAATTGATTTTACTATTATTATGCAAAGAGCTAGTAACACTAGTAGAACTGTACCAGTACTAGGATTTAATAATGGTGCACAATCTTATGTTGGCGGATCTTCTGTAGCAACAGCTATGACTGCTGGTATTGCGGCATTAGTTTGGTCACGTAATCCTAATATGTCTAGAGCGCAAGTATTGGATAAGTTAAAAAGAGCAGGAGAGTTTTATCCTAATCGAAATAGTAAATTTGGTTACGGTAATATCGACGCACTAAAAGCAGTGCAATAATTAATGAATTAGCAATTGTAGTTACTAATACATCTGAAAAGTGGGGTCTTTATAGATTCCACTTTTTTTATAATACTCTACTAATTGTTAATCCATCTCTAATAGGTAATAATACGGTTTCGATACGATTATCATCTACTAACATTTTATTATATGCTAACAGAGCTTTTGTAGAAAGATCATCTTTTTTTATATCCTCAATAACTTTACCACTCCATAGAACATTATCTGATAAAATAACACCTCCAGGATTCATTTTATCAATAATTAAATCAAAATAAGTGGGATAGTTTGGTTTGTCTGCATCGATAAAAACCAAATCAAATTTCATAGCTAGATTTGGAATAATCTCAGTAGCATTACCTATGTGTTGATGTATTTGATTACCATAAGGTGAAAGGTCAAAATACTTTCGTTGGAAATCTTCCAATTCTTCATTAATATCTATGGTATGGAGTTCTCCATCTTTTCGCATTCCTTCGGCAATACATAAAGCCGAATAGCCAGTATAAGTACCAATTTCTAAAATATTTTTCGGATTAATTAATTTAGAGAGGATACTTAATACACGACCTTGGTATGGTCCACTTAGCATACGAGGTTGTAATATTTTTTGGTAGGTCTCACGAGTTAATTGCTCCAATAACTCAGGTTCTTTTTCTGTATGATTTACTACATAAGTATCTAATGCTTCTGGTATGAAGTGCATAGGGTGTTATTTTTTTTGCAAAGCTAGTAATTTTGGGAACTAAATATTTAAAGAGTATAATTTTATAAATATTCTTTTAGATTAGGGGAATTATAATTTTGCTGAAGCAAAAGTTCTTTTGAAAAAAATGCAGTAGTTTTTGAATAAACCGCTGCAATACTTATTCTATATTTCTAACAATATAAAATTCTGTTGCCTGTAGATTAATAAGGTGCGAAAAATCAATCTAGCCTGGGGAAAATAATCTGTCCACATTATCCAGGACCGCAAGGAGTGCAATGCCCACCGTTTACATTTTCCTGAACTTTCTTACCAATTTCTTGTACACCGTCTAATTTTTTAATTCTTTAATTAAAATATGAGTTAAAGAGATATTGTATGTTCGAACATTTAAAGATACTCGGGATTTATGTCTTTTTTTATATAATTTTTACGACGAATTTGTTGTGAGCTATGAAAGTAATTATACGCGGTAATTTCCCCAATATTTTTAACAGCATTTTAAAACATTATATAATCTCATTTCTAATCTGTATTTTTGAATCAAAATTCAAAAATGCAATTTGAAAACAGTAAAGAATTTGCTCAAAAGTTAGATCAACAAGATCCTTTAAGCTCTTATAGAGATCAATTTCTTTTTCCTAAAGTTAATGGGAAAGAGGTCATATATTTTACAGGAAATTCTTTAGGACTTCAACCTAAAAACACAAAGAAGTATGTCGATGAAGTAATGAAAGACTGGGCAGAACTTGCTGTTGAAGGACATTTTTATGCAGATATGCCTTGGTGGGACTATCACGAACGTTTAGCCAAACCCCTAAGTAGAATAGTTGGAGCTAATCCCTCTGAGATTACAGTTATGAATACCTTAACAGTAAATCTTCATTTACTAATGGTTTCATTTTACCGACCTCAAGAGAAACGATATAAGATTATATGCGAGGAAAAGGCATTTCCTAGTGATCAATATATGTTACATAGTCAGGTTAGATTTCATGGATATGATCCAAAGGATGCTATTGTAGAAATTAAGAAACGTCCTGGAGAACATAATTTTAGGATAGAAGATATTTTATCTACTATTAAATCAGTAGGAGAGGAGTGTGCTTTGATTTTAATCGGTGGTGTTAATTATTATACAGGTCAGGTTTTTGATATGAAAACTATTACTAAAGCAGGTCATGATATCGGAGCTTTTGTTGGGTGGGATCTTGCACATGGCGCGGGTAATATTGAATTAAAATTACATGATTGGGATGTGGATTTTGCATCTTGGTGCAGTTATAAGTATATGAATAGTGGTCCAGGAAATGCTTCTGGCTGCTTTGTACATGAACGATTTCATGACAGAAAAGATATTCCACGGTTCGAAGGTTGGTGGGGAACTAAAAAAGAGTCTAGATTTTTGATGGAACCAGAGTTCGAACCCATGCCTAATGCAGATGCTTGGCAATTGAGTAACGCACCAATTTTATCATTAGCGCCGTATTTGGCTTCACTAGAATTATTTGAAAAAGTTGGGATGGAAGCACTTATTGAAAAGCGAAATCTCATTGTTGCTTATTTAGAATTTGTGTTAAAATCAATTGATTTAGAACTAGAAAGTACTTTCGAAATAATAACTCCTTCGAGTCAAGAAGAAAGAGGGACACAACTCTCTGTATTTCTTCATGGAGAAGGAAGAAAGTTGTTTGATTATTTAATGAAAAATGGAGTAATTACAGATTGGAGAGAACCAAATGTAATTAGACTAGCTCCAGCACCTTTTTATTGTTCTTATGAGGATATGTACGAGTTTGGTCAAATTCTTAAGAAAGGGATATTGCAAAAAGTATAAATTGAGTCCCTCATTTTAATGCCTTAATATATGCGGAAGGTGAAAGACCGGTTTGTTTTTTAAAGAGTTTGCAGAAATAAGAAGGATCATTAAACCCACATTGGTATAACACTTCTGAGATAGACATATTGTTGCTATTATAGAAAAGTTCTTGCGCTTTCTTAATTCTAAATTCATTTAAAAAACTAATAAAATTCTTTCCTGTAGAGGATTTAAAAATTCTGCAAAATGAATTTGTAGTCAACCCTAATTCTTTAGCCAAAGTTTCTGATTTGATTTTTTTAGCGTAGTTTTTATTTACATATTCAAAAACTTTTGATATTCTGGGTAAAGAAGTTTTGTCAATTTCTAGATGATTTGTTTTTATAATTGATCTATAATTCTTAGAAATAGAAAGTCGATATAGAATATTAATAAAGTTTAATAGCTTTTCGATATTGTTTTGATTAGAAAGTCTTAAAAAAGACGCAGATAATTCATCTTTAATTTTCTGAGAAAAGATGCAACCTTTAGGAGATTTCTTTATGAAATCTAAAATTATCGAAAACTCCGGAAAATGATATAGTTTTTCTTCAATAAAATCTTCATTAAATTGAATTACTACCTCTACATTGTCTCTAAAATCCTTATTACCAAAAGGCATATGTGGCATATTGGGGCTAAGAAAAATGAGTAATCCATCTTGATAGTTTTCAAGATGAGATTCTACCTGAATAATACCACTTCCATTTTTAATAAAAACAATTTCGTATTCAGGATGTAAATGCCAGTTTATTTCGTGACAAAGTGAATCCTTAGTATAACTTTCTATTTTTAAAGACTTGGATTGTTCCAGATAAATTTGCTCATAGGATGGCTTCATATAACAAAATTATCATAATTAAACAGATAATTACTATTTATAGAATAAATTGACTTATTGTTAGAATACTTTGTTTTACCTTAGATTTATTTTTGTAGTTAATTTTGATATGATATTAATTGTTTAAACTACACGAATTGAATTCTTTATATCTTATTCTTACTAAATTACGATATTTTGGGCCTGCTTGGGTTTTTGCTTCGCTTAATATAATGACAGGTACTTGGGTGTTGTATATACCTAAAATTAGAGCTAAGTTGCTAATTGATGATGCGCAACTGGGAATAGCACTTTTTTGTTTCGCTTTAGGTACGCTGGCAATGATACCTTTATCATCTTTTATTATTGGAAAATTTGGTGTAGGAAAGACCACAATTATTGGGATTTCAATTTTTTCTCTACTTTTTTTAATGCCAATTGTTGCTCCAAGTTATTTGGTATTGTGTGTTGTGTTATTCGTTGTAGGGTTATTTGCTTGCTTAACCGATATTGCAATGAATGCATTGGTATCTGAAATAGAACAGGAAGATGATGTACATATTATGTCTGCTTCTCATGGTTTTTTTAGTTTAGGAGGTGTTATTGGAGCAGGTATTGGTGGTTTTTTGATTACTTATTTTGAGGTTCCATTATTACATATGTTGTATGCCGCAATATTTGTGATTTTAACCAACTTTTTAGTATGTAAACAATATATAACCATAAAGGGAGAAAAAGAAGAATCTTCTAATAAACGGTTGGATTTAGAACTTATCAAACCTTTATTAGGACTTACAATTATTGCATTTTTAATTATGGGTAGCGAAGGAGCAATAGAGCATTGGAGTAAACTCTATATGCAGGATGTGGTAAAAATATCTTCGGAGAAGATTTCTGGATTTGGTTTTGTTGCTTTTTCTTTAATGATGACCCTAGGTCGTTTTTTTGGTGATGCTGTGAGTAAACATTTTGGGTCTTTTGCAATAATTATAGGAGGATCTTTGATCAGTGCGCTTGGTTTTTTAGCTGTATTAAGTATTTCATTGGTTCTAACAATAACTGGTTTTGGATTAATCGGTTTAGGTTTCTCTGTGATTATTCCAGAGTTATTTAGATTAGCTGGTAAGACCAAAGGTGTTTCTTCTGCGAAAGGAATTTCTTTCGTTGCAGGATTTGGTTATCTCGGTTTTTTGATAAGTCCTCCATTTCTTGGTTTTTTGTCCAAAATAGAAAGCCTAAAGCTTAGTTTTACAGCCTTGTTGATAGCAACATTAATTGCATTAATTGTTACATTTTTTATTTCAAAAAGAGCTATTAAATAATATATTCTTCTAGTATTATTCTGTAATTACTTTTATGCCAGTAAAATGAAGTTTCCAACTACCTTCATTCCGATTGCGAGTTTTTGAAATTTTAATTCCATTAAAATCATCATAATCTTCCCATGATGTTATTAAGGAAGCTTCTTTTTTGTTCTTTTCACGAAATGCCCATTCTTTTACTTTAAAATCACCTTCAAAATAAAAATCGTATGCATCTCCTGGAGTATACCCACCTTCATTTTTATAAATAATGGTAAGTTTTTGCATTTCTTTAGAACTTATAGGTGCAATTGCTTTTAGTTCATGTTCTGATGAGAAACTATTTTCATCCCATACTAAGTTAAACGGAGCTAGTAACCAATACTTATCATTAATAAAGCTTTGATCAGCTTTTAGTGTAGTACTATCTATTTTAGTTCTGTTATAGGTAATGGTATCCTTAGAATTAATCATTGTAACCTCATCTTTTTTTGGTTTCCAATTCCAAGAACGTTCAAAATGACTACTATCTCTATCAACGTTAAAGGTGAATTTTATTTCTTTAACTTTTTCCCAGTTTTTAAAGCCATTCGCATTGGCAATCGCTTCAGCCGTAGTTGGTATTTTATGCAGAACTGTTTCGGTTTCCTTTAATTCAGCATCCTCTTCGTATTGATATTCTTTTTTAGTCTCTTGCTTGCAAGCTATTACTAACATAGAAAGTAGGAATACGCTAATTACATTTTTCATCTTGACTGAGTTTTTCGCTAAAATAAAAAAACAAAATTCGTGATGAATTGAATTAACATCGTTTTAGGTATTAATAAAAAAAGCTCCCTGTTATGGAAGCTTTTTTTATTTGTTCTTGTATGTATAATTACTTTACAATCAACTTGTATTGTGGTGTCTTATTTAAAGGGCAGAAATAGTTATATTCTCCTTTTTTTAATGTTACGGTTTTAGAACTTTCAGTTTTTCCTTCAGCTACAACCTTAGTTACATACGCTGATTGAATATGATTTTTAGGATCTGAAGCATCTTTACCAGCAGGGACTAATACGAATCCAACATCAGTTCCAGAATTGTTGTTAGATATATTGAAAACGTAACTACCTTCTGATAATGTTACTTGTTTCTGAGTAAATTCTCCTTTTGTTTGTTCTAAAGAAACCGTTTTAACTTCTTGAGCAGATGTACTTAATGTAATTGCGAAAATAAATGTAAATAATGTGATTAACTTTTTCATGATTTTTAATATTTATGATTATTGTTGAAAATTATTTTTAATTTTTCTGAGGAGAAACATATTTTATAATGTTATTTCTCCTCAGAACTCTTGAATGTATTTATTGGTGGTTGAGTGATTTATACTGTAGTAGTTTCTAGTGGTTGTGCTACAGGAAAATCAACAGGGACTTGAGTAGTACTATGGATATAGTTCGAAATAGTTTTGTCTCCTACTAATACAATGGTATCTACTAGATTTCCTTTGTCATATCCTGCAGCAAAGAAATTATCTACTACATCCTGATCTGTACGTCCTCTATTTTCTGTAATATTCTTAGCAAGTTTTGCCAATGCATCTAATTTACTGTCAAAAGATGCGTGCCCTGCTCTTAACTCTAATATTTGCTCATCAGTAAATCCATTCATTTTTCCAATTGCTGTATGTGCTGATAAACAATAAATACAATTGTTTACTTGACTAACTGCAAGATTAACAACTTCTTTTTCTTTAGCTTTTAAAGATGTTTTTGCGTTAGATAGAGTTAAGTAATTTTCTAATGCAGTTTCACTGTGTGCATAAGTTGCATATAAGTTAGGTACAAAACCTAATGCGCTGTTAAGATTGTCAAAAATCCCTTGATTTGTTGCATTTACTTCTTCTCTTGTAGGTACATTAAATGTTGCCATGATTTTATGTTTTTAGTATCCTGAATTTATTTTTCAGAATGAGTTTATATTTAATTTTAATTGTCTTTTAATTTGACAGGACAAAGATGCGATGGGATTAAGGACTTTAGAATGGCCGTTTTTCCCGACTACTTGTCAATTTTTCCCTTAGCTTATTTTCGAGTGCTTATAAAAGGTCTTTCTACATCACAATAAAAATCGTGGTGACTTCTTTGATCACAGTGCGCTTTGGCATTTAGAGTGTTTACAATTTTTCTTTTTCCCTGACGGAAAATCTCTATTAAATTGAATATGGATTTATTATTAGTTATCATTTTTATATTGTTTTAAATTAATAGTACAAAGATGAGGCTCTAATGAAGGTTTTAGAATGGTTGTTTTTCCCTACTACTTGTCAATTTTTCCCGAAATAAAAAAACCTCCAATTAAGGAGGTTTATAGAAAGTATAATATGATATGTTTTATTCTAAAAAAACTTTACTTCTTTTCGTTTCATCCATAGAATAATGCCACTTAGAACAAAAGTTAGTAATGCAGTGATAAAAAGAACACCTCCATCATTATTAATTTCAACTCCAAGTTTTGTAATATGCATAAAAATGGCACCGCCGATAACTCCAAGGGTTATTGTAGCACCTATCCAAACTGTTTTGGGGATTAATAATAAAACTCCTGCAATAAGTTCTACAATCCCTGTAGCTATTCTTCCATATGGCTCTAGGCCAACTTTAGAGAAAATATAAATACTATCAGGATGTCCAGTAAACTTAAATCTAAGGGTTTGTATAAGAATAATAGCAACAATTATTCTTAATACCAGGGGTAAGGCATTTTTCATTTTAATATGTTAGAGTTTGTGTTAGTTACTATAGAACACTGGGTAATGCGTCTATTCTTCCATTAAAGGTATTCTTTCTAGAAATAAAATACAATTCCTCAAGGTTGTTATCATTAGCAAATTGATTGGATAATTGAGGTAAATTGTTCATCAAGAAAGCCTGAAATGCTTCGGGACTCTTACTTCTATTAGCTGCTTTTCGTATGATTTTCAGATAAGAAGAAGTGATTAACTCTACATTGTTTTTATTAGAAGAAAAAGATAAAGAGGTGTTTTCTCCCTTAGAATTTTTTATTTCTTTTTTAAATTTAATTTCATTGAGAGCAATTAAATTTTCGTTGTAATTGCTAAAAGTGTTTTTATAAACTACTTCTTTAGTATTTTTAAGGTATACTGTTTCTAATTGAGTTTTATATGTTTTTTCTTGTGTGTGACCTGAAAAAGATATAGCGAAGAAAAATAATGTTATAACTATTGATATGTGATTGCGTAAAGTCTTCATAATGAAATGTTTTTTACACGAAATAAATTCCGTATTTAATATACTACAAAGTTGGGGCAAAAACATATAGATTAAAAGGTAATTTTTTCCTTAATTATTGTCAATATTACCATTTGTTATATTGAATAAATTAAAAAGAAATAAAAGAACTTTTAAATATATATCGAATTAGTCGTAATTGATTTTGTAAAATTACAAATCAGTGTTTTTAAAAAAAGCAACTATCTATAAATTAGATTGATAATAAAAAAAAACAATAATTTAGAAACTGATTGTAATTTTATACAAATTTAGTAATTACCTAGGATAAAATATGTTATAGAAAATCTAATTATTTTGAATGTATTTTTGCAATGTCAATGAAATAAATATACCTGAATTGGTTTATAAATTTTAGAATTGAATAAAAGATTTGTGTTCATAACACCAAGCCCAATTTTCATTAGGCTCGGCAGAAATTATTACTGGGTGTTCATGTTTTTTAAAATGTTCACTAGCATGTTTATTAGGAGAGGAATCACAACATAAAGTAATACCACATTCCTGACAGGTTCTTAGGTGTACCCAGTTATCCCCATTCTGTACACAAATAGCGCATTCATAAGTATCATCTTTTTTGATATTTTGTAGGTCAAAACTTTTTAAATGGTCGCAAATTTTTGTATTAAATCCCATATTACATCTCAGCTAAATATTCGTGAACAAATTTTATTGCCATAGCACCTTCTCCTACAGCAGATGCTACTCTATTCATAGCGCCAGCTCGGACATCACCCGAGGCAAAAATACCAGGACTACAAGTTTCTAATAAGAAAGGTTCTCGATCTTTTTTCCAAACCTTTTTAAAGTCATCATATCGACTTAGGTCACGACCAGTTTCAATAAAACCTCTTTCGTTTTTAATAATATCTAATTTAATCCAGTCTGTGTAAGGTTTAGCACCTATAAAAATAAACAAAGCATCTGCATCGACAATTTTGGATTCCCCATTAATACTATTACTTATTTCTAAAGAAGTAAGTCTGTCATTTTCTCCCATTGCTTTTGTGACATTTGTATGGCCTAGCAATGTGATATTATCAATAGCATCAATTTGATCAATAAGATAACTGGACATGCTACTTGTAAGATCTTTTTTTCGAACCGTAATGTAAACGTTTTTAGCAAATTTAGAGAGGTAAACAGCAGACTGACCGGCAGAATTACCACCTCCTACAATATATACTTCTTTATTAGAACAAGCCTGAGCTTCTGTCATAGATGAACCATAATAAATACCTGCTCCAGTATAATTCTCTATCCCATCTGCCTCTAGTTTTCTATAATTGACACCTGTAGTGATAACTACACTCTTGGTGCTAATACATTCTCCATTAGCTAGTGATATACTTTTGTACCCATCTTTTTCAGTTATAGAGGTAACTTCTTGAGGAGATAAAAATTCTATCCCAAATCGTTTGGCTTGCGTAATAGCCCTATGAGTTAGTTCTTGACCACTTAATCCATTAGGAAACCCTAAGTAATTTTCGATTCTAGAGCTAGTTCCTGCTTGACCACCAGGTGCATGTTTTTCAATTAATAATGTTTTTAAACCTTCTGAACCTCCATAAACTGCAGCGGCTAACCCAGATGGGCCAGCACCAATAATTGTTACATCATATAAATTGTCTTTAGGATGTGCGTTTAAACCAAGTGCAGTAGCAAGTTCAATAATATCTGGATTCTTATAGCAACTTCCATCTTGTAATGAAATTACTGGTAGATCTTTTGCGGTAAGCTCATAAAGGTCAATAATTTCCTTTGCCTTATCACTAGTTTCTGCGTCCAACCATTGAAATGGAAATAAGTTTCCCGATAAAAAATCTTTTATATCATGAGATTTTGGAGAGTATTGATAACCAATCACTTTTATTCCATCAAATTCTGGTTGAAAGTTAACTAACCAAGTATCTAACAAATCATTTAAAGTAGGAAACAATTTTTCTTCTGGTGGACTCCAAGGTTTTGTCAGATAATAATCTAATTGTACGTCGTTAATAGCTTTAATAGCTGCTTCCGTATCTGAATATGCAGTTAAGAGTACTTTTTTAGCATTAGGAAATAGTTTTTTTGCTTGTTGTAAGAATTCTACTCCCAGCATTTCTGGCATTCTTTGATCTACTAGAAATAATGCGATAACTTCATTTTTTTTCTTTAAATCTGCCAAAGCTTCTAGAGCATCGTTGGCAGATTCAGTGCTCATAATACGATATTCTTTGCGATATTCAGATTTTAAATCTCTAGTTACTGCACGTAATACTTGTGGATCGTCATCGAGTGCAAATATGATAGGCTTTTTCATCGTTTCTATAAGTTAAAGCAGACTAAAAATTGAAATTATCAGGGTCCGGTCCTAATCGTTGATGTTTATCTAAAGAATCAATATAATTGATATCTTCTTTAGAAAGTTCAAAATCAAAAAGATTAGCGTTGTCAATAATTCGGTGTTTTTTAGAGGATTTAGGGATAGTAATTACTCCCTTTTGTAAATTCCATCTCAAAACAATCTGTGCGGCTGTCTTATTATATTTTTTAGAAAGATTGTCCAATATAGATAATTCAAAAATTTTTCCTTGCATCATTGGCGACCAGGCTTCGTATTGTATGTGATGTTTGTTGCAAAAATCAATCAAATCTTGTTGAACAAGATGAGGATGAAACTCCATTTGATTAACCATTGGTTTAATTTCGGATGTTTCCATGAGATTTTCTAGATGGTGTTCTAAAAAATTACTTACTCCAATAGCTTTTATGACTCCGTCTTTATATAATTTTTCTAATGCTTCCCAAGTTTCGATATATTTTCCTTTTACAGGCCAGTGAATGAGATATAAATCCAAATAGTTTAATTGCAGTCGTTGTAAACTTTTTTCAAATGCTTTAAGAGTAGATTCATAGCCTTGATCAGCATTCCATACCTTACTTACTACAAAAATTTCATCTCTAGGAACACTGCTATTAAGTATTGCTGTTCCAACTCCTTCTTCATTTTTATAAATACTTGCTGTATCTATATGGCGATACCCTTCTTCTAATGCCCATTGTACTGCGTCAATTACTTCTTTATCATTGTCGGATAAATATACACCGAGACCAAAGTAAGGCATTTCAATTCCATTATGTAATCTGAATGTTCCTTTTATATCTGTTATTTTTTTCATAAGTGTAATTAGGTAATAGGTAAGCAAACAGTAAAGATTGTTTCTCCTTTTTTAGATTTTACTGTAATATCACCTTGGTGTTGATTAATAATTCTTTGTACCACTTCTAATCCCATACCTGTTCCTTCTCCAATAGCTTTTGTGGTAAAAAATGGGTCAAAGATGTTTGTGAGATTTTCTTCGGTAATTCCTTTTCCGTTATCAATAATTTCAGTTTTTAAGAAATCTTGTTCTTTATACGTCTTAATTTTTAATATTCCAGAGTGATCCATTGCATCAATAGCATTATCAATTAAATTGGTCCATACTTGATTTATCTCACTCACAAAAATTTTGATTTTAGGAAGATCATCGTTAAAATCTTTTTCTAAGGATATATTTTTCTTTTTAAGCTTATGATTAAGCATAACCAGCGTACTTTTAATTCCTATATGAATATTTGTAGCTATTTTTTCAGGTGCACGATCCATATGTGTATAGCTTTTAATAGAATGCACCAAACTAGAAATTCTATTAGAAGCTTCACCAATTTCGTCGACCATTTTTTCTGTGGTTAATACATTTTCTATCCATTCAATCGCATTAGAAAAGTTTTTTTGACCTGTAGTTTTATAAATACCCTCCATAGCTTCTACATCCATGCAAAAATCTAATAAAGTCTCCGTCAATTCATATGCGTTATCTACTCCGTGATCTTCTAGCCATTCTTCTAATTCATCCTCCTTTTCATTGCGCTCTATTAGTTTCATATTATTTTCTGGACGATTTTGCAACTTATCAAAAAGCACTTTGTTAATGCTATCAATTTCTTGTTCTTCCATTCTGATTGAAACTACTCTCTTAAATTTCTCAGGAACATTACCAAGATGTTCCTTAAGCGCTTTAGCACTTCTTTCCATTGCAGATGCCGGGTTATTAAGCTCGTGTGCCAATCCTGCGGATAGCTTGCCTAAAGACATCATTTTTTCTGCTTGGACATTGTCTTTGGTGAATTCTCTAACTCTTGATGTCATTTTATGCACTAAGGATTCTGTAAGCTCATAATGATTAGAGATCATTTCTTTAAAAAACGATTTCTCAAGTATTAAGACCTGACTTTTTTCAATCACTTCTCCAAAACCAAGAGCAGAACTTGCTCTAGAAAAAGGAAGCAAACCACCAATTTGATTTATGTTTAATAGTGCTACATGTTTATAGTTCCCGTTTTGTTGAACTTTGATTTCAATTTTCCCCTCTAATACAATAAATAATTTATCTATTGGATCTCCTCTCTGAAATAAGAAAGAGCCCTTATCTAAAAATTGGACATAAGATTTATCGATTAACCACTGTAATTGATTATCTGGAACTTGGGTAAACTCTTGAACTTGTTGAAGATTTTCTAGACTAAGTTTCATTAGTTTAAATTTAGGTAATAAAATACCTCTTTCCAATACCTTTTGATGGAACAACTCTTAAGGTTTTTATAAAGTTTATATCACATTTAATAGATAAGTGTCTCTTTGAATTTTCTTTAAAAGAAGAGTTTAGGTATAGAAATGGTAGTAATGAGATTTATTATATTTAGGAATTATTAAATAGTAAGGGTATGTCTAATGATTTGCAAAAGTATTTTGAAATAAATAAAAGTACTTGGGATAAAAAAGTTGAAGTTCATGCATCTAGTGATTTTTATGATTTAGAATCTTTTAAAAAAGGAGAGAGTTCTTTAAAGAAATATGAATTAGAAGCTTTAGGAGATGTTTCCGAAAAATCATTATTGCATTTACAATGTCATTTTGGTCAGGATACATTAAGTTGGAGTAGGAAAGGAGCTAAGTGCACTGGAGTTGATCTTTCAGAAAAAGGTATAGAATTAGCAAAACAATTAAATAGTGAATTAAAATTAGATGCTGATTTTGTTTGCTGTAATGTCCTAGATACTTCTAATTATATAAAGAAACAGTTTGATATTGTTTATACAAGTTATGGTGTTATAGGATGGTTACCGGATTTAAAACCTTGGGGCAGAATGATAGCAGAACGTCTAAAATTAGGAGGTATTTTTTATATGGTAGAGTTTCACCCTATAGTTTGGATGTTTGACTATCTAGAAGAAACACCAAGAATAAAATATGGATATCATCAAAAAGAAGCTATCTATGAAGAGTATGAAGGTACGTATGCGGATAATAATTCTAAGATGATAAGTAAAGAGTATGGTTGGAATCATGGGCTGGGCGAAGTAATTTCATCCTTATCTGAAGCAGGATTAACAATAGAATATTTGAGAGAATATGATGAATCTCCTTATAATGTTTTTCCGGATTTGATAAAGAATAAAAATGGCATGTTTGAGAGTTCGGATAAATTATTTCCATTACTATTTGCGATTAAAGCTTTTAAGTAACAATTCTTTGATAATTTTTTTACATTTGTTGAAGGTTTTAATGTTTGCATAAGCTTCAGGATTTATGGAGCTAGTTTGTCAAGGACATTAGGACTCGGATCTTAATGATGTAGTTCCTTTTCATACTTTGGCAAACTAGAATTACTAAAAAAGTATGCAAGCAAAAAATATCGCTATCGTAGGAAGTGGCTTAGCAGGTTCACTGTTAGCAATTTATTTAAAGAAACGTAATCATCAGGTTACAGTATTCGATAGAAGACCAGATATTCGAAAAGTAGAATTTAGCGGTCGTTCCATCAATCTTGCGATGTCTGTTCGAGGTTGGAAAGCATTAGATAAAGTTGGGATTGGAGAAGAGATTAGGAAGCTAGCTATTCCGATGGACAAAAGAGCGATGCACGTTAATGGTCAACCAGAATATCATCAATATTATGGAAAAGAAGGAGAAGCTATATATTCTATTTCTAGAGGAGTATTGAATCGAAAAATGATTAGTCTAGCCGAAGAATCCGGAGTTGTATTTAGGTTTAATGAAAAAGTCTGGGATGTCAATTTGCCAAAGGCAAAGATATATACAGGAGAAACTGAAAAAGGTGAGTGGAAGGAGTATCAGTATGATATGATTTTTGGTTGTGATGGAGCTTTTTCTAGAGTGCGTCATAAAATGCAAAGGAGAAGTAGATTTGATTATTCTCAGGATTTTCTTGATGCTGGATATAAGGAACTGGGTATTCCTGCTAATGAAGATGGTACTCATAAATTAGATAAGAATTCACTTCATATTTGGCCAAGAGGTAAGTTTATGTTGATTGCATTACCAAATTTAGATGGAAGTTTTACTTGTACATTATTTATGCCTCACGAAGGTGAAAATTCTTTTGAAAGTTTGACTAATGAGAATGATGTAGAAGGATTTTGGAAACGAAATTTCCCAGATACTATAGACTTAATGCCTACTTTACTTAAGGATTTTAAGAATAATCCGACCAGTGCATTAGTTACCATGAAATGTTATCCTTGGAGCTATTGGGATAAAGTAGCGTTGGTAGGAGATTCTGCTCATGCAATTGTGCCGTTTTACGGTCAAGGAATAAATGCTGGTTTCGAAGATATTTCCGTGCTAGATGATATTATTGAATTAGATAGAAGTGGTGATTGGCAAGAAATTTTTGAGAAATATCAAGAAACAAGAAAACCAAGTACTGATGCAATTGCAGAACTCTCATATCGTAATTTTATGGAAATGAGTAGTAAAACTGCAGACGCTAACTTTCTTTTGAGAAAGAAGATAGAAAAGCATTTTTCTGAAAAACATCCTGATAAATGGATTCCTCTATATACGAGAGTAACCTTTACACATAGACCTTATGCAGAAGCACTGAAAATAGGAGATCAACAAGCTGCTATTATGGATGAAATCATGCAAATAGAAGATATTGAAAACACTTGGGATAGTGATGAGGTGGAAAAGCGAATAATTGCTGGTCTAAATATGTATGAGATAATTAAATAAAGGTCGTGTTATCCGATAAGTCTTTTCAACCATTTTAACTTCGAGCTAGTATAGGGAGAATATTTTAGATTTAACTCAATCAAAAAGGATTTTTGTAAAATACTTTTGTAATGAGAAAATGCTACAAACCCTGCTTTACCGTGATAATTACCAATACCGCTATCACCAACACCACCAAAAGGTAGGTTTTGTTCCATAAAATGCATAACAGCATCATTTATCGCTCCTCCACCAAAAGAAATTTCGTTAAGAATTTTGTTTTTGACTGATTTATTTTTTGTAAAAATATAGCAGGATAAGGGTTTTGATAATGTTTTTATATCCGAGATAGCTTTTTCTATAGAGTCAAAAGATAAAACCGGCAGTATAGGACCAAAAATTTCTTCTTGCATTACTTTATCTGCAAAAGAAACTTCAGTAAGGATGGTTGGTGCTATAATTCTATTTTCTGCATCGCATTGACCTCCTAGGTATATTTTATCATTTTCGATAAGAGCTTGTAATCTCTCGAAGTTTTTTTGATTTATTATCTGAGTGTAATTTTGGTTTTCTACTTTATAATCTGCTTTTTCAATATGTTTTTTTATAGCAGATAAAAGCTTATCGTGTATCGTAGATTCTACCATTATATAATCAGGAGCAATACAGGTTTGACCAGTGTTCAGAAATTTAGCCCATACTAAACGTTTTGCTGTCATATCTATATTGACGTCTTTGGTGATAATAGCGGGACTTTTTCCTCCAAGTTCTAAGGTAACTGGCGTTAAATGTTTTGCAGCAGCTTGATAAACTATTTTGCCCACCGGTATGCTTCCAGTAAAAAATATTTTATCAAATTTAAATTTTAATAATTCAGTAGTTTCTTGTACACCTCCTTCTATAACTCTAAAGAATGATTCATTAAAATTTTGATTGATAATTTTAGCCATTATCGACGAAGAATGTGATGGAATTTCACTAGGCTTAAGAATAACTGTACATCCCGCAGCGATAGCCGCTATAGCAGGAACTAAGGATAATTGAAAAGGATAATTCCATGCACCCATTACTAAAACAGTTCCTAAAGGTTCAGGTATGACGTAACTTTTACCAGGAAGATTTGCTAATCCAGTGCCTACTTTTTTTCTTTTAGACCATTTTTTTATATTAACTATTGCAAGATCAATTTCGTGATAAATGATCGCTAGTTCTGTGGTGTAAGTTTCGTATTTTGATTTTTTAAAATCGTTATAAATAGCATTGTATAAGAGATCTTCATTTTTTTGTAAAACACTTTTTAGATGTTTTAATTCCTTTACTCTAAAAGATATATCTTTAGTAGTATTGGTGTCAAAAAAAGTTTTTTGAGTATTTATGATTTCCTGATAGTTCATAATGACAAATATAACAAGGTTATAAAAGAATTATGATCCTGTGCTCATACGTTTCTTTAACTCTAGCTCTTTCTGCATTTGTTTTACGGTTAATGTACTTCCATCGTGACTCCATCCAGGAGGACCAAAAATATACATGAACTTATGATACCAATTTTTAGATTTTTTGGTGTCGTTCCAAATGTCTTTATACTCATGCGTTAAAATAACCCAAGGATTGTAAGAATTAGGCGCGTGAGTAACTCCATATTGTACTTCAATTTCGTCATCAAGTTCTTTCCAAGTTCCAAATATCTTGTCAAAAATATTTAAAAATCCTCCATGGTTTTTATCCATATACTCTACATTTTTGGCATGATGCACTTGATGCATTGTATGGGTGTTAAATATTTTTTCTATAAAACCCATTTTAGGAATGAAAACGGAGTGTAGTTGGAATTGCCATAAAGCTTCTATTCCCAAACAAACAATTACCATTTCTGGAGGAAATCCTACAATCGGCATCCACATGTAAAATAGTGGTTTGTATAAAAGAGTAAACCATCCATTACGAACTGCTGTTCCAAGATTAAAGTTATCTGACGAGTGGTGAACTATGTGAGCAGCCCATAAAGCTCTTATCATATGATTTTGTCTGTGAAACCAGTAATATGTAAAATCATCAGCTAATTGACATAATAGCCATACATACCAAGCATAGCTAAAAGATTCCCAACCCATGATATTGGTTCGTACACCATCAACTTCGGGATTAAATACATTGTACATATACGTAAACAAAACAACCGAAAAAACCGTTTTAAGAAAAGGACCTAAAAATGCTGATCCAAGTCCCATTGTGAAACTGGCAGATAAATCTTTCCAATTATAAAGGTTTTTATGTTCGTCGTGATTTTTGCTATACGTTAATTCTACTACAATAAGTACTAGAAATAAAGGTACACCATATTTTAAGGGCTGTATAAAATCCATTTTCTTTTTGTTGTATTCTAATTGGGGCAGAATATAATAAGAATTTGCAGTAAAAGTTTAACATTTTACTTTTTTAAGTAAAAAAAGTATGTTTTTAACGATTGTTTATTGAAATGAAGACGCGGTTCTTTTGAAATTCGGTGTATGTTATTTCGCGAAAATCTGAGATGGGTCTTTAAAAGACTTGAATTCTAGTGCATTTCCGCAAGGATCATAAAAAAACATGGTTGCTTGTTCTCCTACTTCTCCCTGAAACCTAATATAGGGCTCAATAACAAAATCTATTTTTTTATCAGATAACATTTGTGCAAAACTTTGCCAAGTATCCCATTCTAAAATTATTCCGAAATGCGGCACAGGAACTTCTTTACCATCTACGGTATTGTGATGATTATTTAATTCTGATTTTGGTTTGTAATGAATAACCAGTTGATGCCCAAAAAAATTAAAATCTACCCAGTGTTCACTGCTTCGCCCTTCTTTTAAATTAAGTGTTTTGTTGTAAAAATCGCGCGCAACTTCTAAATTATCTACTGGGATTGCAAGATGAAAGGGAGATAATGATTCCATAAGTTATTTACGTTGATTGAAAGGGATTATTTTAAGAGTTTGAAAATAGATGCTTTAACGTTTTCTATCACTTCTTTTTCTTTTTTTAGAGGCAGCACTATTTCGTTTTTCTTTACTTGCCCCACCTTTATTTTTGGAAGAGAAATGTTTATTGTTGTTTTGTCTTCTTACTGGTTTGTTTTCTTCGACTACAGATGCTTCTTCAGTTTTACTAGAATCTCCTACATCTTTATTAATAATTTGTAGTTCTTTTTCTGTTAAGTAGCGCCATTGGCCTATTGGAGTATCTAAACTAATGTTCATAATACGAATTCGCTTTAGTTTTGTTACTTCATATCCAAGATACTCACACATTCTTCGTATCTGTCTATTTAAGCCTTGTGTAAGAACTATTCTAAAATCATATTTATTTATCTGTTCTACCTCACATTTACGAGTAATAGTATCTAGAATAGGAATTCCATTACCCATTCTTTTAATGAATTGTGGGCTAATTAATTTATTTACCGTAACGATGTATTCTTTTTCGTGGTTGTTTCTTGCTCTTAGAATTTTATTTACGATATCACCATCACTGGTTAATAGAATTAATCCTTCACTGGGCTTGTCTAGTCGGCCGATTGGAAAAATACGTTTTGGATAGTTGATATAATCAATAATATTGTCTTTTTCGTTTTGTGCAGTTGTACAAACAATTCCAACAGGTTTATGAAAAGCAAGGTATACGTGTTTTTCTTTAGGCTTATTTATCAATTCACCATCGACCCTTACTTCGTCTCCAGGAGCCACTTTGGTGCCCATTTCTGGAATTTTATTATTTAGGGTTACGCGACCTTGATCAATTAGTTTATCTGCTTCACGACGAGAACAGTAACCAACTTCACTAAGGAATTTATTGAGTCTTGTAAGCTTAGAATTTTCCACGGTGCAAAGGTGCTCATAAAATTTAATCTTTCAAAAAATGAATGATCATATCATCCACTTCATCAAAGAATAAGGAATGCCCAAAGTTTTCTGTAGTAATGAATTTTGCTTTAGTCCAGTTTTTACTGATTTTTTCAGTTCCCGTATACGGGGCAATTTCATCGTATTTGTCATGTATGAGTAAGCCTGGGTGA
This sequence comes from Aquimarina sp. MMG015, assembly GCF_018100855.1. Classification (NCBI taxonomy): domain Bacteria; kingdom Pseudomonadati; phylum Bacteroidota; class Flavobacteriia; order Flavobacteriales; family Flavobacteriaceae; genus Aquimarina; species Aquimarina sp. MMG015. Next base: position 37,902 of record NZ_JAGJEB010000012.1, read on the forward strand.
GTTAAGTTCTTTGCAAATTCAGCTATGGAAAATTCTTCGAAATGAAAACCAAATTTTTCCTTGAAATAATGACTTAAGGCTTTCATAAACTTATCAGATAATTTGAGCGTTTTTTGATAGCCTTCCATAATTACAGATAATTCTGTAGGAGGTGCAAGAACAATTAGTTTTTCTATTTCAAGGTTTGGATATTTAAATTGATGAAACACAGTTGTCATACCGCCAACAGAATGTCCAATAACGTAATTAGGTCGGTATAATTCTATCATTTTTTGAAGGCATTCTGCATAGAACGGAACACTGAGTGTTTTACCAGAAGAGTTACCATGAGCTGGAGCGTCAAATGCTATAACATTATAATTTTGTTGATGTAGTTTTTCGATAAGTGTTTTCCATCTATGACTATTACTATCCCATCCGTGTACCATCAAAACAGTTTCTCCCATATTGGGCCATCTATAGGTTTGTAAAAACCTATCTTTTACTGAAATGATTTCATCTTCGGCTTCCTCTAGAAAATATTCTTGATCTGCAAGTATCTTTCCTTTAAGCGGTGTGCTAAATAAGATATAGGCTTTGCGCAAAGCCTTTTTTTTATTAAAAAAGAAGAGCAATAAAAGTCGTTTGCCAATAAAAATTGGGATGTACTTTTTTAATGTTTCTTTCATAATTCTTCTCGATGTACCGAATCTATAGAAAAAGCAGGAAGACAAATCGCTATATACTCACATGCTGATTCAAATGGGTTAGAATATTGTACTCTGGTGTTTTTTTTAATCTTAATAGATTGTCCAGATTCTAAGGTGATTTCTTCATCATCAATAATAAATCTTTTCTTTCCTCGAATAATATAAGTGTATTCATCAAATTCCGGTGTTTGAAATGGTTCGCTCCAACCTGGAGGAGCTACCATATGCGCTATACTAACCTGAGAATTCCCATCTGTGGCTTTGCCAAAATGTTCTTCAATTAATTTTCCATCTGTAGTTGGTACCACAAAAGGTGATTTTTGAATTTGATATTTTTTACTCATAAATATCTAATAACAGATTTTAATTATTCTCCCAATTAATAATAAAGTGTTTAATTGTAGCCGAATCAGGAATTTGAGAAGCTTCAATTTTTTTGTCAGTATTAAATTTTAACTCACTCGATAATTCTTTCTTATCAATAGTTATCGATGCTTGGATACTATCTACAAATATAACCGCTGCACTAAGTGTATTAGTAATCTTAGTGATAGAATAGTTATCCTTGATATCTTTGAAAACACCATTTGCCGATAGTCCCGATATAGTCTTATATCTTGGATCAATTACTTGTATACTTTCAATAGAGGATTCAGGATTGTTTTCTTCTCTAGGTTCCAATAATAATAATTTAGCTCCTCCTTTTTCATAAATTTCAATAGTGTTTGCAACATCCATAATATTGTCATTTTTGGACATTTTTACTATAGAATCATTTGCATAGATTGAGTCTAATTGACTCACTTTGATTGTGTTAGTTAAATGACCAATTCTGTTATAAGAGATTTCGAATGGATCTTGTTTTTTGTCATTTTGACAACTCAGTAAACTTATACAAACAAGTAAAATACTGCTGATTTTTTTAATCATAATAGGTTGTTAATTATTCCCAAGGTTAAACAATGATTGATTTTGTGTTTAGTTTAGCGCAATAATTTATTTAGTACACCTAATGCTCCTCTTATAAAAGTAGCACTGGTTAAAACTTTAATCACAGCTTTTTCCGTAGTACTAGATTTTCTACTTTTAGAACGAGAAGAACTTTTATTTAGTTTCTCTCTTTCTTTTTTTGCTGCTGCTTTAGCTTCTTCTGCTTCAGCTTTTTCTATTTTTTCATTAAGAATTTCATATGCACTTTCTCGATCTATATCTTCATTGTATTTGTCAGAAAGCGTGGACTTTTTTAATAAATCATCTAATTCACTTTTGGATAGTATATCCATTCTACTCATAGGAGCTCTTAACATCGTCGCAGCAAGAGGAGTAGGGCGACCTTTCTCGTCAAGAGCTGATACCAATGCTTCTCCAATTCCTAAAGCTGTTAGTACTTCTTTTGTGTCATAATATTCTGATATAGGATAATTCTCGGCAGTAAGTTTAATTGCTTTACGATCTTTAGCGGTAAATGCTCTTAGGGCATGCTGCACTTTTAGCCCCAGTTGCCCCAATACTCCATCTGGTACATCCGTAGGGTTTTGGGTAACAAAATATAGTCCAACTCCTTTTGATCTTATTAATTTTACAATACTTTCGATCTGATCCATTAATGCATTAGAAGCTTGCTTAAATATTAAATGAGCTTCATCAAGAAAAATAATCAACTCTGGTCTTCCGCTATCTCCTTGCTCAGGAAAGGTACTGTATACTTCAGCTAGAAGACTTAACATAAATGTAGAAAATAATTTTGGTCTATCCTGTATGTCAGTTAATCGTAAGATATTTATAAAACCTCTTCCATCGTCATCTACTCTACATAAATCTTGTACATCAAATGATCTTTCTCCAAAAAAGATATCAGCTCCTTGTTGTTCTAAAGCAACAATTTTACGTAATATGGAGCCAGTAGATGCAGTAGATATTCTTCCATAATCTTTTTCTAGCTCTTCTTTTCCTTCTCGAGTCGCAAATTGTAAAACCTTTTTTAAATCTTTTAAATCTAATAATGGCAATTTGTTGTCATCACAATATTTAAAAATTATTGAAATGATACCTGCTTGTGTTTCTGTTACATCTAAAATTCTTGAAAATAGTACTGGCCCGAATTCGCTTACAGTTGCTTTAAGGCGTACTCCATCTTGTTCTGATAAAGAAAGAATTTCTACTGGAAAATTCTTTGCTTCAAACGGAATTCCAATTTTTTCATGTCTTTCATCAATTTTAGCATGACCTGGACTTGCAGCTGCTAAACCACTAAGATCACCTTTGATATCCATAAGAAGCACAGGTATTCCTTGTTCGCTCAAGTTTTCTGCTAAGACTTGTAATGTTTTTGTTTTACCAGTTCCTGTTGCTCCAGCAATTAACCCATGTCTATTTAATGTCTTTAGAGGAATTTTAACGTGTGCATCTGTCACAGTTTCGCCATTATGCATTGCAGCTCCTAAGGTGATGAAATCGCCTTTGGTAGTATATCCTTTATTTATATGGTCAAGGAATTCTTGATTACTACTCATAGTTAATGTAAATTTTGATAAAAATAGCAATCTTGTCTATTCTATCGAAATGATTGTGATTTTGTTTTAGGTAAATTTATAATTTTTAAATCAATAAGAGTCAGTGTAGAAAATTATAGTTTATTTTTATTGATGAAACACATAATTCAACATAATGAAGAAGATATATTTATTCACGATTTTAATTTCAATTTTTTATAGTTGTAATCAAAAAAATAATTCTAACACAGAAATTATATTTCATGACACACATGAGCCTAAAAAAGTGAATGCTCCATTTTCTGATGCTGTTCAAGCAGGTAATTTGTATTTCCTTTCTGGACAAGTAGGGATGAATCATACAACACGTAAATTGGTAGACGGCGGTATAGAAGCTGAAACTAAACAAACCTTAGAAAATATAAAAGCGGTATTAGAACATCATAATATGAATATGAATGATGTAGTAAAGTGTACAGTTATTCTCTCTGATATTAACGATTTTACAGCATTTAATAAGGTTTATAAAACGTATTTCCCTAATAAACCAGCAAGAACTACGTTTGCTGCCAAAGGATTAGCGGTGGGAGCAAAGATTGAGATAGAATGTGTTGCAGCTAGAACTAAGTAAAAGAAATACTTAATACGGATGAAAGAATTCCTAAACTTACTTTAGGATTACTAATTCATTATCTACCTTTGCATCCTTATGCAAGAAAGTACAGAGACATTGGTGAATGAGGGAAAGATGCTTCCTCTTATGGAAGAATTTTATACCATACAAGGAGAAGGGTATCATAAAGGTACTGCTGCTTATTTTGTTAGAATTGGAGGATGTGATGTTGGATGTCATTGGTGCGACGTTAAAGAAAGCTGGAACGCTGCTCTTCATCCACCAACTTCTACTGCTGTAATTGTAGATAATGCTATAAAATATAGCAATGTAATTGTAGTAACGGGCGGAGAACCTCTTACTTGGGATATGTCTGAACTTACGAAAGGCTTAAAGAGTAAAGGTGCTAAAACCCATATAGAAACTTCTGGAGCGTATCCTCTTACAGGTAATTGGGATTGGATATGTCTTTCTCCTAAAAAAGTAAAACTTCCTACTAAAGAAATATATAGTGAAGCTCATGAATTAAAATGTATTGTTTATAATAACAGTGATTTTGATTTTGCTGAAGAGCAAGCTTCTCAGGTTTCGGATGATTGCGTATTGTATTTACAGCCGGAATGGAGTGTTAGGGACAAGGTAATTCCTCTAATTGTAGAATATGTGATGAAAAACCCTAAATGGAAGGTGTCTTTACAAACTCATAAGTACTTGAATATTCCTTAATTAGGTCATATAAAAACATAGGTGTTTTATGGTTTTTGACGTTTTTCGATGGTCTGTGCTCTTTTGTATGTTAATGATTATGGTTAGACCGTAGTTTTGTAGGATTTTTCCCTTCTATTGAAATGTAATTTTGTAAGATAAAACTTTCTTTTTTATTTTTTAGCCTCCCTTGATTTACGTTTTTTAACGTATATAAACAAGTGTTTAACTAATTGTTAAATGATAGTTATCTTTTTTTTTGATTTTATAGAAAGATGTTTTTAATTTTATGTAAGTAATTTAAAAACAGATTTTTATGAAAAACTTATACTCTATTTTTGGGCTTGATTTTAGAATGTTTATTGATTTTGTGAGAGATCTTCCGAGTGCTTCCCGTTATGCAATGCGTAGATAATTTTAAGTTCAACATCCCGTATTAATTTATAAGTAAAAGATTACAACAATTTGTAATCTTTTGTTTTTTATAAAAAGTTTTATGAACTACATTTTATGTAAATGTAATGTTCAATATGTGTGTTTACATTTGTTTTCTCTTCAAAATCTTAATAGTTATTTATTTAATTGTTTTTAAGTTGTTTATGGTGGTGTAAATAATTAAAAATATTAACCTGTCCACGTAAAGATGAGATAGAAATAAAAATAACTAATCGACATTAGGGGGATTAGCCCCTAGTTTTACTCTTTTGGTTGTAGGTTAATTCCTTTTAAAATAGTTGTTTTAAATGGTTTTTTGTTGTTATGTCGTGTAAAATAAGTTGTACGTCTAAAATATTGAATTCTAGGTGTTAATTTTTTTTATTGATTTGAGTTTGCGATTTATATTTGCATAACAAATTAAAAATCAAATAATTATGAGATACTTTTACACTATATTCAAAATAGATTTTAATTCATTGAAGAGTTTTTTGAGAGAATTACCATCTGCTAGTAGTAATGCTATACATAGATAATCGGTTAGTATTATATAGTTGGGGAAACAAGGTTATTTAAAATTGAATGCTAATCATTCTATAAAACTATAAATCTATTGGTAATATAATTTGATATAGATTTAATAGTAACACCAAAAAGTAGGAATAAATTTTACTAGTATAATTGAAAAACATGTTTTTAATCGGTAAAATTTCACTTTATATCTAAAAGTTCTTACATTTTTTGTTAAAAAGGTTGATTTAAAGTCTTTTAGATGTTATCTTGTAACTAAATAAATTGGAAATATTATGGGGCTATTTTACACTAAATTCAGATTAACTTTTAGGATTGTCATGGACTTTCTTAAAGAATTACCGGGGGCATCTAGTAATGCTATCCACAGATAGTTATTATTTCAGTGAAATAATTTAACCTTTTTAGTCAGAAGGTTATTAAAAATAAAAAAGAGGTTGAATTTTTCAACCTCTTTTTTATTTAATATGTTTTTGTGTATTATTTCTAATTATAGAAAGGAACTTCTACTCTAGTAGTTTCCCACCCCATAACCATATGGTATCCTTTGTCTACTTTTTTGAAAGCAATAGAAAAAGCTTCTAACTCATCACCTTTTCCCGCAGGTACTTTAATTCTAGCGACATCCTTACCTTCATCGTAAGAATATGCTCCCCATACATCTAAATCGGAATTAAGAATGATAGTCCATTCTTTTTCTCCAGGAATAGTAAATAAAGAATATGTGCCAGCTTTTACTGTTCCATCTCCTAATTTCATATCTTTAAAAAGTTTTATCTCAGTAGCTTCATCAGCTCCTGTTCTCCAAACTTTTCCGAAAGACACCTTGTCTCCAAGCATAGTTCTACCTTTCTTCTGGGGTCTACTATAAATTACTTTGATATCTGGTTTTGCATTTCTATCTGTTTTTGCATAAGAGATATCCGTCGGACTTTTCTGCAGTCCTGCGAATTTTTGAGCATTAATGGTGCTGATTGTTCCTAAAAACATAACAACAGCTAAGAAGAGTGATTTTTTCATAATTCGTGATTTTATTTTCTTAATTGTCGTAAAGATATGTAGGAACATACATGGGAAATGTTAATCCTCTCATTAAATTCTGTTAAAAGAGTTAAATAACAACTTGATAGTTTTGATAGGTTTTTTACGTTGTAATAGTTTTATTTTTTAACTAATAAGTGTTTATTTGTTTTAATTTGAAGTTAAAAACAAGTTTTATGTTTAAATAATGTAGCTAAAAACGCATCTTTGACTTCTCAATTAATAGAAAAAGAAGAATATGTGTGGAATAGTTTGCGCTTTTGAATTAAAAGAAAAAGCAGATGTGTTAAGACCTCAGTTATTAGAAATGTCAAAAAAGATAAGACATAGAGGTCCGGATTGGAGTGGTATTTATGCAGATGATAAAGCTATATTGGCTCATGAAAGGCTTGCGATAGTTGATCCTGTGTCTGGTAAACAGCCCTTGTTTAGTGAAGATAATAAGTTGATTTTGGCTGCTAATGGCGAAATTTATAATCACGGAGAAATTCGTAAAAAGTTTGATGGTTTTTATAATTTTCAGACAGAATCTGATTGTGAAGTTATTTTGGCTCTATATAAGGAAAAAGGCTCTCAGTTTTTAGATGATCTAAATGGTATTTTTGCTTTTGCACTTTATGATGCTGAGCAAGACTCATATTTAATAGCTCGTGATCACATGGGGATTATCCCTCTGTATATGGGTTGGGATCAGAATGGTACTTTTTATGTTGCTTCAGAATTAAAAGCACTAGAAGGTGTGTGTACTAAAATAGAATTATTTCCACCTGGTCATTATCTAGATAGTAAAAAAGGAGAATTAACTAAATGGTATGTTAGAGATTGGTCTGATTTTGAAGCTGTAAAAGATAACCAAACTAGTATCGATGAGTTAAGAGAAGCTTTGGAAGCTGCAGTTCATAGGCAATTAATGTCAGATGTGCCTTATGGAGTATTACTTTCTGGAGGATTGGATTCTTCGGTTACCTCAGCAATAGCTAAAAAATATTCAGAAAAAAGAATTGAGTCAGGTGATACTAAAGAAGCTTGGTGGCCTCAATTACATTCTTTTTCAGTTGGTTTGGAAGGATCGCCAGACTTGGAGGCTGCACAAAAAGTAGCAGATCATATAGGAACAATACATCACGAAATAAAATTTACAATTCAAGAAGGACTGGATGCTATTAAGGATGTGATATATAATTTGGAAACTTATGATATTACAACTATCAGAGCGTCTACACCTATGTATTTAATGGCAAGAGTTATTAAGTCTATGGGAGTAAAGATGGTCTTATCTGGAGAAGGTGCGGATGAGATATTTGGAGGATACTTATATTTTCACAAAGCACCAAACTCAAAAGAGTTCCACGAAGAGACAGTGCGTAAGTTGGATAAGTTACATATGTATGATTGTCTAAGGGCAAATAAATCTTTAGCGGCATGGGGAATTGAAGGACGAGTACCATTTTTGGATAAAGAATTTATGGATGTTGCTATGCGTATTAATCCACAGGATAAAATGATTAACGGAGAAAGAATGGAGAAGTGGGTTATTCGTAAAGCCTTTGAATCATATTTGCCGGAAAGCGTTGCTTGGAGACAAAAAGAACAATTTTCTGATGGTGTTGGGTATAGCTGGATAGATACTTTAAAAGAAGTAGTAGATGCTGAGGTAACTGATGAACAAATGGCTAATGCTCATTTTAGGTTTCCAATACAAACACCACAGAATAAAGAAGAATTTTACTATAGATCAATTTTCGAAGGACATTTCCCAAGTGATGTTGCGGCATTGAGTGTTCCTCAAGAACCTTCTGTCGCCTGTAGTACAAAAATAGCATTGGAATGGGATGAAGCTTTTAAAAACATGAATGATCCTAGCGGAAGAGCAGTAGCAAATGTTCATGACGATGCATATTTATTAGATGAAGTTGCACAATAGTAATAGAATAAAAAGAAATTTAAAAATTTCAGCTTGAGTCGCTGAAAGTTGAGTTAATTGAGATGTAAAACCCCAAGAATTTTCTTGGGGTTTTTTACATGTTTGTAATCAATAAATATTTTTTGAAGATAGAGATAACTGCATTGTAGTTAGTGATTTTCTTATAAAAAGAATTAATTATCTAGGGCTGTTAAAATAATAAGTTTAACTATTTTTTGGGGAATATACCGTGTTTTTATAATTAGATTTATGAGAAATTTATTGTGTGTGTTAGTTATCGAGTACTAAAACATTTTAAGTTGTCAAGTATCAAATTATCAATTTTGTTAATAGGGTGTAAGTCGTGAACATCTTTGAAATTTTCGCAGCATATTTTAATTTTCTACTATGTTAAAAAATATTTTAAAGCTCAATACGACTCAACAATTAAGTAAAAAAGAATAACAAGCAATTAACGGAGGGTTTATACCATCGGCGTGTACTTTCCCTGGGGTACCACCTTTCGGTGGTCCTTGTGCGTGTATTATTAATGGACAAGTGTGCAGAGTACAAAGCGACTATATTTGTTTGGATGGGACAGATCCTATTTGTCCTAATTTTTAATAATATTTATTTCTTGTACATAATTTAATAATCACTATTTATTGAATTATATCAAATAAGAATAGGGCTACATTGCAATGTAGCCCTATTGTTTTAGTTAGGTAAATAAAGTGATTATTAACTTCCGCAACGGCCTTGATTAGACCATCTTCTATTGCTTTGTAGTAAATATAAATATCCGTTATACGTAACTTGATCACCAGGTGAGTAACTTGTGTTTCCGTTATAGGCGTCAATACCATCACAGATGTCCGCTGGTTGAGTTTCTCCACATTCTCCTAAACGATTCCAGCTGTTAAAATCTCTTTCATATAAAAAACCTTGATAAATAACTTTGTCTCCAACACTGTATCTAATGTTTCTAGACCATTCGTCTATTCCATCACAGATGTCATTTCCGTCACTATCACCATCACCATCTCCGTCACCATCTCCGTCACCATCACCAGCTGGATAAATAATATTAGTCCCCTCGATGTCCCCAGTAGATAAACGACCATTAAAAGGTATGCGATTTCCTGCAGACGTAAGCATAACTGGTTGCCCATTTTTACTAAATGTAAAACTGCTATAGATCATGATAGAATTTATATCAAATGCACCAGGATTAACAGAATTGTTTGTTATTCTGAATTGGCTTATAGCTCCGTTCTGAATGTTTTCAGGTAGTATGTTTACGAATTGATCTCTATCACTACGATTTTGTTCGTGGATATACCCAAGAGTATGACCTATTTCATGAATCATGACTCCGGTGCCTGTTCTGGTACCTATAGTGATTGTTCCTCTGTTTCCATTTACACCAAGATTTGCTCTTCCGCAATTACAAGTTTGGCCATCATTTTGAATAGTTACATAGTAATTTTCGTTAGTTCTTTCTTTAAATCTAATATTGGTCTTAGAAGACCATTCTTCCATAGATGCTATAGTGACTGAAATTTGATTAGAAGTTAAGCTGTTATCCAACACGTAAATCACAGTGTTATTCGGCCATTTTGTGATTCCAGGAAAAACTCCAAGCCTTTCAACTTCTTCACCAGGTACAGGATCTTCATTGAAATTACCATTATCAAATTGACTTTCAAAATACTTAGTGTCACCAGATAAATATTCTCCATTGCCTAAGTCTTGAACATAAATAGCTTCTCCTAGAAAGGACTTTTTTAGAAGTTCAATATCATTGTTTTCCTCATTGCTAATTTCTTCATCAAAATTTTCATTTGTACAAGAACCTATTGTTAGTCCTAGACAGATAAAAGCAATTTTGCCTAAATTCATTAAATTTTTAGTCTTCATTTTTAAAAATTAAATTTGTTGATTGTGTGTATTTCCTTTAATTCGACTACATCTGTAGTCTGGTTGGTTTAACGGAAGTAAGTTGTATTATTGTGAATAACGTCCTTTAATTAAGAGGCGTTTATTATTCGTAAGAGTTGGGTGAGAAAACGTAAAGATATTAAGGGAGAACATTATTTTAATATTGTTGTTTGCTTTTAGATTTATTTTCTGATGAAGAAAATAAATCTGCATTTTTGTAAAAGATTCTTTTTGATGTTAAAGTGTTTGTTTACAAAGCATTGTATTTGTTTTAGGAGAATTATATAAAGTATTAATTTAATCTTAAATCGATTTTAAGGCTGTTTTAATCACTTTTAAGGAGTTTTTTTCTTTTCCTAGTCTTGTTCTTAACTAATTGTTGATAACTCTTTAAATCATACCTTATAAAACCCTTTGAACATTTAGCTGTTTTTTTATCTTTGTTTGTTGACCAAAAATTGTAATAAATAAAGCTGATTTATGAGCGAAGAAGCAAAGAAAAATAATTATTCTGCCGATAGTATTCAGGCGTTAGAAGGAATGGAGCATGTACGCATGCGTCCATCCATGTACATTGGAGATGTAGGGACTAGAGGTTTGCACCATTTGGTATATGAAGTTGTGGATAACTCCATTGATGAAGCATTGGCTGGTCATTGTGATGCTATCGATGTTACAATAAATGAAGATAATTCCATTACTACTAAAGATAATGGTCGTGGTATTCCTGTAGGGATACATAAAAAAGAAGGTGTCTCGGCTTTAGAGGTTGTAATGACTAAGATTGGAGCTGGTGGTAAATTCGATAAAGATTCGTATAAAGTATCTGGTGGTTTGCACGGAGTAGGAGTTTCCTGTGTAAATGCACTATCTGATCATTTACATGCTATTGTACATAAAGATGGTAAGGTTTGGGAACAAGAGTATGAAAGAGGAAAACCTTTATACCCTGTAAAATCCACTGGAGATACTGATTTTAATGGTACAATTGTTACTTTTAAACCTGATCCTACTATTTTTCAGCAAACTCTAGAGTATAATTATGATACTTTAGCAAGTCGTATGCGTGAGTTGGCATACCTTAATAAAGGTATTACAATTATTCTTACGGATAAGAGACATACTGATGAAGAAGGGAATCACGTTTCTGAAACTTTCCATTCCGAAGAAGGATTAAAGGAGTTTGTGAAATTCTTAGATACCAGTCGTAATGCGATCATTGGCGATGTAATTTCAATGGAAGGAGAGAAGAATGATATTCCAGTAGAAGTTGCTATGATTTATAATGACTCTTATGCAGAGAATCTTCATTCATATGTTAATAATATTAATACGCACGAAGGTGGTACGCATCTTTCAGGTTTTAGAAGAGGACTTACTTCTACCTTAAAGAAATATGCAGACGCTTCTGGTATGCTTGATAAGTTAAAATTCGAAGTAGCAGGTGATGATTTTAGAGAAGGGTTGACAGCAATCGTTTCTGTAAAAGTGGCTGAGCCGCAATTCGAGGGACAAACAAAAACTAAACTAGGAAATCGAGAAGTTACTTCTGCAGTTTCTCAAGCGGTTTCTGAAATGTTAGAAAACTATCTTGAAGAAAACCCTTCAGATGCTAAAACGATTGTTCAGAAAGTAATTTTAGCAGCTCAAGCACGTCACGCAGCTAAGAAAGCTCGTGAAATGGTACAGCGTAAAACGGTAATGAGTATAGGAGGGTTGCCTGGAAAGTTATCTGATTGTTCAGAACAAGATCCAGCTTTGTGCGAAGTGTTCCTTGTCGAGGGAGATTCTGCAGGTGGAACTGCAAAACAAGGACGTGATCGTATGTTTCAAGCTATTTTGCCACTACGTGGTAAGATTTTGAATGTAGAAAAAGCAATGCATCACAAAGTCTTTGAGAATGAAGAGATAAAAAATATATTCACGGCTCTTGGAGTTACTATTGGTACAGAAGAAGATAGTAAGGCACTTAACCTTTCTAAATTAAGATACCATAAAATTGTAATTATGTGTGATGCCGATGTGGATGGTAGTCATATATCAACTCTGATTCTTACATTCTTTTTCCGTTATATGAAAGAATTGATCGAAGCAGGTCATATTTATATTGCCGCACCACCGTTATATTTGGTTAAGAAAGGTGCTAAAAAGCAATATGCTTGGAATGATGATCAACGAGATATGATTGTTAAAGAATTTGGGGAAAATTCTAAAATTCAACGATATAAAGGTCTTGGAGAGATGAATGCTGAACAATTATGGGATACTACTATGAATCCAGAGTTTAGAACGATGCGTCAGGTAACAATTGATAATTTAACAGAGGCGGATAGAATCTTCTCTATGTTAATGGGAGATGAGGTGCCGCCACGTAGAGAATTTATTGAGAAAAATGCCGTTTATGCAAACATTGATGCGTAATGTAAGTGTTATTAAATAATTTAGAATGAAATCCGTTATACTATGTATAGCGGATTTTTTTATATATTGTCCCGCCTATTAAACCCAAATCTTGTGAAATGAACAGACCTAAAATGTTTGAATACTTTTTCAAATATTATTAGTTTATGTGCATTCCATCTGATTATTGAACAACCATAGATAGAAACAGATGAAAAAAACGATACTACTTTTTACGATGCTTTTGTTTAAAGTGTCATATTCTCAAACTAATGTAGATCAGTTATTAGAATTAGGTATAGAAAATGCACAGCGTTTTAGTACTGATTATTTTGCTCCGGCAGGAGAATTGTTGGTAAATAGTATGTCTAATGGTTGGTATAAAACTGCCGAAGTAAAAAAGTTGTGGCGTTTTGAGGTAGGTTTTATCGGAAATCTTTCTTTTGTAAGAGAAGAAAAGCAGTCATTTATTCTCAATACAGCAGAATATGAAGGTTTAGAATTTAGTGAAGGTCCTTCGAGTCAGTTGGTGGCTAATGCTTTTGGTGGAAATCGTGGAGATATTTCGGTGGTTTTGGATCAAGGACAATTAGGGCAAGTGGAAATTACACTTCCAGATGGGATTGGTGGAAAAGAAGTAAATATTGCACCCACAGGATTTCTTCAGGGGTCTATGGGGATATCAAGAAGCACAGAGATTAAAGCAAGATTTTTACCAAAAATTGCTGTGCGAGAGAACACAGAAGTTTTTCTTTATGGATTGGCAATTCAGCATGAATTGACGGATTGGATTTTTTCTTGGAAAAGACTTCCTTTTAGATTTTCTGGATTAATAGGGTATACTAATGTTAGAGGGTTTTATGATTTTACCGCGGATAGTCAGATTGATGGGGCAGATCAGGAAATACGATTGAAGTCTAATTCATGGTTGGTTAGTGGTATTATTTCAACGAAGCTTCCTAAATTTAATTTTTACGGTGGTTTTGGGTATTATGCAGGAAATAGTAAAGCAGATATTTTGGGTACTTATGAGATTCAAAGAGGTCCACTAGCTAGTCAAACTGTTAAGGATCCAATTTCTGTAAATAATAAAGCTTCTGGACTTAAAGCCACTATTGGAGCTAATGTGAAATTAGGTTTTTTTAGAGCCAATTTAGATTATACGCTTCAGAACTATCAAAATCTCTCTATAGGATTGAATTTTGGTTGGTAATTTAACTAAGAATTCACAAACAAAATCGTTAAAGAATTTGTATTTTCGCGCTGATATTGAAGAGATTCAATATACCAAGATAATATTAATCAAAATTATATAGAGATAATGAAAGTTACAGTAGTAGGAGCTGGTGCAGTAGGTGCAAGTTGTGCCGAGTATATTGCCATTAAGAATTTTGCTTCAGAGGTAGTATTGTTAGATATTAAAGAAGGATATGCAGAAGGTAAAGCAATGGATTTGATGCAAACAGCTTCTTTAAACGGGTTTGATACTAAGATAACAGGAACTACAAATGATTATTCTAAAACTGCAGGAAGTGATATTGCTGTAATTACATCTGGTATTCCGCGTAAACCTGGAATGACACGTGAAGAATTGATTGGTATTAACGCAGGGATTGTAAAATCAGTTTCTTCTAGTTTGATTGAGCATTCTCCAAATGCAATTATTATTGTAGTGAGTAATCCAATGGATACAATGACATATTTAGTACATAAAACTACAGATCTTCCTAAGAATAGAATTATTGGTATGGGTGGAGCTTTAGATAGTGCTCGTTTTAAGTATAGATTAGCTGAAGCATTAGGAGCTCCAATTTCTGATGTTGATGGAATGGTGATTGGAGGACATAGTGATAAAGGTATGGTGCCTCTAACTAGATTAGCGACAAGAAATAGTGTTCCGGTTTCAGAATATATCTCTGATGAGCGCTTAGAGCAGGTTGCTGCTGATACTAAGGTTGGTGGAGCTACACTTACCGGATTATTAGGGACATCAGCATGGTATGCTCCAGGAGCTGCAGTATCAGGATTAGTTCAGGCTATTGCTTGTGATCAGAAAAAAATATTCCCTTGTTCCACGTTGTTGGAAGGTGAGTACGGCTTAAATGACCTTTGTATAGGAGCGCCTGTAGTGCTAGGTAAAAACGGAATCGAAAAGATTGTAGAAATTAAACTTAGTGATGCTGAAAAAGCTAAACTTGCAGAGAGTGCAGAAGGAGTTAAGAAAACTAATGGATTATTAGAATTATAGTCTAATAATATCCTTTATATAGAATTGCCAAAGAGTTGCTATTACATAGTAACTCTTTGTTTTTTTATAACTTTAAATGTTTGTAATAAAATAAAATCATAGCCACAGAGTTATTTAGTTTTTCTAAGAAGATATTTGTTGTAAGACTTTAGAAATGCAGTTTTAATTTTTTTATATTTGCGATCATGAAAAAAGAATGGTACTTCAAAATTTTGATTACTGCATTTGCACTATTAGTTGTGATGCAGCATCAAACTGTAGTGCCTAATCAAGAAATTGTTCTTGAGTTTACTGATGTTGAGGTTACTTCTTCAGAAGCGCAAAACGCAATTGCACTTGTGAAAAAACAATTGGAATCTATTGGGGTTAGAAACACTCGGATTTCAAAGGATTTAAATAATGGTAAGCTTAAGATAGCTTATTATAGTGATGCTGATGTAGAAAGTATCAAAGAAATACTGTCTAAAGAACAAGGTGTTGCCTTAAATCATATTTTATTTGATCAGAATAGTGCAGACGACCAATTTCCGTTCAACAAAAATTCTTCGGACTATAATCTAGATGTTTATAAAATTCAAAAAAGTACAGACTCCAATACGGATTTTAATGGAATTTTTGTTCTAGAGGTTAAACAAAAACAGGATAGAGCTTCAGGTTTTTATGCACATAGTTTTGTAGCCGAAAATGATATTGATCATTTAGCTAGACTAACAAAATTAGCTCAAAAAGTTAATAAATCTATTGCAATCACAATAGATAATATTTCTTATAAAATTCCTGAGGTAAGAGCAGGACCAATTTCTTAATTAAGGATATATTAATTTTAATATTCCTTACATCTCCAATTTTTAGGAAGTCAGATAAGAAGAAAGTAATTGAGTTGTTTTTTTCTAAATCCTATTTGACTTTTTAATATAGCTCATGTCTAAGATTTGACAGAGCTTTCCAATAATGAAATTCTAATAAATTAATAATTGTTGAATCCTATTTGATTTAAAAGGGTTTGACCAAAATAAATAATAATGCAAAATAAAGGACTTGTTAGAGTGTTTGCGATTTTATTTGGATTGGTATGTATTTACCAATTATCGTTTACGTACTTAACATACACAAAAGAAAAAGAAGCTGAAGCTTATGCCTTAGCTAAACATCCAGAAGCAGATGCCTCTGCATTAAGAGATACAGCAGAAAAAACGTATTTAGATTCTATTGGTAAGGATCCAATTTTTGCAAATTTTAGTTATAACGATGCTAAGTCAAAAGAACTAAATAAAGGTCTTGACCTTAAAGGAGGAATTAATGTAATTCTTCAGATTTCTGTTAGAGATATCTTAGAAGGATTGGCCAATAATTCTAAAAATCCTGCTTTTATCCAGGCGTTAGATGCTGCCGATCAGACTCAGAAAAATAGTCAGAATACATATGTTGAAGATTTCTTTATAGAGTTTGAAAAAATACCGGATGCTCAGTTAGCTTCTCCGGATATTTTTGCGAATAAAAATTTAAGTGATGATATCACTTTTGATATGTCTAACGACATTGTAGAGCCAGTTTTAAAAAGAAAAATTGACGAGTCAGTAACTTCAGCATTCGAAGTACTTCGTAAGCGTATTGATAAGTTTGGGGTTACACAACCTAATATCCAACGTTTAGGAGAGTCAGGGCGTATTTTAGTAGAGTTGCCAGGAGCTAAAGATGTAGATCGTGTAAAAAAGCTTTTACAGAGTACTGCACAATTAGAATTTTGGGATGTAGAAAATGCTCAAGAGCTTGGTATTTTCTTAAGCAGAATGAATGAGAAACTTAAGAAAGAATTAGAAGCCAAAGATGGTGTAGAAGTTAAAGAAGAAGTAACTGATGAGGTTACGGAATCAGAAAAAGTATTAGATACTGTTCAGACAGATACAACTAAAACGGATGCAGATGCTGAAATAGAAAAATTATTAGCAGATTCAGAAGATTCTACAGATGTAGAAACACAGGTAAATCCAATAAACGATTTAATCGGTCCTCCTTCAGTTGGAGGAGCATTGATCTCAGTTGCAATTAAGGATGTAGAGCAATTTGATGAGTATTTAAATAGAAAAGACATTAGAGCTTTATTACCTCAAGCTTTGAGGTACACAAAATTTGCTTGGAGTAAACCTGAGAAAGAAGGCGAGAGAGTAGATTTATATGCATTAAAAGGAAACCGTGATAGTACTCCAGAATTAAGTGGAGGAGTAATTACGGATGCTGCACAAACTTATGATCAGGTTAATAATGTAATAGTAACCATGCAGATGGATGGTAAAGGAGCTAAGAAATGGGAAGAAATGACAGGAAGGGCTTCGCAAACCAGAGGTCAGATTGCTATCGTTTTAGATAATATAGTATATTCTGCACCGGGTGTTTCTAAAGGACCAATTTCTGGAGGTAGAAGTGAAATTTCTGGAGACTTTACTGTTGAAGAAGGACAAGATTTAGCAAATGTATTGAGAGCTGGTAAATTACCAGCTTCTGCAGATATTATTGAGAGTGCAATAGTAGGACCGTCTTTAGGACAAGAGGCTATTGATAGTGGAGTGATGTCATTTGGTATTGCATTGGTGTTGATTTTAATCTGGATGATTTTTTACTATGGTAAGGCTGGAGCTTTTGCTGATGTTGCTTTGGTAGTAAATATTCTATTTATTTTTGGAGTACTAGCTGGATTAAAAGCTGTATTGACATTACCTGGTATTGCGGGTATTGTATTAACGATTGGTATGTCTGTGGATGCGAACGTACTTATCTTTGAAAGGATTAAAGAAGAACTTGCAAAAGGGAAATCTCAAGTAGATGCAATTAAAGACGGTTTTAATAATGCATTGTCATCTATATTAGATGCAAACATTACAACAGGTCTAACAGGTTTAATTCTTTTGTTCTTTGGTACAGGTCCAATTAAGGGATTTGCAACAACTTTGTTAATTGGTATTCTTACATCTTTATTTACTGCAATCTTTATTACAAGATTATTTATTGATGGATATGGTAAAAATGGTAAAGAACTAGCATTTTCTACTGCGGCTACTAAGAATTTATTTAAGAATATAAATATCAATTTCCTTGCAAAAAGAAAGATTGCATATGTGATTTCGGGTATTATCGTAGTAGCTGGTCTTGTATCACTATTTACTCCAGGACAAGGATTAGATGAAGGTGTAGATTTTGTTGGAGGAAGAACCTATACTGTTCGTTTTGCTCAGGATGTAGTGCCTACAGATGTAGAAAAGGATTTGGTAGCTGTTTTTGGTAGTGCGCAAGCAAAAACCTTAGGTGCTAATAATCAATTAAAGATTACAACAAAATATAAGGTAGATGAAACAGGTGAAGAAGTAGATTCTGAAATCTCTAATTCTTTATTTACTGCTTTAAAACCTTATTTGACAGATGGTATGACTTATGCGGAATTCTCTAATGGAGATGAAGATAAGCAAGTGGGTATTATGTCTTCTAGAAAGGTAGGACCAACTATTGCAGATGATATTCAGCAAGCAGCATTTGTTTCGGTTATCGGATCTTTAATTGTAGTATTCTTGTATATCTTATTTAGATTTAGAAGATGGCAGTTTAGTTTAGGTGCAGTAGCAGCAGTATTTCATGATGTTTTAGTTGTATTAGGTGTATTCTCAATTACTTGGAAATTTATGCCATTTAATATGGAAATTGATCAAGCCTTTATTGCAGCCATATTAACGGTTGTAGGGTACTCTCTGAATGATACGGTGGTTGTGTTTGATAGAATCCGTGAATATTTTGCGGAACACACAGGTTGGTCATTAGACAAGAATATTAATGGAGCATTAAATAGTACATTAAGTCGTACATTAAATACTTCGTTAACTACTTTATTAGTATTGATAGCAATCTTTATTTTTGCTGAACCATTAAGAGGGTTTATGTTCTCATTAATTATTGGTGTATTAGTAGGTACGTATTCTTCATTATTCATTGCAACTCCTGTAATGTATGATACGGTGAAGAAAGTAGGTTTAAAAGAAAAGAAGAAGACTGAAGAGTAAGTTTTCTATAAATTTTGAAAAAAAAGAGTTGTGTCCTTTGTTGGATGCAACTCTTTTTTTGTTTGAATTTTCCCTAATGATAGGTTACGGTTTTATGAATCTTTGTCTTTTTGTTAACACTATATCGTTTGCGTAATAATGGAGTAAGAAATTATTTTTTTTAATTACCTACATTTGAAAATATCACTATTAAATAGTTAATTTTTTGACTAATTGATAGTTTAAGAGTGTGATGTAAAAATAGCAGCTATCCACTTTTTAGTATTATGTAGTTATACATAATCGAAAGTTTTAGTTGTTCATTTTTTTGAACATATAATGACGCTGAAGTATCTATAGGTAGTTTGCAAATACAAGATCTGGGAAAATTTTCTTTGCAGGGGTTAGTTGTCGTTGGAATATATAAATGTTGTTTTACAACATAACACTATTATATATTTAACACACAAGATTCATGAAAAACACTAACTTATTTTTGGTATTGCTATTTGTCTATTCGGGGATAGTAGCACAACAAGTCCACACTTCTTATTTGTGGCATATGCAACAGCCCAATTATTGGCCTGAGAAAAGTAAAGAAAATCCTAACCGCTATCAGACTGTTCTAGAGTCTCATAATCTAAAAACTTCTGGTGACTCCTGGAATATTTATGATGATGGAATAAGTCATCCATTAAATAATTTGGAGGAAATTTTTGGGAAATATGATCGTGTAAAAGCATATCAGTATGGACCAAAGAACTCTGTTCAAACATTGTTGGGATTACCAAATGGTGGTGCGCAGGTTAATTATTCTGGTTGCTTGATAGAAAATGTAAATAGCCTAGGAAATGCTGGAGTTTGGGGTTATAGCCAGGGCTGGGAAAATAATTTTATAGAAGCTAAAAACTGGAAAACATCTGGTGGACAGCCTAGGATGGATCTAACGGGATTTACGTTTCATCATGCATTAGCAACATTAATAAGTGAACGTGCTTTAAGAATGGAATTGAAAACGCATAAATTAATAATGACTGAAACTTTTGGAGGAGAGTATTCTAAAGGTTTTTGGCCAGCAGAATGTTCTTTTTCCGAAAGGATCATAAAGGTTTTGGTAGAAGAGGGTTTTCAATGGTCTGTTGTAGCTAATAGCCATTTATCACGTACTTTAAACGATTACCCATTGGATTATGGAACTTCTGGGGTTAATATTGACCCACCTAATGCTGCGGATAAAGTAGCTACCAATGGACAGAATTGGTGGAAAGGTCAAATAGACGGGAGAGGAGGAACTTTTGCCGCTCCATATTGTTATCAAGCACACAAAGCGCAATATATTGATCCAGAAACTGGTCAAGCATATAAAATGGATGTTGTACCGATGGCAGATTTATTGAGTTATCAGAACGGATTTAGTTCTATGGGAACAGGGGAAATAGATGCTAATATTGCTCCTTTTAGTAACGCAAGTCAGCCATCGATTGTATTGCTTGCTCATGATGGAGATAATGCTTGGGGTGGTGGAGATAGTTATTACCAAGAGTCTGTTCCTGGATTTGCTAATGAAGCTGCTTCTAAAGGATATGATCCCACTACAATACAACAATTCTTAAACTCTTACCCAGTTCCAGAAAGTGATATTGTGAGAGTAGAAGATGGATCTTGGGTAAATGCTGCTAATGATTGGGGACACCCTCAATTTATTAATTGGTTATGGCCTTTGTATGATACCACAGATTATACGTTTAATCCGGATGGATGGACTGAGGATGCTAGAAATTGGGCGGTAATAACTGCTGCAGAAAACTATGTTTTAACTGCAGAGGACAATAGTGGAGGTGTTGATCTTGCAAAAGTTATTGACCCTTCTTTCGGGGCTTCCAATGCGGAAAAAGCTTGGCATTTTTTCTTACCATCTTTAACTAGTGGTTATATGTATTATGGAAAAGCAATTGATATGGAGGTTAAGCAGACGCTAGCGGGTAATATTGCAATAGAACATGCGAAAGCAGAAATTGGAGACGCCCCAGAACAAGACAATACTCCGCCATCTGTGTTTATTCCACAACGTTTTCCGTATAATCCTGGAGGTAAAGGGTTTGGGCCTATTTATGCATATCAAGAAGTTCAGAATACTTCTGATTTTCATGTTTGGACATTTGCACATGATGTAAATGGTCTGGCTTCAGTAGAGTTAAAATATAGAACAGATAATGATGGCGTAAATCCTATTTCTGATAATGTGAATGACGTATATTCAACTAGTGAAGGTGTGAGTTCTTGGAATAGTATCTCTATGATACAGAAAGAATTTCCAAAAGGTAATGTAACACAAGATCCAGAAATTGATTTATTTATAGAACCAACAGCTATTGCAGATTTATGTTATGCAGAGATTAAAGGCCTCTTTAATGTATTGGTAGATTATTATGTAGAAGCTGTGGATACCAAGGGGAATGTGTTTAAGACCCCTATTCAACATGTATATGTTGGAGAATTTAATAGTAGTGATCAGGTAACTCTAACTGTAACCCCTGATTCTGGAAATTATGATGATACGATTGAAGTAGTGTTAGAAGCTTCAACAACATCTGTTAATGATGGGGTTGTTGTTTATTATACTATAGATGGATCAGATCCTGATCAATCAAGTACTGAATATTCGAATTCATTCGATATTGGTAATGCTGATAGTGAACCAATCATCTTAAAAGCAATAGCATTTGATGAAGATGGAAATTCTTCCGAAGTAATCACTAGGAATTATACATTTGGTGACCTGCCTTCTTATAGTATTCACTTTAAGAACACTTCTAATTGGAGTCAGGTTTATGTATACGCTTTTGATAAAAATAATAATGCAGCATTACCCGGTTGGAATTGGCCAGGTAAATTAATGACTAAAGAACAAGATTCGCCTTGGTACATTACAACCATAGCGGAGTCAGTAGAGGTTGGTCTTGTTTTTACAAATGGAAATGGAGAACAGTCAGATGATCAATTTAGAAATGTAGATGGTTGGTATGTGTATTCAGAAAATATTTGGTATGATCAATGCCCTTCGGATTGTCCGGGAGTTTTAGGATTGCCTGAATTGTCAGTTACTCCATTAGGAGGATCTTATGAAGGAAGCGTTTCGGTAAATTTATCGACTACCAATCAAGGAGTAATTTATTATACCATAGATGGATCAGAACCTTCGGATTCTAGTTCTTTATATCAAAATGAATTGATTTTTACAGAAGATACTACATTAAGGGCTATTGCTTACAATAGTAGCGGTCAGTCATCGATTATTTCTGAAGATTATAATATCACCGAGGCTCAATCATTTACTGTTTATTATCGAAATATGTCTAACTGGAATGATGTATATGTGTATTTATTTGATAAAAATACAAATCAACCATTACCTGGTTGGAATTGGCCAGGTAGATCAATGGATAGAGAACAATCCTCACAGTGGTACTCATTTTTGATCGAAGAAAATGCTGACATAGGTATTGTGTTTAATAACAACAACAATGGAGGGCAATCATATGATTTGATGAGAGAAGTAGATGGATGGTATGATTCATCTACTAATCAATGGTATGATCAGTGTCCAACAGCTTGTCCTGGAGATGTTTCTGATGATGAATTGACAATTCATTTTAATAATAACAATACCAATTGGAATTCTGTAACATTATATTACTGGGAAACAACTCCCACATCTTTGACTACTTCTTGGCCTGGTGTCCAAATGACGGATATAGATGGAGATGGATGGTATGAGTATACATTATCTGGGGTAACATGTGCAAAAGTTATTTTTAGTATAAATGGAGAACAACAAACAGGAGATTTAGAAATATGCGGTGAAGGATGGTATGATAATGGTTGGGTAAATGAGCCTTTAAATAAAGAACCAGAAAAAAATGCGGTAAGGATTTCTTCACCTTATCCTAATCCTTTTAAAGATGAGATTAACTTTAATATATCGGGAGAGGATAGGTCTCTTAGTGTTACGATTAGAGATGTAAAAGGAGGATTGTATTATTCTGATGTGATATCAAGTAAAAATGGAGTGATATCAATACCTCTTAATGTGACAAAAGGAATATATTTTGTGAAATTCAGTGGTAAAACTATTAATAAGGTTGTGAAGATTATTAAATAATTTTTCCGATTTATCCCTGGGTAAAACCCTTGAAAAGAATAATCTTTCAAGGGTTTTTATTTGACTCAGATAAGTTTAGTTTCTTTTAAAGGATATAGAATCACCAATTTTTAAATTCCATTGATCAGATAACCCACTGTTTATTTCTAAAATATATTTAGCAGGTTTTCCAGAAGGAAGAGATGTTTCGTCTAATGGCTTTGCATCTTTTTGAAAACTCACGATTTTATATTGATCATCAATGTAGATAATATCTAAAGGGATCAATGTATTTTTCATATAAAAACTTTGTAGTTTAAACTTCTCCTGAATAAATAACATACCTCTTTTTTCTTCCATAGTTTTACGATACATCAGTCCCGTTTCTCTTTCATAATCGTTATCCGCGATTTCTATGCCTAACGAAACAATTTGACTTGGGATTGAATCTTGTAAGTTATAAATAGATAGTTCTCCTTCTTTTGTGAATTTTATCTCTTCTGTGACTATTTTTTTATCGGTTTCTTTTTTGCAAGAGAAAATAAATAAACTGAAAACCAGTATTACTGACACAAATATGTTTTTTTTCATTAGTATTTTCTTTTTGTTGGTCCAATATGAGTTAAGATCTGTTTAAGAACGAAAAGTAACGGTTTTCTTTGTGAAACACAATTTCTAAAAGAAACAAATCTTTGTTAAAAAAAAGCCGCACTTCACAAATTCGAAGCACGACTTTTCTCAACTAACTAACCAGCATTTTTGTTTGTTATTTTAAAAAATAGTTATGTGGTTTATATAAAAAAAATTAAACTCCATCATTCCCCCAATCAATTTTTCTAGATACCATCATAATGGTTCCCAGTATTAAAAACAATCCAATACTACCTACTAATAATGCGTAATCTTCTAACTGAATAATTACAAATATAAAGGCGTACAGAGCAGTCAAAGATGCTGATATCATGGCCATAAACTTAAAACTTCTAAGAATTGCTTTAGTATATACAGAAATTAATACTATTACGGAGATACCAGCAATTAGATAAGCATATAAAAAGCTTGAGTGTTCGGAGATTGATATCAGTAAAGTATAAAACATGGTCAGTGCTAACCCTATCATTAAGTATTGGAATGGATGAATATTTATCTTGCTAATAGTTTGGATTAAAAAGAAGACTAAGAAGGTAAGTGCTATAACTAAATATCCATATTTGGCAGTCCTTTCACTCTTTTGATAATCATCTACAGGGACAATAAATTTTACTCCAAAGGCAGATGAATTAATATGTGGTAACTCTCCAAAAAACTCTTGTTCGAATTCTCTGTTCACCTGTAATACTTTCCAGTTAGCTTTAAAACCTTTCTCGGTAATTGATTTAGTTTTTGGATCTGGTAAATAGTTTCCATCAAATTTTGGAGAAGCCCAATCAGAAGTTATACTTACATTAGTTTCTTTACCTACCGGGATGAATTTTAGTTGATTACTTCCGTTGATGATAAGATCTAGGTTAAAGTTAATTGCTTTTTCTTTTGGCCATGAGTTTTCGTTTAGAAATTTAGTTTCTAACGTATTGGTGTATGAATCTTTTGAGTATTTTGATTGGAGTAAGTAATTTTCTGTACCGAGTTTTAATTGGAGATTACTTTTTATTCCTTTTAGATTTGTAGAGTTAAGAATAATAGTAGACTTATCCCATAAAATATCTTCTTCTGGAATATCTTGAGTATCAAAAGATGGTATTGTAAATGATCCTTTAATCTTCATGTCAGAAGTGTATACTGGAGATTTGTAAATACCTCTTTTTAGTGTGTCAGATGTAACGTTTGCTTTGATATCTAATAAATTAGGAAAGAAGAAAGCATGTCGAACCGTAATAATGTCTTCTTCAGTATATGATTTAGTTTTTTCATCCCATATTTTTTTGATATTATGAGTTTGATATGGAAGTTTTAGAATAGGTCCATAGAGCATTACTTGATTCCCCCATTTTTGGTTGATGTCACTTACTACCGTTTGTTCTTGTCTTATAGAACGTTCCTGTATTAGGCTTTTGATATAAGAAAGTGGAATCAATAGAACTAAAATTAATATGCCTACCATAAGCATACGAATGGTAATTGAGGTTTTTATCCATTGTCCAAAGGATTTTTTTGGTTTTTGATTTTCCATGACTGTTTAAATTTATAATGATTGTCTTTTTAGTTATTTTCTTTGTGATAATGTTGTATTAAGTGATAGGTGATGATTAAAAAACTACCAAAACCAATGGTAAATACCCAAGTATGTATATGTTCGATAGGTGATATTATTCGCCTAAATATGTCACCTAGAATATGTAATGGATTTTGAATGAGATCCCAACTATTCCATCGAAGTATACGTCCCATGTATATACCAAACCCACATAATAATAGGGTTAGATGTATGATGAAATTGGTGGCCTTATTAGAAAAGTGTTCCCGAAGTAGTCGCTGCATTGTTCGCAAAGAAGCAAATCCAATTATTAATCCGTTAATGGCAAAAGATAAGATGAGAAGCACATCGAACCATACAGAATGTAGAGAACTAAGTCTAATATGCTGTAAATCGGTTAGTATGTAAGGCGCGTTAGGTAAAAAAGCTAACCAGGCTATAAAACCTAATCCGAATAGAAATCTATTTTTGTGTATTCTGTCAAAACTAAGCACGGTTGTTATTCCGTATGGGATGCAGGCTAGAAATAAGTTCCAGATTAAAAATAGAAAGAAAACAGAATCTAATTTTGTAACTCTAATAATTAAAAGTGTTATGCTAAATGCTACGGCTATACTAAAACCTTTAATAAACGGGAGTTGTTTTTGTAAAGAATTCATTATAAAATAATAGTATGAAAAGGGTTATTGATAACGATTAAGAAGTATCCAATAGCAATAGGAATATTTAATAAGAAAACTAATACAGTGGTTAAGTTTTCCTTGTAACAGTGATAATTGATAACTGTATTTGCTAATAATCCTATAAAAGTTATTCCGTTAAGAACAACGGCAATTATAACATAAAATAGACCTATTGTGGTTATTTGTTCCCATGGAACAATTAGATGTAGTAATAAGAGTATCGTGCCTAAAAGAAAGCTAAAGGTTGCTATCATAAGGGCGTTTCGATTTGCTGATTGTGTTATTTGCATGGTGTAGATATTAAAAAAGTTGTTCTTATGGTGTCCAGTGATTGATCTAGTAATTTTTTGAAATCCAATTGATGAAATGAATAGGCATTACGCCCTTGTTTAAATGCATTTCTAAATACTTTAAACTTATCAGGATAGAGTAAGGTTCCTATGAAAATAACAGTATATAAGTATGTACTCTTTTTACCGTTACCAAGAAGGTAATACTGCATTGATATTTCCTCAGGAACTGTAATTCCAGTTTTTGTTAGTACGTGAAATACATCATGATTTTCTAATTTAGGCTGAGGTGTGAAATCATGTTGTAGCAAAAAGCTCCCTAAGTGAAATCCAAGACTTGTTTTAGGATATCTTAACAGTTGTGATATTGAAATGTCCCAAGGATCTTCTTTTTTGAACCATTTTTGATATGGAATTTTACTCCATTCATATAGTATTTCTAATAATATTGATCTCATTTTTAATTTTTAAAAGTACTTTGAAATTCAAAGTAAATAAATAAAAAAATATAGCTATTGCTTTAGTAATTTTTCAATAGCTTCTACATGTTTTTTAAAGGCATCACGCCCTTTTTTAGTGGCACTATATCGCGTGTTTGGTTTTTTTCCTATGAATGATTTCTCAACCAATATATATTCCGATTTTTCTAGCGCTTTGGTGTGACTAGCTAAATTTCCATCCGTTGCACCTAACAAGTCCTTTAGCATTTTAAAATCGGCATATTCATTAACCACCAATACGGACATAATACCTAGTCGTATTCGGTGATCAAATGCTTTATTTATGTTGCCAATAATACTGCTCATTTCTTAGCTTTTAAGCTTAAATTTTAAGTGTTTCGAAGAATTTTATCTATCGTGTTTTAAATAGATTAAACTACCATAGACAATATGCATTATCCCAAACCCTAGAACCCAAAACCAGAAACCATAATTTGGAAATACAGAACACACCAAACCTAATATAATTTCTGCATACCCCAAATATTTTACATTTCCAATAGTATATTTTGACGCATTTACTAAGGCTAATCCATAAAAAATTAGCATTAATGATCCAGTAAGGCCATAATGATGATTATAAACTTTGATGATAATAAAAATACCACCAGTAACCAATGGAATTAAAAAAGCAGTGAGTAATCTTTTGGAAGTTCCATTCCAAAGGGTTTCGTTATTTTGCTTAGCTTTTCTGTTGCTTAATATGATACCGGTTATAATGCTTAAAAGCGCTACTGCTACAAGGTCAATTAGAATATAGTTAAATATCTTTCCTTCGGCGATAACATAATCTATACCGCTGATACTAACAAGATAATAAGCAATTGCTGCACCTATGATTGCATATCCACCTGCTAATATTCCTGATAAACCACTAAGGGAGAAAAATCGTGATGATTTATTCATCATATCCTTGATCTCCGTAATATCTTTTAAATAATCTTCTGTGCTCATATTAAAAGTACTTTGAAATACAAAGTAAAATTAAAATATTGAAACTCACAAATTTTTTTGAACTTAATCCGGAATTAGTTTTTACGTTTAAATTGTGATTCTAAACTTCCTTTAACTTCTAAATCTTCTAATGCCTCTCCTACAACACCAGTAGCTATAAGGGTATTGTAGTTATTCCAGAAATTGCTATCATAGGAAAGCGGGTAGTTAAATAGGGCATTAGAAAAATTATTTTTAAATATTTCGTCATTAGTAAAAGAAGAAATTTTTTCAATATTAACCGCGCCAACTATTAATTCTGACTCTGTAGTTATTTTATAGTTTTCGAATAAATCACCTGTGTTTTCATACGAATTAATTGCTTTAATTCGCTTTAGATACCATGTGCTCTTATAGTCAGAGAATGTAACATAAACTTGATAGTTCTTTAGACTGGTAATGCGCGTAATAAATGCTTTTTTGCTACTTTTTTCTATAACTTCTGGAGTTTTTAGTTGGGCTGCGAATCGCTGGTTTAAAGTACTCTTTGCTTCGTTAGTAAGTTTATATTGATATGAAATAATTGCCTTGCTATCTTCTTCTATAGTCACTTCACCAATATAGGGAGTTTCAATATCAGAGAAATCTTTTGGCTTAAAAGAAATAATATAAACTAACTTATTATTATAAGTGCTCTTTCCATAAAGGGTGAAAAGATATTTGTTATTTATTTGAGAATCAAAGAAATCTTCTTTCCTTTTTACTTTATCTGCTCCAGTTAATCGAAGAGGACCTCCACCTATTTCATTATTTTCCAACCATTTTAGATTTAAAGTGTCGATAGATTTTAATTTCTTTGATTGTTCTAAAATTTTATAATCTTGTAGATTATTACTTTTTCTTAAGGCTATTATTTTGGCCTTGTCTCTGGTGTCAGCTACAAATTTTTGGGGCTCAGGAAAAGGAACTTGGTTAATATTATATTCTAGACGATTAAACTGCATGTAATTTGTCCTAGATAATAAATAATCAAAATTAGAATCATAAGCGGAGTAATGTATAAGGCTCGCAGCATCGGAGAATTTTGTGTAATTGTTATCTATTTTTGTTAATTCTCTGTAATATGCTTCTAGTTCAGTGGATTGCTGAGAGTAATTTTCTGGAATTAATGAAATAGCTTGATCAATCAGTTCTTTGTATTTGTTTTTTACCGTTACAACAATTTCATCTAATGAGGTAGAAACTGGATTTAGGTATACTTTTTTAGAAGTATCTTTTAATTTTTTTATTGATATACTACTGTTTTCATAACCTACAAAAGAAAATACAACTTTACGGGATTCATATTTTTTACTAATAGTTAACTCAAATTTTCCTTCTTCATTAGTTATAGTTCCTATTGATGTTCCGTCAATTAAAACATTCGTAAAAGGCAAAGGAGTTTTGGTACTCTTATCCAGAACAGTTGCTTCTATGGTATATGTTTCTTGTTTCTTTTTTTTTATCTGACTTTCAGCTAGTCCAGGTAATAAAAAAAGGAAAAAGAAGATTAATTGAATTGAGTTTTGAGGTTTCAATGTGATTAGATATCTTGGGGTTAATAATTGTAAAATTAACTATTTAAAAATACCATTTTTTATTGAATCCTGCAGAAAATTATATTCTTAACCAACCGGAACCATTTCGATCTATGTTACTTCATTTACAGGTACTTATTGAAACTACTTTGCCAGAGGTACAATTGCTATTTAAGTGGAAAGTTCCTTTTTATTACATAGATAAAAGTCCTATTTGCTATCTAAATGTAACTAAAGGATATGTGGATATTGGCTTTTGGGGAGCACAATATTTTACCAAGGACATGGATAAGCTAGTGTCAGATAAAAGAAAATACGTTAAATCTTTACGCTATTTTGAGCCAAAGGAAATAGAAGAAGACACGCTTATTGACCTCCTTGAGCAAGCATATTTACATAGAAATAAAAAAATTATAACGAATTAACGGTTTGTCTAATAGCAACCAAGTTACTAAGTAACTTTTCTAGATATTGTAGATCTAGCATATTAGCACCATCACTTTTCGCATTTGAAGGATCAAAATGCGTTTCCATAAATAAACCATCAACACCAGTTACTACTCCAGCGCGTGCGATCGTTTCTATCATATCTGGTCTTCCGCCCGTTACTCCGCTAGTCTGATTAGGTTGTTGTAGAGAATGTGTAACATCAAGAACTGTTGTAGCATATTGTTTCATAGTTGGTATTCCTCTAAAATCTACAATCATATCTTGATATCCGAACATAGTTCCTCTATCTGTAATCATAGCTAAGTCACTACCACTATCGTTAACCTTTTTTACTGCGTGTTGCATCGCTTCTGGGCTCATAAACTGCCCTTTTTTAAGGTTTACTGTTTTTCCGGTTTTGGCTGCTGCGACTACTAGATCAGTCTGTCTTACCAAAAATGCAGGAATTTGTAAAATATCAACATATTCTGCAGCCATAGCTGCATCATCATTCTCATGAATATCGGTAACTGTTGGAACCTCAAAAGTTTCTCCTACTTTACGTAATATTTTTAATGCTTTTTCATTTCCAATACCCGTAAAACTATCAATACGGCTTCGATTTGCTTTTTTAAAAGAACCTTTGAAAACATATGGAATTTTAAGTTTAGAAGTAATTTCTACTACTTTTTCAGCAATTCTTAAAGCCATTTCTTCTCCCTCAATAGCACAAGGCCCTGCAAGAAGGAAAAAATTATTAGCATCAAGGTTTTTTAGATTTTTAATCTTTGAAAGTTCCATATCAATATTTTAAGAATGCAAAGATATGCGTTTTAATGGTCGAATGAAAAGATTATCTATCAAGAAGTTTGATGTCTATTACAGTGTTGAATATTAGCCGTCTTACCCTATGTTATCAAGATATTATTGTTCGAATACTTAATTGTTAACTGAAATTTAAGGAGCTTTAAAAGAGAGGTTTAAGTGTTTGATTTTGAAGCTGTTTTATTATTCTTGTTTTAATGTACAACCTATTAAAATATAACGTACATTTGCACCCTTAAATTCAGGCGTATATGACTGCTATAAAAAACATTGCTATTATTGCTCACGTAGATCACGGTAAAACTACCTTGGTAGATAAAATTATGTATCACTGTCAATTATTTCGTGAAAACGAGAATACAGGAGATTTAATTTTAGATAATAATGATTTAGAGCGCGAAAGAGGAATCACGATTACTTCTAAGAATGTTTCTGTTACTTATAAAGGAACTAAAATCAACATTATTGATACACCAGGTCACGCCGATTTCGGTGGAGAAGTAGAGCGTGTATTAAATATGGCTGATGGTGTGCTATTATTAGTAGATGCTTTTGAAGGGCCAATGCCGCAAACACGTTTTGTACTTCAAAAAGCAATTGATTTAGGATTAAAACCTTGTGTAGTTGTTAATAAAGTAGATAAGGAGAACTGTACTCCAGATGAGGTACATGAGAAAGTTTTTGATCTAATGTTCGAATTAGGAGCAGAGGAGTGGCAGTTGGATTTTCCAACAGTTTATGGTTCTGCAAAGAACAATTGGATGAGTGATGATTGGCAGAACGAAACTGATAGTATAGAACCATTATTGGATATGGTAATGGAGCATATTCCTGCGCCAAAGATTGAAGAAGGAACAGTACAGATGTTAATTACATCATTAGATTTTTCTTCATTTACAGGTCGTATAGCGATTGGTCGTTTACAAAGAGGTACATTAACGGAAGGAATGCAGGTTTCCTTGGTAAAACGTGATGGAACTATAAAGAAATCAAGAATAAAAGAACTTCATACTTTCGAAGGTTTAGGAAGAATGAAAGTCGATAAAGTAGAGGCAGGAGATATTTGTGCTTTAGTTGGTTTAGAAGGATTTGAAATCGGTGATACCGTTGCTGATATTGAAAATCCAGAAGGTTTAAAAACAATCGCAATTGATGAACCAACGATGAGTATGTTATTTACGATTAACGATTCTCCGTTTTTTGGTAAAGATGGAAAATTTGTTACTTCGAGACATATCAAAGAAAGATTAGAAAAAGAATTAGAGAAAAATTTAGCACTTAGAGTTAATGAAACTAATAGTGCGGATAAATTCTTGGTTTTTGGTAGAGGTGTACTTCACTTATCTGTACTTATTGAAACAATGCGTAGAGAAGGATATGAATTACAAATCGGACAGCCGCAAGTAATTATTAAGGAGATTGATGGTGTAAAATGCGAACCTATTGAAGAATTAACTATTGATTTACCTGAGAATGTATCTGGTAAAGCGGTAGAAATGGTAACAATGCGTAAAGGAGAAATGTTAAGCATGGAAGCCAAAGGAGAGCGAATGGTTTGTGAGTTTATGATCCCATCTAGAGGTATTATTGGATTACGTAATCAGTTATTAACGGCTACTGCTGGAGAGGCCATTATGGCGCACCGATTTAAAGAATATCAGCCACTTAAAGGTGATATTCCAGGTCGTATTAATGGATCTTTAGTATCTATGGAAAAAGGTTCTGCAATACCATATTCAATTGATAAATTACAGGATAGAGGAAAGTTTTTTGTGGATCCAGGTGAGGATATTTATGAAGGTCAAGTGATAGGAGAGAATTCTAGAGGAGATGATATGACAGTTAATATTACTAAAACTAAAAAGTTAAGTAATGTGCGTTCTTCTGGAGCTGATGATAAAGCTAAGATCGTTCCTGCAATTAAATTCTCTTTAGAAGAAGCTTTGGAATATATTCAAAAAGATGAGTATGTAGAAGTTACTCCTAATCATTTACGATTAAGAAAAGTATTCTTAACAGAAGTTGAGCGTAAGAGAAATAAAATTGTATAAGTCTAAAACTTCTTATTTATAATATATAATTAAAAAATCCCGAGGTAACTCGGGATTTTTTGTCGAAATCTTGGGGTAATTGTGGTTTTGGGATTAATTCGTTTGTAGGAGTAATTGTTTATTAGTATAATTTTTTTGTCCGCGCAAATGTAATTTTTTGAAATAACTGTAAACTTGTAAAATCCTTTAAAATAACGGTAAAATACATTTTTTATCGATAAAATACATTTTTTTATGTCTTTAGATCAAAATTTAGTAATAGAACTGGTTGGTTATTTTGCATCATTTATGGTGCTTATATCGTTTCTGATGCGTAATATCAAAAAACTTCGTCTAATAAATACTGTGGGGTGTGTGGCTTTTGTAATTTATGGGGTCTTACTCAACTGGTCATTGCCAATAATAATTACTAATACAGCAATTGCGGGTATAAACTTTTATTACCTTTTCTTAAGAAAAGAAGCATGACTTTTTACTTAATCATCTAAAAGTAAGTTTTATATTCCAGATACTCAAACAAATTAGCTATTTTCACTTTCATAAATACTTATTTTGTCAACGTATACAATTAAAAAATATCAAAAAGAAGATTATTCGTTATGGAATGATTTTATAGATAACTCTAAGAACGGTACTTTTCTTTTTAACCGGGATTTTATGGAATATCATTCTGATAGATTCCTTGATTTCTCTTTATTAGTTTTTAATAATTCAACGTTGATAGCTGTTTTTCCTGCTAACATCAAGAATGAAGCGGTTTATTCACATCAAGGCTTAACCTATGGAGGTATAATTCTTAAAAAGAGTATTGGAGGAGAAAAAGTAAGAAATATTCTTTCTGAAATAATTAAATTTCTTGATTCTTATAAAGTTCGTAATCTATTTGTTAAGACTATACCAATTTTTTACAATAAAAAACCAACCAATGAGTTTACATTTTTTTTGTCAGAACATGGAGGGAAAATTTATCGTAGAGATCTAAATTTAGCTATAGATTATAGTCTACCATCTAGCATTCATAAGAGTAAACTTAAGCATTATGAAAAAAGAAAAGATATTGGTTTTGAAATACAAGAAGTAAATGACTTTTCAGGTTTCTGGAATAGTGTCTTGATACCAAGGCTGAAAGAAAAGCATAATGTAAAACCTGTTCATACGTTGCAAGAGATTGATTTATTAAAGAAAAGGTTTCCCGAATCTATAAAACAATTTGTCATAAGTTTAGATAAAGAAGTTCTTGCAGGAATTACCATTTTTAAAAGTGAAGGAGTAGTAAAGTCCCAATATGGAGCTGTGACCAATAAAGGTGAACAATATAGAGCGTTGGATTTTCTTTTTATCTCTTTAATTAATAAATATAGAAAAGAAGGGTTTCGTTTTTTCGATATGGGTACAGTTACTGAAAATAATTTTGGATTGTTAAAACAGAAGGAGGAGTTAGGATGCGAAATCTATACACAGGATTTTTATGAGTTGGTCGTTTAGATGTCAACTGTATGTCTTCCACGTTTCAATATATTTTTTTGCGACATTAATGTAATGATGCTCTTTTTCGATAAATGCTCTGGCATTTTTTCCTATTTCAAAAACCAGATCAGTATTAAGAATTAATTTTTCTAGGTCTTGAGCTATTTTAGCACTGTCAGGAGATGTGTCGATTGCTACGACATCTTTAAGATTATAATATTTTCTAAAGTCTTCTCCAGCACCTGTAAAAACCACTTTGCCCATTGCCATGGCTTCTAAGGCATTATACCCTTGATCGTGTGCCTGAGTTTGGTCTAATATAATATCTGCAGATAAGAAGTGTTTGATATATTGGTTATACGGGAGATCTTTGGTGGTAATTAATTCGATTTTATCAGGATATTTGTTTATAATGGTAGTTAAGGCGTTTTCAAAATATTCATTTCCTTTTTTTATGTAATTTGAAGTATTGATTCCGTGAAGTATTTTTATCTTTTTATGCTTTACGAAAGGAATTATCTTGATAGAGTCTATATTTACAGGATTTGGAATCAGTGGTAATACTTTAGGAGTGTTTTTATAAGCAATATGATACTCCACACTTGCTGGAATAACCCCTTTTATATTTTTAAAGACGAAATCGTGTATTTTTTTTTGTTTTTTAGAAACAAATTTCAAAGTGTTTTTATATTCTTTTTTTAGAGTTTTGTCTTTTAAAAAAGGACTTACCGTGCTGTATGGAAATTTTCCAGAAAGTAAATAAGAAATAAATCTAAAATCATCGCCGCAAGCAAGTAAAAAAACATTCTTGTTGTTTTGAAAAAGAAATTTTAAGAGTTTTTTCTCGAAATATTGTCCAATATTAAAAGGAGTTTCGTTAATTAATTGAACAAAATCATAATTGGATAGAGAGGCCTTGTTTTTTTTGAATTTAATGTAGGATTCCACAGATGCAATATCAATCGAAGTAATTTTAAAAATTAAGTGTCTAATCTTATTAAGCACAAAATTGTTTTTTACAATACTTCCATCAACGTCTATATCAATTGGATATTTCTTAAACACATCACCATTACCCACAATAGTTACCTCATGTCCATTTTTTATTAGACCTTCTTTAAGCGAATTGTGTAATCGACTGTATTCTCCTACTAATAATATTTTCATTCAAGTAACGTTAAGTCCCTATATTAAAGACTTTAAAAAATTATCATACGTTTTTATGGGCTTTCACAAAAACAAATATCTTTGCTGTAAAGGTATTTTTAATACTGTAATAATAAAAACTGAATCCTACTGAATTCTTTTTGTACAAGATAATTCATAAATGTAGATAGATATTTTTGATAATGACAAACCCTAAACAGTTGATTCCATTTCTAGATCTTCATAAAATTAATAGTCGTTATCATGAAAAATATAAAGATTGTTTTTCCAAGTTTTTGGATGAAGGTAGATACATTAAAGGAACTTTTGTTAAAGAGTTTGAGGATTCTTATGCTAAGTTTTGTGGAGCTAAGTATTGTGTTGGTGTTGGTAATGGACTAGATGCGTTAACAATAATTCTTAAAGGATATATTGAACTTGGAAAAATTAATTCTGGAGACGAAGTAATTGTTCCTTCAAATACATTTATAGCTTCAATTTTGTCTATTAAATATGCTGGGTTACAACCTGTGTTGGTGGAACCTGATAGAGATACTTTTAATATAGATATTAATAGAATTGAAGAACATATTTCTAATAAAACCAAAGCGATTGTGCCTGTTCATTTATATGGTCAGCTAGCGAAAATGAAAGAAATCAATGAAATTGCTAAGAGATATAATTTATTTGTAATTGATGATGCCGCTCAAGCGCACGGAGCAATATATAACAATGATAGGTTGGTAGGTGACTTATGTAATGCTTCTTCTTTTAGTTTTTATCCTGCAAAAAATGTGGGAGCATTGGGGGATGCGGGCGCAATAACTACTAATAATAAAGAATTAGCAGATGTTGTTAGAAGTATTGGGAATTATGGTTCTTCTAAAAAGTATCAAAACGATTATTTAGGGGTTAATTCTAGATTGGATGAACTGCAGGCTGCATTTTTATTGGAGAAGTTAAAAGACCTAAAGGAAGATAATCAAAGGCGAAGACAAATTGCTAAAAGGTATCTGTCAGAAATTGAAAATGATAAAATTGTGTTGCCTGGTTGGGACGGTTCAGAGAATCATGTATTTCATCTTTTTGTGGTTAGAGTCAAAAATCGTTTAGAGTTTTGTGAATATTTAGATGATTTAGGAATTGGATATCATATCCATTATCCAATTCCACCGCATAAACAGAACGCTCTAAAGGAGTTTTCTGAGCTTTCATTACCGATAACGGAACGAATGCACAAAGAAGTTGTTAGTATTCCGCTTAATACGGGCTTAACCGATCAGGAGGTTAGTAAGATTATAAAAACCTTAAACGAATACTAAAGGAGTGGATTCATACTTTGATAAACTAAAAAACAATGTTTTAATTAAAGTTAGCTCTTTTAATGCCATAGGTGTATTCGTAAAAATGATAACTGGCTTTATAAGTCTTAAGGTAGTTGCAATATTTTTAGGTCCAGAAGGGTTAGCGTTGATTGGTAATCTTCGAAATGTTTTGACCTCTATTCAATCGATTGGTACCCTAGGTTTATATAATGGAATTGTAAAATATATTGCAGAATTTAAGAGTGATAAAAAGGAAATTAGATCTGTGTTATCAACTTCCTATCTTTTGTGTTTGGTAGTAATCATTTTCTTGTCTACATGGCTTTATTTGTTTCCAACGTTTTGGAATAATTTGGTTTTTGGAAATAGTTATCAGTATAATTTTGTTTTTAAAGCCATAGCTATAGCACTTCCTTTTTATTCAGTAAACACCTTGTGTTTGGCAATAATTAACGGATATTCTAAATATAAGATGTATATACTACTTAATATTGTTAGTAGTATTTTAGGATTACTAATTACGGTTTTCTTAGTTTGGGAATATAAACTAGAAGGTGCATTTTGGGCTATTATCATAAATCCAGCGGTATCATTATGTTTTACCATTGTAATCATGCTGAATAAAAAAGATGTTACTAAATTTTTGCCATCTACTAAGATATCGCCAAAATATCTAAAAAGATTAAGCTCATTTGCTGTTATGACATTGGTTTCTGTAACCATTTTACCCGCTATTTTGATCAGAATAAGAAATTTTATTATTGCTAATGAAGGTTTAGAAGAAGCCGGTTATTGGGAAGCAATACAGAGTATTAGTAGTCAATATATGTTATTTATAACGACTTTATTAACTATATATTTATTACCTAGACTATCTGAAATAAATAGTAGTAAAAGTTTTAGATTTGAAGTATTTAATTTTTACAAGACGATTTTACCAATATTTGTTATTGGGTTTTTGATTATTTATTTTTTGAGAAATATCATAATTGGAATTCTTTTTTCAAATGATTTTACTGCAATGGAACCTTTGTTTATCTGGCAGTTGTTTGGAGATCTTTTCAAAATAGCATCTTTGGTGATAGCATATCAATTTTTGGCTAAAAGAATGTTTTGGTATTATATAATTACAGAAATTATTTCGTTTACATTTTTATATTTTGCAAGTATTTATTTGATAAACCAATTCGGATTTATTGGTGCTTCTATGGCATATTTTTTTAATTATGTCGTTTATTTTTTATTGTTGATTTTAGTGTTTAGAAAATCATTTTTTGGACCTGATAGGAAAATTTAACTAGTGTGACTCAAAACAAAAGAATAAAAGTTTGTTTGATGGTTTCTTCCTTAGGCGCGGGAGGAGCCGAACGATCAAGTGCTATTTTGTCGAGAATGTTAGAAGATTCTGGGTATGATGTTACAATTGTTAGTATTCTTGATGATATTGTTTATGATTATAAAGGAAATCTAGTAAATTTAGAATTACTCACTTCTTCTAATAAGGGGTTGCACAAACGTTGGAGAAAATTTGTAATTAGTAGAAAACTCATTAGAGAAAATAAGTTTGATTATATCATAGATGCGGCTCCAAGACCTTGGTGGTTTAGACAATGGTTTATTAATACTTTTGTGTATCAAAAGACAGATACAGTCTTTATTGTTCACAGTTATAATATCGGTATTTATTTTCCTGATAATAGATTTTTAGGAAAATTGTTATATAAGGATGCATATGAATTGATTGGAGTTTCTAAAGAAGCAGTATGTCATTTTAAAGAAAAATATGGTTTAAGTAAAGGAAGTTGTATTTATAATGCATTTGATAGAAAACGTTGGGATACGATGTCTGAGGTAAATGTAGAGACACCTAGTTATCCTTACATTTTATCTTATGGTAGAATTTCTGAAGATTCCAAAAATTATAGTTTTCTAGTAGAATCATATGCTGCATCAAGATTGCCGAAACAAGGTGTAAGACTTCTTATATTAGGTGATGGCCCTGATAAAATAAAGATTCAAAATCTGGTTAAAAAATTAAAGATTGAAGATTGTGTGATTTTTAAAGGATTTTCGGAAAATCCATTTCCTTATGTAAAAAAAGCTCTGTATACAACCTTAACAAGTAACTATGAGGGTTTTCCCATGGTGTTAATAGAGTCTTTAGCTATGGGGACACCAGTGGTCTCGGTAGATTGTAAATCAGGTCCATCAGAAGTGATTGTTACCGGTGAGAATGGTATATTAGTGCCTTTAAATAAAGAAATGGCTTTTACAGAAGCTTTAAATAAAATGATAGAAGATCAAGCTTTTTATCAAAAATGTAAAAATGGTACGATCTCTAGCGTTTCAAAATTTGAAATAGAAAATATAATACCACAATGGCGAGCAATACTCCCTTTCAAAAAATAGAAAATATGACAACCGCCGAGGATTGTGAAATTATTGAAATTCCTAAAATAAAAGATCCTAGGGGTAATATTGCGGTGGTAGAGAAGGATGTTATACCTTTTGAAACAAAAAGAGTATATTATTTGTATGATGTCCCTAGTGATGCTAGTCGAGGAGGTCATGCGCATAAAAATTTACAACAGTTTTTGATCGCTTTAAGTGGTAGTTTTGATGTGATTTTGTATGACGGAGAAAATCAAAAGAAAATAACTCTTAATAAACCTAATAAGGGGTTATTGATTAAATCTGGAATATGGAGAGAATTAGAAAATTTTTCTTCTGGATCAGTTTGTTTAGTATTAGCTTCTGATGTATATAAAGAGGAAGATTATATCAGAAAATTCACTGAATTTAAACTATTTAAAACTAGATAGTTTTAGCCTAAAAATAGAAATTAAACTACTTTGGACTTTTTTAAACAAGAGTAATACTATTTTAGGTTGTTTTATTAAAAACCTATTTTTCCAATGTAGGTTTTTCCAATTAATATTTTCACAATATTTTTTCGAAGTCAAATAATCTCCAGCAATTCTATATTCTAATGCTATAGAATACCGGTTAGCATCTAGATATATTTTTAAAGAACGGTTATGCTTTTCTTCCTCTACAAATTTTTCAAACTTCATAAAGTTTTTGTTCTTTATGTTTATTTCTTTTGATCGATTTTTGGCATCTAGGTTATATGTGGCAGTAACATATGTTGCCAAAGCTACTTTATATCTTAATGCAATACGAATCCAAAGATCTGTATCCTCACCGTGTGTTATAGAAGAATCAAAACCTTTAATTGCATTTAAAACAGTTTTAGGAGCTGCGCTGGCCGAAGTCCATGCAATAGCATCAATGGAACTAGAATCAAAATAATTATCTATAATTATAAAAGAATTACTATCTGTTTTTATGTTCCTAAAGTCAGCTAAAAAGATAGAATTTGTGCTAAATTTTTTCTCATAAGATGTCGCTAATATACCAGCATCGGGAAATTTTGTGTATAATTGGAATAATATTTCGAGATGATTGGGATACCAATAATCATCTGCATCCAGAAAGGCAATGATCTCACCATTCGCCTTGTCAATCCCAAAATTTCTAGCGTTAGAAACTCCCTTGTTTTCTGTTAAAAAATATCGCAGTCTTTCATCGCTAAAAGTATTTACGATTTTTTCACTGTTGTCATTAGAACCATCATTTATGATTATAATCTCATAGTTCGTGTAGTTTTGAGCGAATACGGATTGTATCGTTTTCTCGATATTTTTTTCTTTATTGTAAAGTGGGATAATAATGGAGAAAAAAGGCACTATATCTTGTTTTTGATTAAACAAAAGTAACCTAAACGATAAAAATCATAGCATACTATAGAAGGATAAGAGGAATTGAAATTTCTTTTAAGAAGATTTCTTGAGATTCGGAAGATAAAAGAAATGATTTTATCGGTTTTTATTTTATTCATTTTGTAGTACATACTAGAAACCTTGTATCTGTCATAAGAAAGTTTATTAGTATTAATTAAAACAATTAGGTTTTCAATGGCTTGCTCTGTTTTTATAATAAAAGCCTCTGCATTATCATTAGCATCATGTACAACAGGGTTGTCAATATATGTAATAGGAATGTTTTTTTTAGCAATAGCATCAAAAAACACTACATCTTCACATCCATATTTTTCTAAAGATTCATCAAATTTTATGGTTTCAAAGATTTCTTTTTGAATTAAGAAATTTGATGAACAAACAATAGATCGTTTATTTCTGTTGGATAAAGATTCCCTTTTTTTGGTATACATCCATCGAAGGCGATAAGGTTTGTTGGGAGGCTTTTTTAAATAAGTCATTCCTCCTGTTACAACCTTATGGTTTATATTATCTAGATATGTTTTAATAAAGTTTTTGCGTTCTGGAAATGTCCCAGCGTCGATAAAGAGAAGGGAATCATATGTTGCTTCGGAAGCTAGTAGATTCCGAATAGCACTTCTGCCTATGTTTTTTGGCAATTTCTTAAAAGAGCAATTTGATAATTCATGAACATCATTATTTTCTTTTATAAAATGATCCGAATGATCATCAAACACTAATATTTCGAAAGAGACGTTACGTAATGAAATTTGCTGATGAACCTCTTTAATCAACGGAATAATGTTATAATTATAGACAGGGATCAAAATTGATAACATTTATAGATGTTTTACTAGAAGTTTATAATTATTTTTAAGACAAAATTGTAATTGGATAGATGAATCACCCTAATAGAGATAAAATTGCTGATCTCATTTTTTTAAAGCTCAAAGATAATGAAGAAGTTTTAAAAAAACACTTTGCTCATACCAGTGAGGGTATTGGGTATTTTTATTTAGATGATCTACTACCAAAACATTTAACTGATGAAATTTTTGATAAGTTTCCTAGTACGAAGGATATAAAGGTAAAAAGGAGTCTGAGAGAGTATAAATATGTAGCTGCCCAAATGAATAGATATCACCCTTTATTAGAGGAGACTATTTATGCTTTTCAGGATAAGAGGATTGTTGATTTAATCTCCAAAATATGCGGATATTGCAGTGTAAAACCTGATGGAGATTTATATGCAGGAGGAATTTCGATGATGGGCAAAGGAAATTATTTGAACCCACATCTGGATAATTCTCACGATAAGGATGTCAAACTATGGCGTGTACTTAATTTATTATATTACGTAACACCAGATTGGATGCCAGAAAATGGAGGGAACTTAGAACTATGGCCTAAAGGACTAAAAAGTGAACCGGTATCTATAAATTCTCGTTATAATAGATTAGTGGTTATGTCTACTCATAAGGATTCTTGGCATTCTGTTGGTAAGGTAAAAGTAGATAAGGTACGATGTTGTATTTCTAATTATTATTTTTCGACAGAACCAGTAGATGCAAAAAGATCTTTTCATGTAACGACTTTTAGAGGTTGGCCAGGTCAGTTTTTTAGAGATAAAATATTGAAAATCGATTCATCAATACGGATGGGGGTTCGAAAAATATTTAAAAAGGGAATTCGAGAAAACCCACACGTATATAAGAAAGATGATTGATTAGTCTAATCAATCAATTAGTTGTGTTTTGATAAATTCCAAATACAAAGTCACTAGAGTGGTTTCTTAAATAATTATCTTCAAAATCAAATAGTTTATTTAGTACAGCTTCCTTTTCTGAATCCAGTTCTAAGAAATGATGCGATAGGTCTTTAAGTGCATTTGCTAAAAGATTACCACCATAAGAAGCTTCATAAATAGTCGTGTAATTTTTATGAATTGCAGGTAGTATTTTTTCTGATTCTATACATTCTGATGGGTCAGCCAAGATCATTCTAATAATGCCTGAGCCATAAATTCTATTTTTAAATAAATTTAATTTGAATCTTTTTCTATAGGGTTTAGGAATGAGTTTTATAGCATTATTTGTTGCCATTATTTGATGTTTTGGGAATTGTAATCTATTTGGTCCCACGAACTCATTAATTATGAGCTTTCCATCCGTTTTCAAGGTTTTTTTTATTTTTTGTCCTACGAGCTCTTCTATGTTTTTAAAATGATGTAATGAAGCATGAAA
Source organism: Aquimarina sp. MMG015 (assembly GCF_018100855.1). Taxonomy (NCBI): domain Bacteria; kingdom Pseudomonadati; phylum Bacteroidota; class Flavobacteriia; order Flavobacteriales; family Flavobacteriaceae; genus Aquimarina; species Aquimarina sp. MMG015. Next base: position 80,511 of record NZ_JAGJEB010000012.1, read on the forward strand.
AAAAACAATGTCAAAATAATTCTCTCGAAAATCATAGGAATACAAATCTTGAATCTTAAAACTAATATTGTCTAATTTTCGCTCTGATGCTGATTTTTTTGCGGCATCAAAAAGTACTTCGTTAATATCAATACATACGATCTCTTTAAAATTCTTATAGCTTGCAAATGTGAGTTCATGACTACAAATTCCACTTCCTAATGAAAGCATTTTTAGATCTTTAGAATTTGATAAGAACTTTTTCATCACAAAGTCTTCATATTCAACTTTGGAGTCCCCAGTAATAAGTTGATTCCATCGTTCTTGAATTTTAGGAATGATCCACCAATTAGAGGATTGTATATCTAATTCATTAAAAGCGCTTTTAGTTCTTTTAATACTATTAATGTTTAGTTTAGAGGTAATAAAAGACAACCCTCTTTGTCTAAACTTAGTGTAAGTCTCTATAAAATCATCGAGGGTTACTAGTCGCATTATTGTATTAATTTGTAGAGTTATCCTTTTCGTTGAACCACTTCAAAAACCTTGTTACCCTCACATTTTAAAGTCTTAGATGGATATTTTAATAGCAGTGCATAATCATGAGTGGCCATTAAAATTGTATTACCATTTTTATTGATGTCCTGCAGTACTTCCATAACTTCTACAGAAGTTTGAGGATCCAAATTTCCAGTTGGTTCATCGGCAAGTATTAATTCTGGATCATTAAGTAATGCTCTGGCAATAGCGATTCGCTGTTGTTCTCCACCAGATAATTGGTATGGGAATTTAAAATCCTTTGTTTTCATGCCTACTTTATCAAGGACATCATCAATTTTACTATCCATCGCTTTTTGATCTGTCCATCCAGTCGCTTTTAGTACAAACAATAAATTATCCTTTACAGTTCTGTCATTAAGAAGTTTAAAATCTTGGAAAACGATTCCTAATTTTCTTCTAAGAAATGGAATTTGATTTTCTTTTAAAGTACTTAAATCAAAATCAACAATACTTCCTTCTCCTTTTATTAGAGGGATATCTCCATAAAGTGTTTTCATGAAACTACTTTTTCCTGTACCGGTCTTACCGATCAGGTATACAAAATCTCCCTTATTAACTTCGACATTAACATCTGAAAGAATTAAATTTTCTCGTTGATAAATTGAAGCATTTTTAAGGCTTAAAACCATATCGGACATAGTATGAAATTCTGATTTTATTAATTTTAGTAAAAGTAAAAAGTTTATGCAATAATGTATTTATTAAAAATGTTTTTTTATCCACGTAGATTTTAAGTATTTTTCCAAAGAATTCATATGCTCATATTTTGCAATTTAATACCGTTGATTTTGCGTTGTTCTTTCCAATCGTTTTTGTTTTCTATTGGTTCGTCTTTAACAGCTCAAAAAAGATTCAAAATATCTTTCTTCTAGCGGTAAGCTACTTGTTTTATTCTTTTTGGGACTGGAGATTTTTATCGCTTATATTTTTAAGTTCAATGATTGATTTTTTGGTTTCAAGTCAATTACAGACCACAACTAGAGTTAGAAAAAAAATACTTTTGGGAATTAGCTTATTCTTTAATCTAGGTGTTTTATTCGTCTTTAAATACTTTAATTTCTTTATAGAAACGTTCACAGAAGCATTTTTGTTATTTGGTAAGCCAATATCTTATGGTTCATTGCAACTCGTTTTACCCGTAGGGATAAGTTTTTATACGTTTCAGACATTGAGTTACACAATAGATGTATACAGAGAAAGAATGCGCGCTACTAATGATATTGTTTCATTTTTTGCATTTGTTTCATTTTTTCCACAGTTAGTTGCGGGACCTATAGAAAGAGCTTCTAATTTGTTACCTCAGTTTCAAAAAAGTAGAGTTTTTAATTATAGTAAAAGTATTGATGGCTTGCGATTAATTTTGGGAGGCTTATTCAAGAAAATGGTAATTGCGGATAATTGTGCGGTAATAGTTAATAGACTGTTCGAAGATTATACAGAGTATTCAGGAAGCACTTTATTATGTGGTGCCATATTTTTTGGTTTTCAGATTTATGGAGATTTTTCAGGTTATTCGGATATTGCTATTGGTTCTGCAAGATTGTTAGGGTTTGATTTAAAGAAAAATTTTAATTTCCCTTATTTATCAAAGAACTTAATTGAGTTTTGGAGACGATGGCATATTTCGCTTTCTACTTGGTTTAGAGATTACGTATACATTGCGTTGGGAGGTAATCGTGTTTCAAAATTTAGATTGGTATTTAATATTCTTGTTGTTTTTCTGCTAAGTGGATTATGGCATGGAGCTAATCTTACATTTATTTTTTGGGGATTGATTCATGGAATCATATTGATATTTACAGTTTTTATAAATAATGAAACAAAATTTGGGGTTTTTCTCCAAAATCAAAATTCAATAGTAGTTGATTTTTTAAGAATGAGTATTACATTTTTTATAGTTACTATTGCTTGGGTTTTTTTTAGAGCAGATTCAATCACGGAAGCCTTTGGGTATCTAGATCGTATTTTTTCATCAACACTTTTTTCTATTCCACAAGGGAATAAGTTGTTTTTGATTTTATTGATTGTATATCTAGGCATAGAATGGTTTCAGAAAAAAAGAGAACACTTATTGGATATTCATTATATATCATCTAAAAGCATTCGATATCTAATTTATTATGTTACGGTATTCGTCGTGTTTTACTATGCAGGTGATTTACAAACCTTTATTTATTTTCAATTCTAAACTATGAAGGTTTTTATAAAAAAAATATTCTTATTTCTACTACCACTGCTTTTTATTTGGGTAGCACTAGAGTGTTTTTATAGAACTGTAGAATCTAATTATTCTTATAAGCATAAAATGATTAGTAACTCTTATAATGACATAGAGACATTGGTTTTAGGGGATTCCCATGCTTTTTTCGGTATTAATCCAGAATTTATGGATACCAAAACTTTTAATGTATCTAATATAAGTCAGAGCTTGTATTTTGATCAATTGTTGTTTGATAAACATGTAGATAGTCTTCCTAATCTAAAAAATGTAGTTATTACCATCGGTTATTATAGTTTAAGTCAATTGGAAAATACAAAAGAAGATCGATGGCGTAAATATTTTTACCATCATCAAATGGAATTAGATGTTCCCATTATTAATCCACTAGATGTGAGAAAATATAGTCTAGCACTAACTCGTCGTTTTGATAAATCGATTACTCTACTTCACGATTATATGTATAAAGGGACAATTGTCGGGTGCGATAATTGGGGTTGGGGTACATACTATAAAAGCACAAACAATATACCTTTAGTAGAAGGAAGTAGAGCTACGGCAAAAAGACATGAGGATTTTTTAATGGATTTCGAAGAAAATTTAGTTAGACTTCAATCGATTATAGCCTATTGCAAAAAAATAAAATGCAATGTTTATTTAGTTGATATGCCAGTATATAATGAGTATTTAAAACTACTTAACCCAAGTAAATTAGAGAAAATTACCAATTCGTGTAAAGATCTAGCAAGTCATTATAAGAATGTAACTTATATAAACCTAAGAGAAGATATTAGGATAGAAGATACAGATTTTTATGACCCTGATCATCTTAACCATAAAGGGGCAAAAAAATATACTAAAATCATAAATCAAATTATATCTGATCCAAAAAATGAAGGTTAATGTAATTATCTCCAAAATATTTCGTTATTAGTATGAAGATTAGGGTATCTTTAACACAAAATTTATTCGCGGGAAACGATATTTACTTTAAGAAAAATTGGTCAAGGTCAATCCTTGAGATTTCTATTAAACTGGAACTTTGGTATTATCCAGAGTCTAAACTTTGAAAGAAATATTTACATGAACAAATACATCACTTTGATGCTTTTTGTAGCGGTCCTATCTTCGAAGATTTCTGCACAACAATCAGCAATTTACACAAATGAACTAGTACTGTACAATCAGGCATTAGAACTTTATAACAATAAGCAATTTCTAGCTGCTCAAAATCTTTTTGATAAAGTAAGAGATGCTGTAGACGATGAAAATATCGATGCAGAATGTACTTATTATATAGCAAATTGTGCTGTATGGTTAAATCAAAAAGGTGCGGACGATTTGATGGAAGAGTTTGTGGTGCAGTATCCAACAAGTATAAAACGTAATGCTGCATATCTGGATGTAGCAAATTATTATTTTGATAATGGTAAGTATGCATATGCTCGTAAGTGGTATGACAAAGTAGATGAGGGGAATATGAGCCGTTCCGAAAAAGAAAAGTTCAACTTCAATAATGGATATGCATATTTTAAGATTCAACGATTTAATGAAGCTAAAAAATTCTTAACTAAAGTAGAAGAAACTGATAAATATGGAGCTCAGGCCAAGTACTATCTTGGTTTCATAGCATATGAAGGAGATAATTATCAAGAAGCAGATAAATTGTTTGATGAGGTTAAAGATCTTGATAAATACAATAAGAATTTATCCTATTTCCAGAGTGATATGAATTTTAAATCTGGAAATTTTCAGGATGCAATTAATGATGGGTTAGGTCAACTTTCTAGATCTAAACCTTCAGAAAAGTCGGAATTGAATAAAATCATTGGAGAAAGTTATTTTAATTTAGGACAATATGATAAAGCAATTCCGCATCTAAAGGCATATAGAGGTAGAAAAGGGAAATGGAATAATACGGATTATTATCAATTAGGGTACGCGTATTATAAAGGAGGAGATTATACTAATGCTATTTCGGAGTTTAATAAAATAGTAGATGGGCGTAATGAAACTGCACAGAATGCATATTATCATTTAGCAGAATCTTATTTAAAAACAGATCAGAAACAACAAGCATTAAACGCATTTAAGAATGCTTCAGAAATGGATTTTGAAGCTAAGATAAAAGAAGATGCTTTATATAACTATGCTAAGCTAAGTTATGAGATTGGTAATTCATATGAGAGTACTCCAAAAGTATTATTGTCTTATGCAGAAGCATATCCTAATTCTGAGTTTAAAGAAGAAATTCAGGAATTGTTAATTAGCTCTTATATTACTTCTAAGAATTACAAGGAAGCAATGGATTTGTTAGAAGGAAGTCGCAATTTTGGTGATAAAGTAGTATATCAAAAAGTAGCATATTTTCGTGGAATAGAGTTGTATAATGAAGCGAACTATGCGGAGGCGAAATTGTATTTTGATAAATCGTTGGCACAACAAACAGATCCGAAATTTACAGCAAAAGCAATTTATTGGAAATCAGAATGTGATTATTTGCAAAATAGTTTTGAAGAAGCACTTATAGGATTTAAACAATTTAAAGGAAAAGAAGGAGCTGCTGGAACAATTGAATATGAAGGAATAGATTATAATATTGGCTATACTTATTTTAAACTAAAACAATACCCACAGGCTGCAGAGTTTTTTGATACCTATTCTAAAAAAAGGGGTATAGATGAAACACAATTAACTGATACTTATTTAAGGTTAGGAGATAGTCATTTTATTTCCCGAAAATATTGGCCAGCAATGGAAGCTTATAATAAGGCAATTAAAAATGGTGGTGCTGATTCTGATTATGCACATTATCAGAAAGCAATAAGTTATGGTTTTGTAAAAAAGAATGATAAGAAGATTAGTGATCTAGAGCTTTTTATTAAAAAATATACACGATCCACATATCGCGATGATGCAATGTTTGCTTTAGGAAATACATATGTGGCAGAGAATAATACACAGAGAGGTATCGAAGCATACGATCGATTAATCAGAGAAGTTCCGAGAAGTTCTTACGTGCCAAAGGCTTTGTTAAAACAAGGATTGATTTATTATAATGGAGATCAGGGAAATAGGGCTCTCACAAAGTTTAAGAGTGTAGTTGCTGATTATCCTGGAACAGAGGAAGCAATCCAAGCCGTTAATACTGCAAGATTGATTTATGTAGATTTAGGTAGAACGGATGAGTATTCGAGTTGGGTAAAAGGATTGAGTTTTGTGGATGTTACAGATGCAGATCTAGATAACACCTCATATGAGGCAGCAGAAAAACAGTTTTTGGAAAATAATGATAATGCTGCAATTACCGGTTTTCAAAAATATTTAAGCGAGTTTCCTAATGGATTACATGCATTAAAAAGTCACTTTTATATAGCACAGTTGTTTTATAAAAAAGGGGATAAGCAAGCAACCATACCACATTATAAATATGTGTTAGAAAAAGATAGAACGGAGTTTACGGAGCAAGCATTGGCTAGACTTTCTCAGATCTATTTAGAGAATCGTAATTATAATGAAGCAATTCCTGTATTGGAACGATTAGAAAAATCAGCCGATTTTCCTCAGAACATTATATTTGCGCAATCTAATTTGATGAAATCGCATTATCAACTAGTACATTATCAAGAAACAATTGCATACGCAGAAAAAGTATTGAGTAATCCAAAAATCCAAAATGATGTAAAAAGTGATGCTCAGATTTTTATTGCTCGTGCTGCTTTACAAACCGCAGATGATACTCGAGCAAAAAGAGCATATGCCGAAGTTAGAAAAATTGCCACAGGTGAGTTAGCCGCAGAAGCTTTATATTATGAAGCGTATTTTAAAAATAAAGAAGGTAACTATAAAGAGTCAAACGAAACTGTACAAAAATTAGCAAAAGATTTTTCAGGATATAAATTATATGGAGCTAAAGGTTTAGTGCTTATGGCTAAAAACTTTTATGGACTAGAAGATGCATATCAAGCAACTTATATTTTAGAAAGTGTTATCAAAAACTTTACTGATTATCAAGATGTAATTGACGAAGCACGATCCGAACTCAAAAAAATCAAAGCTGAAGAGGCAAAAACAAATTCATCCATCCAAACCGAACAATAATAATCAGTTATAAACTCTTAGCAATTTATGTCGAGATATATCAAGAAATTAATTTCCTTTACTTGTGTTTTTGCGTTTAGTGTTACCGCAATAGTGGCCCAAGAAAAAGAAGAAGAGGAAACCATAGAAACAGAACGTGTAGTTATTGTTAAAACATATACACCTACGATTAGTGATGCATTTAAAATAAAGTCTACACCGATTCTTAATGATTCTGTTACCCAAAAGAAAAAACAGCTGCGATATAGTATTTTTTCAGTTCCGGTAGCGTCAACATTTACTCCTGCAAAAGGAAGAGCGGCTAGTATTGATAAACCAAAGAAAATACCATTGTATGATAATTATGCTACTTTAGGTTTTGGTAATTTTACATCTGTATTAGCGGAGTTTTATAGCAATTTTCAGATAAATCGTACAGATAATATGGGATTGTACTTACATCATAATTCTTCTCAGGGAGGAATAGAAGATGTAGCGCTAGACGATAAATTTTATAATACGTTTTTGGATCTTAATTATACTTCACGAACCAAGGACTTTACATATGGAATAGAAGTAGGAGCAGAGCATCAATTGTATAATTGGTATGGTTTACCCGAAACTCCTGCATTAACAGAGGCACAAATTGATGCAATTGACCCTCAACAAAATTATTTTGGGGCCAAGTTGGGGGGCAAATTGCAGTTTGATGACTTATATTTTAAAAGAGCTTCGTTAAATTATAGATATTTTGGGGATGCATTAAGCTCTACAGAACATCATGCAGTTTTTACACCTACATTTGAGTTCGAAATTGTAGATGAATTAATTACTACGGATTTCATCGTTGATTATTTGGGTGGAAGTTTTGATCGACCATTAGATCAGGTATTACAAACTCCAAATGATTTTAGTATTCTTAATCTAGGAATACAACCAAGTCTTGTAGTGCTAAGAGATAATTTAACTTTAAATTTGGGTGCTTCAGTTTTTTATAGTATTGATAGCCAGAATAATGATAATGACTTTTTTATCTATCCTAAAGTTACAGCGTCCTATCGATTATTAGATGAAGCAGTAATTGCTTATGGAGGATTAGAAGGAGGATTAAAACAAAACACATATAGAGATGCGGTACAGGCAAATCCATATGTTTCTCCAACATTGGTGTTAACGCCTACTCATAATCAATTTGATGCATACGTAGGGTTAAAAGGAAAAATCTCTGATATAATAAGTTATAATTTTAGAGGAGGATATACATCAGAAAACGATAAGGCTTTGTTTGTAAATAATAGACCAGAAATATTACAATTAGAAGGGTATGATTTTGGTAATTCATTTGCATATCGATATGATGATATTCTAACACTGAATGGATATGGAGAGTTAAATTTTAATATCAATAAGAAATTTAAATTGGGAGTTTCTGGAGAATACTTCAGCTATAATACCGAAGATGAACAAGAAGCTTGGAATCTACCAGAGTTAAAAGCATCTGTGCTATTAGATTATCAGATTACTGATCAATGGTTCGCTGGAGCACAACTTTTTTATGTCGGTGAGCGAAAGGATATCAATACTGCCGTTGCTTTTACTCCGCCAACACCAGAAGCTACCATAACATTGGATAGCTATTTTGATGCTAATGTGAACCTTGGATATCGATTTAATGACAAACTCTCTGTTTTTATAAAAGGTAATAATCTTGCGGGTCAAAACTATGAACGTTGGGTGAACTTTCCTGTACAAGGAGTACAGGTGTTAGGTGGAGTAACGTATAAGTTTAATTATTAATCTAACTTTTGTTTAGGTTTATTAAAAATATAATCCATTAGTAATTCCAAAATAAAAAGCTTATTTTCTGCTAGTAATTGGAAATGAATTGAATATGAGGAGCGCTGTATTTTGGATCGTAAATTTATTATGGATAACTACTTTTAGTCAAGATAATTTTAAAGTCTATTACGAAGAAACAGATAATGGATATACAATTTATGCAGATAATGGGGAGTTTTGCCCAGTTTCGGTAGAGATAGATTTTAAGATAGAGAATCTTACTTCAAATATTGGGGATATTAAGATCATAGAAGTCCCTGAACAAACAACCAAATTTTATATTGCTGATTTAACAGTGGTAGATAGAAAAAAAGCCATTCGTTTAGGGTTTAGTGTTCGCTATAATCATGGAAATCATTTACAAGAATCTTATGATACTGATTATCCATATCACTTACCATTTAAAAAAGGTACGGAGCATATGGTAACTCAAGGTTATAATGGCAAGATATCTCATCATAATGAATATGCATTAGATTTTAGAATGCCTGTAGGGACACCCATTTATGCGTCTAGAGAAGGGAAAGTGGTTTTAGTAGAACAAGAGAATAATAAAACGTGTACAGGTGCCGATTGTGCTAAGTTTAATAATTATATACTAGTGTATCATTCTGATGGGACTTTTGCAGAATATACGCATATCAAAAAAAATGGATCCAAAGTGACTCCAGGTGAAGTTATCAAGAAAGGACAGCATATTGGATATAGCGGTAATGTAGGATGGTCTACAGGACCACATCTTCACTTTATAGTATTTCTACAGCGATTTAATGATAGAGAAACACTTCCAACAAAATTTCTTGTTGGTAATGGGAAGCAATTCTTAGAATTAGAAGAGAGGAAGAGGTATATTAAATCTTATTAGTTTTAAAATTGATTTACTTGGAATAAAGATAAAGAAGAGTATACATTTTAATACCTGTGTAGAAAGTTAAAATATCTTAGTTTTGACTTTATAACTGGAAAAGCTAAAATGAATAAGATATTACTATTAATAATTGCAATTTTTTCAATACAATTAATTTCTGCTCAGCGTACGTATACTTTTGACAAATTGTTTGAGTTTAGTTATCAAGAGTCTCTCGATTTACCAAAAGTAAAGGAATTGGTTTTAACAAATTCTAAAAATAATGACTACTTTCTTTTGGTTCGAGACGATGGGAAAAACAATTTGAAACTATATTTTCTTGAACGTAATAATTTACAATCTACTTTTTATTTAGACAAGAAAGCCTTTTTAGAAGCTAATAGGATAAATCTGGATTGTGATTTGGTTGAAAAGGTTAAAATAAAAAAAAGAGATCTTAAGTATTCTAGAAAATTTATTTTCGAAAATTTGAAAGATACTATTATCAATGATACGGTATTTAATCATATACTATTCAAAAGAAAAAGCAAGAAACATACACCTCCTAAACAAAGAAAAGAGTATGATGTTCACTTTATTACATATCAGAATGAGAGTCAAGAATATCCATTTCTTGGAACTAATTATGTGTACCTAACTTGGAGACAAATGATCAATAGAGATAATTTTGATTTAGGTGTTATAAAAGAACAATATGCGATAAAGAGGAATGGGAAGGAATACATCTATAAATTAATTAATGTTTTGGATATTAAAAATAAATACATTTCAGTGCCAGAAGCTTGTGATTATTCTAATTGAGATATAGTGCTGATTTATAGATGTTGTGTGTGAACTATTTAGATTTAATTTGATAAATTTATAGTGAACACAAAACATTTTGATTATGAAGTATTTAAAATATTTATTATGTCTAATTATTGTATTAACGTTAGTGTTTTTTGGAATTGGTTTTTTTACGCCATCTGTATCTTATGAAAACGAGATAACAGTTAATAAACCGGCGAGTGAATCCTGGGAAGTGATGTCTGATGTCGCTAATTTACCTAAGTGGATTAAGGGATTTAAAAGAACAGAATTAGTTAGTGGTACTCCTAATACGGTTGGAGCAGTTTCTAATGTATATGTCGATAATAGTGGAGAAGAAATGGTTATGGAAGAGACCATAACTGCCATGAAACTTCATGAACATATGGCAATGACTTTTACGATGGATTTTATGGATATAGATTACGAAATGTTTTTTAAAGAAGCAGGTGGAAAGACAATAATTACTTCTAAATCCAACATTAAGGGAAATAGTATGTGGGCAAAATCATTACTTTCTTTTATGCCAAGTTCTATGAAAACGCAAGAAGACGAAAATTTAGAAAATCTAAAAAAACTAATAGAAGAAAATTCGAAGAACTACTTTTCTGAAAAATAATAGATACCTCAGCTTAAAGAAGATTATGAATTATCTTGATTTAGTTTAAAAATACAGTCATTCTTACTATAGTTTGTTACCTGTAGAAAAAAAACGTAAAAAATTTTCACAGTGCGCATTCTTGATTGTCTAATATAATGTAGCCAAAATAAATTGGTTATTAAAAAATATAAGAATGATGGTAATAAAGAATCATGATGTTCAGAGCATTAATTTAACAACATCAACAGAAAAGGCGTTTGATTATATAGCAAACCCTTTAAATCTTTCTAAATGGACTGGCGCATTTAAAGAAGCTGATCAAGAATCAGCATTATTAGTAACCCCTAATGGTGAACTTAAAATTGGTTTAGAAACAAAGATAAATAAAGAGTTGGGGACTATTGATTGGTATATGACAATGCCTGATAATAGTATAGGAGTTGCGTATTCCAGAGTGACAGCTGGACCAGACAATAATGCAATTTACTCTTTCGTATTAATTGCTCCTCCAGTCCCATTAGAGGAAGTGGAAGGTACATTAAGTGCACAAATTGGTCAGTTAAAAGAAGAACTACTATTGTTACAGACTATTTTAGCGGATTAAAGAAAAACAAAAAAAGGCTAAGGTAAGCCTTAGCCTTTTTATTATATATTATGGAAGAACAACTTATAAAATCTTGCTTAGAAGGTGATAAAAAGAGTCTTGAAAAACTTATTAAGTCCATTGATCAATTAGTGTATAATCTATCAATACGGTTTTTATGGAATAAGGCTGATGCTGAAGATGCTACTCAGGAAATTTTATTAAAAGTAATTACTAATTTGAGTAAATATCAAGGGAAAAGTAAGTTTAATACTTGGGTTTATAGAATTGCAACAAACTATTTAATTAATCAAAAGAAAACTTCGTTCGAAAAAAAAACTATCTCGTTTAGTCAGTTCTCAGAAGAATTAAACTCGATTAATGACCCTGTGAGTTATGACTTGCCTGATAGTGGTTTGTTAGAAAAGGAGATGAAAACAGGGTGCACTTTAGCGATGCTTCAATGTTTATCCAGAGAATTGAGAATAGTTTTTATACTAGGCAGTATTCTTAAAATAAAAAGTAATGTTGCCTGTGAGATAATCGAAATTTCTCCCGAAAATTTTAGGAAACGACTCCAAAAATCTAGGAAACTAATTGGTAGTTTTTTAAATTCTAATTGTGGTGTTTATAACACTGCTAATAAATGTAGGTGTAATAAAAGAATTCATATAGCTATTGCTTCTAAAAGAATTGTAAAAGGAGATCTTAATTTTGTGGATAATATAGATGTGTATAATGAAGAAATGGAAGAATTAAATTCAATGACAGGAATTTATAGCAATCATGGGGATTTCATTAATAAATCTGATTTTTATAAAGAATTGAACCAATTAATAGCGTCCAAAAGAATTTTTAATGAGATCTAGCTAAAAAATTTCTGTTGAAATTTTTTAGGAGTAAGCCCGTGATATGATTTAAAAACTTATTAATTCTTTGTGTGAAAAGCTACGCTCAATTTACTCAAAATGAAAAGAAAGAGCTCGTAATTGGAATAGAGGATGTTTATATTGTGAAATACTACAAGAGCTAATAGAGTTTTTTATAGGCATTATAAAAATAAGATTGTATTTACTAGGTCTGTTGCTATTATTTAGAGAAGTATTTCTAATTTGATGTTTTAGAATACTATATAAGAATACAGGTGCGCAGCATTGAGTTATGCGTTGACTCGAAAATTTATTATATTTAAGCTTACTACGTTAAAACACAAATCATTAACTAATACTACACTAAGCCATGAAACTATCTGATTTAATTGATGAAAAAATCTCAAAAATTCGATTTAATTATACAGTCGAAAACGAACAGGGAATGCAAGAGTTTCAGTCTCAGATTAGATTATCCAGTGGTAAAGTTGTTTTATTGCCTAAGCATCCAGACGATGATCTTGATTTAATAGAAGATTATTCAAACAATAAACGTGTCAGTTTTGAAAAAGCTCAAAGATACGGTCTAACATCTAGACTAATGTTTAGAAATAAACAGATAAAAGATATACATTTTAAATTCTTGGATGATGAGCAAATAAGCGATTCTAGCGCAATATTAGAATTGGATAATGGAAAGTTTATTACAGAAAATAATTATGGACCAAATGGATTAACCGACATTAATTTAGTCATCATGAATAAAACTCAATTCCTAAATCTTGCTGATGACAACATTCAAATACGTTCACTGCGCAATGATATTTTGAACCATTAATTATTAAATATTTTTGTAGTATATATGATTTGTCATAACACATAGCATCTAGCGATTTACCTTCTGATTGTAATGAAGAAATTAACTGTTTTACTTTTACTAATAATTTTCATATTTAATAGTTGTTTTGATTCATCGAATTCAAAACCTAATACTACTATATTAGATAGTGATGAATATGACTCTAAGATTGAACGCGTAGAAATTCTAAAAAAAGAAATTAAATATTTTAGCGATTTTGAAGACGCAGAGTTCGAATTATTTAATGTAAATGGATTTTCAGATAGTAGAACTGTACTACCAGGGGCATCTTCTTGGGATTATAAGTTTGTAATTAAGATAAATCCATCTGATGTTAATACATGGACAGATGGAATGGAGAAGATTCTATCTAGTAAAGATGATAAAGATTGGATGAATGATATAATTGAGAAAAGAAAAATAAAATGGAAAACAACGAGTAGTCCCGAGCTATATAATAGACAAGGAACTAATGTCCTGATGATAGTGTATAGATCAGAAGGAATTATTTATAAAAGAGTGGTTAATTTATAAATAGTACTACTAACTAAACAATGACTTCCATAGCTCTACAAAAGTTAAGAATTTGAAAAAAAAGGAATATCATCTTTTTTATCTTTATTTTTATCGGATAACACATTTCAAACTCAACACATCATGAAAAAAGTACTTTTAGGTACGTTTAGTGCGCTTGTTTTTATTTCTTGTCAACAACCTAAAGAAATAGCAGATTTACTCGTTTTTAATGCCAATGTATATACGGTGGATGAATCAAAACCTAAAGCAGAAGCTTTTGTAATTAAAGATGATAAATTTATAGCAGTTGGGAATCTAGAAGAAGTAAGTAAAACATATTCCTTTACAGATTCTATAGATGCAAAAGGTAAGACGGTAGTTCCTGGTTTAATAGATGCTCACTGTCATTTTTATGGATTAGGACTGCAACAGCAAAAAGTAAACTTAGTAGGTACTACTAGCTATGATGATGTATTATCACGTATTATAGATTTTCAGGATAAAAAGAAAGTATCATTTATAACTGGTCGAGGTTGGGATCAAAATGATTGGGAAGTTAAAGAATTTCCAACCAAAGAGAAACTAGATAGCCTATTTCCAGAAATCCCTGTAGCAGTGACCAGAGTAGATGGTCACGCAATGCTTGCTAATCAAGCTGCATTAGATTTAGCAAAAATCACTATTGACACAAAAATTGCTGGTGGCGAAATTATCCAAAAAGAAGGAAAATTAACAGGTGTGTTGATTGATAATCCAATGGAATTAGTAGAAGCAATTTTTCCACAACCTACAGTTGCAGAACAAGTAGCAGCGCTAAAAGATGCCGAAAAAATTAATTTTAGTTATGGATTAACAACTGTAGATGATGCTGGTTTAAGTCCAGATGTTATTAAGGTTATTGACAGTTTACAAAAAGCTGAAGAACTAAAAATAAGGATGTATGCTATGGTTAGTAATGTACCTGCATATGTAGATTATTATTTAATGCAGGGGGTGCATAAAACAGATAAGCTTAATGTGTCTTCTTTTAAGGTATATGCAGATGGAGCATTGGGATCTCGAGGAGCAGTATTGAAGAAACCATACTCAGATAAACATGATCATTATGGCGCAATGGTTATTGGGACAAAAGAATTTAAGGAATTAGCAGTGAAATTAGCGGCTTCTCCTTTTCAGATGAATACACACGCCATTGGAGATTCTGCTAATGCCGTAGTGATGAACACCTATTATGATGTATTAAAAGATAAGTCTGATAGAAGATGGCGCGTGGAACATGCACAAGTAGTAGCTCCAGAAGAATTTAAAATACTAAACGATAATTTAGTAATGAGTGTGCAGCCAACACACGCTACGAGCGATATGTATTGGGCGGATGAACGATTAGGTAAGGAACGTATTAAAGGAGCATATGCGTATAAACAATTACTTAATAAAACAGGTAAATTAGCATTAGGGACTGATTACCCTGTAGAGAATGTAAGTCCATTTTATACATTTTATGCAGCTGTAGCTCGTAAAGATCTAAAACAATACCCTGCAGATGGTTTTCAAAAAGAAGACGCCCTAACCAGAGAAGAAACCCTAAAAGGAATGACTATCTGGGCTGCTTATAGTAATTTTGAAGAATCTGAAAAAGGAAGCATTACAACTGGTAAATTTGCCGATTTTGTGATCTTAGAAGAAAATATTATGGAAATCAATGAAGACAAAATCCCTAATATTAAGGTGAATGCTACCTATGTAGGAGGAGAAAAAGTATATTAATAATTGATAAAATTAGTGTAGCTTTTAACGACCTCCATTTCCTTGGAGGTCTGCTATGCATTGTGCATCAAGTTCAGGTACTCCATTACCCATCATATCCATCATACCGCTTTCAAACTCGATAGCTGCTTCCATAAGGCAGTTTTGTACATTACAATGTCCTCTAGACACGGTGTTTTCGTGTTGCGATTGTAAGGGGGTTCCAATATTAACAAGTCCTAGTAAATGTGCAAATTCGTGATTTAGTGTAGCGGCTTCTATGGTAGATAACATAGGAGCGTTAGGATTACTGCTTAGATTACGAAGTGTGCTTTCATAAATAACAATAGAAGTGTTTAAATAAGCGGTACCTAAGGTAACTCTAGATCCATCATCATTATCATTAGTGCCATCTGCAAAATAGATATAAACCGTAATTTCATCACCTTCATTAAATTCGGTTCTTGTATTAGTTTCAATTTCTTTTATTTTATCAATATTAAATGGGGATAATCCAGAAGAAGAAACAGTACGTTGGTTTATTGTAATCCCATCTGGCTTAAAAAGACGTTCTTCTAAAAAAGTTCTAAAAGTATTTACGGCAGTAGTTGTTGGAGCAAACCCTTCTACAGAAACAATCTCTACTGTTAATCCTCTAAAATTAGCATCACTTAATAAATCATTGGCAGATGTTCCTAAAGGCTGTGTGTTAGGTGACTCGCCGTCTGGAATAAGCGTATTATCATCATCATCAGAACATCCAACAAGAATGAAAGAAGCGAATAAAAGAATACTTAAGAATTTTGTAATTTGCATAAAATTTGATTTTCCAGAGGTGTTGGTTAGTAAATAAACGAATTTATGAGAAACTTAGTTTTTGTTTTAACGTTATTTTTAACAGTTACTGCAAATTTTGCACAAAGATCGTACCATGAAGATGCGATGCGATACTTTTCTTTAAACGGAACAGAACAACAATATGATCAAGCGATTGATCAAATGTTTACATTATTAAAACAGCAATATAGCTCCCAGAATGTTCCTGACGATATTTGGAATGAACTAATGGGTGATAAAACAGAGCCATTAAGAAATATTAAATCATTATTAGTATCTGCATATCGCAGTAATTTTTCTCATGAAGATATAAAAAAGCTTATCGTTTTTTACGAATCAGAAACAGGACAACAGATGGTAAAAGATAGAACACAGCTTAGCGATAGTCAAAAAGTAGCATTGTCGGATTTTTTTAGTTCCCAAGTTGGTCAAAAAGTTCAGAATCAAGGTGATTCATTAAGAACAATGGTTGCTGAGGTTAGTGAGTTATGGAGTAGAGATTTATATACCGAGACTATTAAGAAATTAAAGACTAAAGGATATCAGATGCCATAGTTAATTTAGCCAAAAAATCATTATTTTCTCCTTCTAGTAAAAGTTCGCAAATAAATCCATTAGCATTTGCAGCATTTTGTAAGGTATTGTAATCGACATATAACCAATCGAACCAATCAGATTCTAAATTTTTATATTTTAGTTTGTACTGCATTTCTCCGTAATATGCTGCAGAAGCATCTACCCAAAAACTTCCGTCATCTTCTGCAAATAAATAAGAGATATCAGAAGAATCAATAAGTATTTGACCATTTGGTTTTAATAAATTTTTAATGTGTAAAAAAAAACGATCAATACTTCCTAATTTCCCTATGATTCCACTTCCATTCATTAAAAACAAAAGGGTATCATATTGTGTTTTTTTCAAATCAAAAATATCCTGAACATTAGCATTTATGATTCCTCTTTTTTTACAAATCTCTATGGCTCCTTCAGAAATATCAATTGCGTGTACTTTTAGTTTTTTCTCTTCTGATAAAAATAAGCTATGACTTCCTGCACCACAACCTACATCGAGGACTTCTCCAAAAGCAAGTTCTAATGCTTTTTGTTCGATTTTAGGCATTTCAGAATAATTTCTAAATAAATAAGAAACAGGTATGATATCATCATCAAAATCTGGAGCTTGGACTACAATATCTTCTTGATGTTTTTTATTGTAAAAATCTTTAATAGCTTCTCCAAAAATATCTTTGTTCATCATTATAGTTCTCAATTCGAAATTCGTGATTCATAATTCGTAATTTTGCGCTATGCAAGAATTCATAGATCAATTACCGAAACTGGCCAAAGATACACAGAACGAGAATAAAAAGTATTTTGCAAAGCTAAAAAAGAAACCACCAAAGAATTTGGATAGGTTTATGCAAGATTTACATACTAAAGAGTTTCAGAAAACCGATTGTCTAGAGTGCGCTAATTGTTGTAAAACTACAGGACCTTTATTTACAGATATTGATGTAGATCGAATCGCTAAGCATTTAAAAATGAAATCATATGATTTTGAAGAACAGTATCTAAAAAAGGATGAAGACGGTGATTTTGTTCTTAAGGAAGTGCCTTGTGCTTTTTTGGCTTCTGATAATTATTGCTTGATTTATGATGTAAGACCGAAAGCTTGTAAAGAGTTTCCACATACAGATCGAAAAAAGTTTCATCAAATTTCTGATTTAACTATGCAAAATATTACTGTTTGCCCGGCAGCGTATAATATTGTAGAAAAGATGAAAGAAGTTATGCCTTTAGAGCATAAAAGTAATAGACGTGCATAATTATCTATAAAATTGCCAAATGCCATTTTTGCGTCCTATTATATTTCTGTAGGTTATACGATCCCATTTACTATTTTGACTTGTACGAATTAATGGAGATCCATCAGTTCTTCGAAGATCATATAATCTACCATTACCAACTGGAATTGCCATAAATGATAAGGTGTCAATATCATCAAATTGCCAGATGTTCTTTTTAGAATTCTCTAAAAGACTTTTTCTTAGCTCTTTATTTCTAATTGATAGTGTTATTTCTGGATCAATAGCTGACATATCATAATATATTGGATTCAATGCAGTAATAATTTCATCCAAATTTTCTAAATCTTTTAGATTATTATAGAATGATTTTGCAAAAGCAATGGCTTCCTTATGACTTTTAGGATCAGATATGACATCAGCATTTAACCAGGACCAATGTGGTTTCTTTCCTGATAACGTTATTTCTTTATGGACTGGAGAATCATCATTTTTGGTTTTGATCAATAGCAAAGTTTCTCCTCCTACACCGTCTATCCAATCTCCTTCAGTATACCTAACTAGTCGTACTGCAATATTCCCTTTATTTGACGAAGGATAAACAGATAGTTTGTTTTTTCCAGTTACTATATTCAATTCAACCTGGATGTGTTTCATTTCAGAATCTCCTTTAGGAGAAAGATATCCAATAGGAATATCATTTAGACGTATTTCTGCACCAGTACCTTCTCCAGTACCTTCTATGTAGAGAATTTTATTTTGATATTTTTCAGCTGTTATACTAGTTGATTTTATAGGAGTATTAGTATTATCTAATGGGTAGGTGTTAAATCCATAAATAATTATACTAGCAAGTATGAAGAAAATAAATTTATAGGTTTTAAGTTTCAATTTCATTACTTAGTAATATTTTAATTTTTTATTTCTGTAAACTCTTCTTGATCGATTGTATCTTCAGGAAATATTGGAGCAGGTTCATAATGTCCGCTGATAGTAGAAAGTATTTCTCCAGTCTCCTTATCTATTTCTTCTGAAGAAAAACTTCCACCTAGATAAGGATCTCTAGAAGAAAAATCTACTTTATAATGTTTTTCTTCTTCATAAATAATCGTTGGAGAATATGGCGTTCCTTTATGAAAAATATCAGAATTCTTTCCGTTTGGATTTAGTATAAGATTAATTACTCTAAGATGTTCTGCCGTTGGATTATAAAATGCAGTATTTTGACTTCCATTACTTTCAGAGCTTTTAGATACATTTTTTGAAGGCAATTCGACAATAATACTCGAGTAATAGCTGGTGTTTTTGGGCAGATATAGTACGTTATACCCAAATTCTACAAGTATTCTCTGATCACTTGCTTTTACCGTAATAAAATGAAAATCATCTTTTTTAATTTTCGGCACCTCTGATTCATTTATTTCTTTTAGTGCAGATTCAATAATATGTTCTCTTCCTAATTTAACTAATCGCTCGACTTCTTTATTTGGTTTGGCATTTTGAGAATATGTCACTTGAATAGATAGTAGAATTAATAAAAGAACTGATTTCATTTTTTGAGTTTGTTGTATTGATCGTTTAGAAAATTCCTAATGTTAATTATAAGGATTAGAAATATACTGCTAATTCATAAAACAAATGACCTGATTTTATCAAGTATAAACTATATCTAATGTCAAGAAACCCTCTTGATTATTATCAGGCCATTGTTCTCTATAAATCAATACTACTAGAAATCTATATCATCTCCTGCACCCGCAGTAGCAAACTCGGAGTTGTATTTTTCCATTAATTCTCCCATTTTTAAGGCCATACGGGTATCAGTAGCCATTTTTGTACTCCATTGTGCTCCAACTGAACTCCAATCGGTTACACTAAGCCCATATTCACCAAGTATAGAAGCTGCATCTTTTCCTTGTGACGCTCCCATATTTTGATGGCACATTATCTTTATATAAAGCTCAAAATCTTCGGTAACTTTATCAAGAGCGCTTCCACCATTTGAAGTATTTGCTTCTGTAGTTTCATTTGTTGCTGTCGATGCGAACTTACCGATATCAGAATTTAAAAAAGCATCTCCATATACTTTTGAGATGGCAAATGTAGTATCTTGAGACATTCTAGCAGTCCATTCTGCAGAAACTTCATCCCAAATAGGTTTTTCGGTTCCTACTACTTTTAGCATTTCTTCTAGATTCATACCTCCCGCGATTTTTGCATTTGCAGCGGCCCAAGTTTCCATATCGATCCCTTTAATTGGATCAAGTAAGCCTCCTTCTGTGGCAGCCTCTATATGAGCATCCATTTGCGCATCAAGTTTTACCTTTTGTTCTTTTAAAAAATCGTCTGCAGCGTCAAAAGCTTTTCCTTCTGCTTTTTCTATTTTTATAAGAGTAGATGCTACGTGATCTTCTAACGAAAAGTGCTGATTATTTTTGAATCCATATTGCTTCGCTACAGTTTCGAAGTTCTCACTATTATTAATTTCATCTAATATATTTCTTGCGCTATCAGAATCTGTATTTAAAGCCTCTGGAAAACCTAATGTTTGTAGACATGCATTAAGTTTTCTTTCTTGTCCATTCGCAAACTGATTGAGATCTACCCATCCACCAGTAGTTCCATCGTTTTTCTTGTCATAACATAACCAAGGTTCTATATGTCCAATAAGATCAGGATTGATATCTGGCCAGTTAAAATCTGCAGCTTCCTGAGAAGTATAATCATAATCAATCTCTGATGAAGATTGTTTGTTTTTTATTCCTAAGGCGATCGCTTTTTGACCTTGTTCTGTTTTATCGTGATCCGTGAATTTGTGTATGTTACTCATTTTATTAAATTTTTGTGATTGGTTTTTATTAAAATTGAGACAGGATTTCCTGTTTTTTTTGCTTGTATTCTTGTTCGTCAATAAATCCAGCGTCAAACATCTTTTTTAGTTTTTCAAGTTTTTCCATTGGATCGTTTGGATTTGGTTGTGCAGGAGTAGTATTTTGTTGCTGTTGTGAAGATTGTTGATGATGATTCTGACTGTTCATCATATTTCCCATCATTTGTCCCATTCCTAGTCCAGCTCCCATTTGCATACCTAAATTTCCACCACCTTCGTTCTTTGCCATGTTTTTAAGAGCCTCTAGCTGTTGATAATCTTGATAACTTACACCAAGTTCTTTCATTGCTTGTGCTTCGGCACTCATGTCCGAAATTCTACCGATTCTAGTTTTTGTTTCTTGATCAAAACTGGTTCCCTCAATTCTAAAATCAAGTAGTTCGAATCCTAATGCATTAAAAATTTCTTTACTGGTTGTTTTGGAAAATTCTGCAATCTCGTTGCGATGTTTATCAATATCAATATAGCTAAAAGATGCTTTGGCAAGAAAATCACTAATTGGTTGTGTAATCCTTGATAAAATTACTTTTTGTATGGATCTCACCGGATAGTAGTCATCACCTGCGATTACATTGGTAAAGAAATCAACAGCTTTGGTTATTCTAAAGGAAAAATTTCCAAATGCACCTAAACCTACAGGAAAATTATAAACAGGATCTTTATAGGTTATAGGAGAAGGTGTACCCCAACGTATGTTTTGCATTTCTGCTTTTCGATAAAAAAAGATACCTACTTTATGTGCAGATTCAAACTTATACATAAGATTTTTTATGGTAGTCCAAAATGGGATATTACCTGTTTTAAGATCATAAAGCCCCTCTTCTTCAAAAAAGCCTTCAACTTTACCTTCGTATACAAAAAGACATCCCTGTCCTGGTCCGACAATAAGTTTTGAAGCATTTTTAATCTCATCTCCACTTTGTGTCCACTTTTCAAAAAGTATATCAGATTTTGGATTATTCCATTCAATAACTGAGCGCAGTTGATTGCTAAAAGAGTTTGACATGTTTTTTGTTTTTGAATTATATATAATCGATTAGAAATGACATTTTTGACGTGAGATCTTTTTCGTACCTATCTTGATAATCAGGAATGATTTCTATTCTTTTTTTTAGAAAGGTTTCGATGTATTTTCGATATTGAGTGATTAATTCGTCCTTACTAATTATATCTCGATCACTTAGGTAGTTTTGAAACTTAAGATCTTCGTAAGTTAGGTGATGTTTAAGCGCTGCTGCTTGTCCTAATGCATCAACAGCAAAATGTTCTATGTTTCTTGCTTTGGTTCCTGGTTCGAAGGTGTTTACAGTTTGACAATAATCACAGGTGCTATAATAAGATCTGAAAAAATTACTTTTTACAGGAAGTTTTGCCTGACATTGAGTACACGAAAAATCTTCTGATAATGTTTCTTTTACAGATGACAATAGTTTTTTTGAAGCTTTTTCAAAAATTCGTACTTCATATGATTTTAGCTCTTGATTTAAATCGTGCTGTAACTTAAATCCTTTATTTCGTTCATTGATAAATTTAGTTGAACCATATTCTAAATCTGAATCTAAAAATGTTTGTTCTACTTTATCAAACCAGGTATCATCTATTTTTGATATCAAATCAGATGCCTGCGAGTATATTCCTTGCCAAGCATTTTGAAATGTGATAGTTTCAAAATCTGTAGCTTCAAATAGTAATGGTAATGCTTCTTCTGTTTTACTAAGTACTTCGTGAAATCTATCTTTTATTTTTAAAAGAAAAGTATCCCATCTGTTTTGCGTAGAAATAAAAGACATTATCTGAATTTGTTAGGTTTTAATAGAATTGATTTCCGCAGAAATCGCAATATTTGAGATCGGTGTCACTTGGTCTTGCAGCACCACAGTTTATGCATTTTTTTGTTTCTAAGCCAGCATTCGTTTCTTCATATTTTTTTGTAGAAGAAATAGCATTCCCTAAGATGTCATCTAGAATATTTTTTTTCTTTTTTTCATCTTTATTGTTGTCTTCTTCCATATAGGTAAGCGATTAAATTCAGGATGTTATCCCTACATGGTTGTTATAAATCCATGTAGGAATAACTGCTCCTTATATCATCTAATAACAATATGTTATTTGCTTAATCCGGCTTTTAAATCTTTAATAGTTTTGGCCATTACTACACCTGGTAGTTTTACTGGTGCAGCAACTTCTGCCAAGAAAGTACCTTTTACTTCTCCAGTTTTGTAAGTAGTGAAACCGATACGGTATAAACCAACAGTTAATGCTTTTAAAGGATCATTAACATCGCTTTTATATCTCAATAGGGAGTTGTAAGAGCTACCACTTGGTTGCTTTGGCATTTCACCGCTATCATCATTTCTTTCTAAAATTGTCCAGTTGGCACCATCTACAGCATCTTGACTGATATTGGCTGTGCTAATGATATCGGATCTTTCTAATGTAATGTATGTGTCAAAATAATCTCCGGATTTTGCATTTTTAGTATATGCTTCGGATTTGATTGCTTTTTTTACTTTAGCTTTACCTACAGGAGACATCATTCTTACTCCAAGTTCTGGAGCAACTGCAGGAACCCATACATAAATATAATAGAACTTTTTTCCATCTTTTACTTCATCCTCATTTCCTGGAGCAGCATATCCAAGATATGATACAACATCTGTATAAGGTACTTTAATTGTTTTTGGACCTATTTTTTTCTCAATAGAGCTTCCGAATTTTTTTAACTTTTGAGCTTGTAAAGTGGTTGTAGTTCCAAGAACAATAAGGCTTAATAGAAATAAAACTTTTGTTTTCATAATGTAGTAATTTGTGTAATTTAAATTTGTTTAATTAGTAAATAATGGTAACACTGTTATTAGTGTAATTAGTAATAAAAAGATGATTATACCTGTAAAATGATACCACGGAATTTTGATTCGATTTTTTTCAAAATGTTCGAAGCTATTAATTAGTTTTTCGTTGTCGAATTCTTGTTTTTCAAAAGCACCTTTGCAGTGACTACACACAGAGTATACTTTTTTCCACAGTGGAAAGAACGGAATCCAGAATACGTGAAAGTATTTTCTATATCCTTGAATCCACATCTGATTTTCTGTTTTGCAAAAAGGACAACAACCTCCATCAAGCTTTGCAGGATGAATTGTAGAAGAACTTGTTCCGAAGATTATCATGGTACGAGTATAAGTTTGATATTTATTTTTATGAATTTTGGTTGTTCAGAATTGAGGAGAGAATGATATCTCTAAACACGATGTTCTCTCCCCATTCTTCAACTAACTAACATTTTATGTAAAGAAAAGGAATGATGCTACGATCATCCATCCACCAACGATCAATCCAAATACTCCTAGTTTACCTTGTTTAGGAGCTAGTTTTGCTCTCAATTCGTTTGCTTTTTCCTTTGCTGCTTCATTTTTGGATAAGAAAAATTTATTGATAAGTCCGAAACCTAACATAAATCCAAGTACTGCAGAGATGATATTACCGGCTAATAAAGTCACCCACCAGATAGGATAGGTAGTAAGCCATCCTAGATTTAAGATTGCTGAAATAATTCCCCAAACACCCCAGAAACAGAATACTAGACCAATCCATCCTTGATAAGGCTCTATTTTTTCTAAAAGTTCTTTTGCGTTTGGTTTTTTTGAAAGCAATAGTGATGGTACTGCTAAAATACTTAATAAAATTAATGAGATTCCCCAGATCATGTCTTTATGGTTTTATAGGGTTAGTAATTAGTTTAATGCTGTACGTTTTGATATTTTGTTTATCAATAACTACAGTACAAAGATGTGATTTATATAAGCTGTTAGAAACACAGTTTCTGGTGAAAATGAGTACCCTGAAAACAGGGATGTATTACTTTTTTAAGTCTGAAAATAGGAGAGAAGTGTGTGCCGTTTTGGGTACACACCTAGTGTCACCAACAATAGGATGGGCGTAATAATGGGGAAGAAATATTTAAATAAATAGAGATTGGTATGAGAGTAACTTAACTTTTTGTCTTAAGAATTTTAATGCTCTACGTAATTCATTTTTATAGCATACTTTGTAAGACCTGCTAGGTTTCTTACATTAAGTTTAGCAATTAAGTTCTTTCGATAACTTTCTATAGTATGTTTACTTAAGAATAATTTATCCGCGATTTCCTGAGTGGTGAATTCTTGAGCAATTAATGTAATAACATCTATTTCTCTTTGAGTAAGTTTTATTTCTTCATCTTTCTTTTTGGAAAACTTATTTTCCATATAAATATCCTTTATCTCACGAGAAAAATATTTTTCTCCACTCAATATAGTTTGTATTGCTTTTAGAAGTTCTTCTTTTTCAGCGTTTTTAGGAACATAACCATCCACATCATGTTCGATTAGGTTATCAATCATATCTGGATTGTTATGCATACTTACGACAAGTGTTTTTATAGTAGAACTTCGTTCTTTTACGATCTTGTTTAGAGCAATACCGTCCATTTCTGGCATAGTAATATCAGTGATGATTAAATCTATTTTTTCATCAGGGTTGATTTCTAGGTATTTAGCAATATGCTTGCCGTTTTTAGCTGTTAAAAGAATATTATAATCGTTTTCAGAATTTAAGATGCTTAATAATCCATCTAAAAACATTTTATGATCATCAGCTATAATTAGGTTGTACTTCATCTGTGGTTGTTGTTAAGCTGGTTATTGCTATATTAATAATTGTCCCTCTTTTTATTCTAGAATCGATATCTATCGTTCCATCAATTTTGTCTAATCTACTCCTTATATTTCTGAATCCAATACCCTCGGTATTTTTATTTACATCAAATCCTACTCCATCATCTTCAAAAAGAATATTCAATTCATTATCTAATAAATTAATTTGAAGCGCAATAGAGGATGCTTTTGCGTGCTTAATACTATTAGTGACTAATTCTTGTATGATCTTAAAAGTTTCGACTTGTAACGTTTCTTCTAGGAGATCAACTCTTCTTCTTGGGTACACACTAAATCCAGTTTTTAGCTTACTTGCCCCTCCAATATTACTAAAATATTCTTCTAGTACATCAGAAAAATTGTTTTTACTAAACTTTTTAGGAATTAAGTTATGAGAAAGATCACGGACTAATTCATACGTGTCATCAATTTGAGTATTGACAGCTTTTAATGTGTTTTGGTTTTTTTGATCAGAGTTGTTCAATTGAAGTTTAATAGCAGCAAGATTTCCACCGATACTATCATGTAATTCTTGAGCGATACGTTTTCTTTCTTTGTCTTGCCCTTCTACGGAAGCTTTGATTACTTTTAATTCTTGATCCTTTAATAAGGATGAAATCTTTGTTTCGTTTATTTCTTTTTGTTTTTGATTAAGCTCACTTTGTACTTTAATTTTTTGATAGTAAGTCACTAATAACCCAATTACTGGTACGAGTAATATTAAAAAAGAATATAGTATGATATTTTTAAAAACTTTTTGTTTTGCAGTTTCGTCTTGTTGGATTTTTAATTGCGCATCCTTAAGTTCTTGGTTTTTCTTTAGAATAATATTATCCTTTAATGCTTTTTCGGTAGTGTTTTGAAAAGTTAACAGTTTGTTTTCATTTTCTTTTCTAAGAATTTCATATTCTTTATTTTCTATCTCTTGTACAAGTTTAAGGTTACTTATAGCTTCTTGTTGATTCGCTAATTCCAGTTGTTTATTGGTGTTTTCAATTTGCAAAAACCTTATTTCTTTTTCTTTTTGTAATGTTTTATATTTTACTTCTAGTTCGTTAATCTCTTTATCTTTATCAAGTGTTCGGGCAGAATCAGAGATTTGATCATAATGTTCGTAATAGCTTAATGCTTTTTTATAATCATTTTTAGAAACTGCAATTTCTTTTAAGCGGAAATAGATTTTTTCTTGTTCATTTAAGAAACCTATTTTTGTTGCGATATCTAACGCAGAAAGCGTAATGTCTTCTGCTTCTTGGTATCTTTTTAATTCATTTAAAAGTCGCCCTTTTTCTACACTACCAATAATCTGCATTCGTTCAAAATTATTGGCTTTAGCAATTTCTAAGGCCTTATCGAAAGAAACCAATGATTTATCTAAAGCTCCAATTTTTTTATAGGTAATACCCATATTTATAGAAATTGTCCCGATACAGCTTGTTCTATTAGCTTTTATACAAATTTCTCTGGCTTTTTCGAAATATTCAATAGAGTTGTCAAATTCTTCTTTATAGCCATATATGTTGGCAATATTTACAATGGAACCAAATACCATTTCTGGATTTTTCTTATACTCTTGGCATTTTTCTAAGATCTCTAGAGCGAGATCATACTCACTCGTGGCGATATAGACATTAGCTAAACCAAAAGAATTTACATAATAAATACGTTCATCATTATGTTGTTGTGAAATATTAATTCCTTTAAAATACCATTTTTTGGATTTTTCGTTCAGGCCAATAAAACTATTAGCTTGGCCTAGAGTGAAATATGCAAGACCATAAATATTATTTTTAAGAGTGTCATTTTTGAAATTATTTAGTTCAAGTATTTTTTGTCCATAGTATTTTACCGAATCAATCTGGGATATACTTCTAAAATAAGAACTTATAATTAAGCTCAAGTCAGCTTTAAATCGATCACTCTTAACAGCTTTTTTATGTAGTTGTTCTTTAGCAATAAGATAACTTTCTTTTCTTCTATCTGGTATATTAGATATAGTTTTTAGTTCATTTATAATTTCCCTTTCACCTTTATAAGGATAAGGAAATGTTTTTTTAACGTCAATTTGCCCTTGAATATTTAAAGAAAACAGTAGCGTGACTATGGCAATACTGTTTTTTAGATAAGATAATATATTGTAATTGACGAACTTCATTTTTGCTTTAATTATTCTGGGGAGAATATTTTTCTATTTCGTTATGATAAATAACTTTTAAAGTTAAAATTATATTGAAATATCTATTTTACAATGTTTTATAATTTATTATAGTCAAAGATATTAATTTCAAAAATCATCAATATCCCTGAAAACAGGGAACTTTAGATCTCTATTTTAGGGTTATTTATACAGAAGATATTGAGATCTTATTTTTTTAAATTTTTCTAGATCTTTTATCCACGTCTTTTTTATTTCCCGAGCAGTATATCCTTGTTCTATTTGTTGTTGTAGCTTTTTTGTTCCTGCATGTATAGTGAATGATTTATTGTTGAAAAAACCTTCTTTGTTTTTAGAATTATTATATGCGTTAAGGAGCCATTGTATATTAATACTGCCAAGTCTTTTGATTTTTCTAAGATCTTTTCCATAACAGACTTCTCCTTTGTGTTTAGGGTATTTAGCACCGAAATTAGGTTGTGGAGTGTAAGCAAAATCGTATTGATCAATTGGGAAATCTGGGGATCCAAAAATCTGAAATTGCATTTCCGTACCTCGACCAGCATTAATAGTAGTACCTTCGAAAAAACCTAAACTGGGATATAGGTTTATCGATCTATCATTTGGTAGATTAGGTGAGGGTCGTATTGCTAAACTATAATAAGTTTGATGTGTGTAATTTTTAACAGGGATAATCTGGATTTCGCATTTTAGGTCATTTCCTAACCAACCTTCTCCATTTACCATTTTTGCGTATTCTCCGATTGTCATCCCATGAACTAATGGAATTGGATGCACCCCAACAAAACTGCTATGTTCTATTTCTAAAGTTGGTCCATCTATATAATGCCCATTGGGATTCGGTCTATCCAAAATTAATAAAGGAATATTATTTTCTGCACAGGCTTGCATTACATAATGAAGTGTAGAAATATAGGTGTAAAATCTAGCACCTACATCCTGAATGTCAAAAACAACCACATCAATATCAGAAAGCGAGGCAGCAGAAGGTTTTTTGCTTTTACCATGTAATGATACGATCGGTAATCCCGTTTTTATATCTTTTTCGTCAGCAACGAGCTCTCCGGCATCTGCTTTTCCTCTAAAACCATGTTCAGGAGCAAATACCTTTTTTATGTCAATGTTTTTGGATAATAAAGAATCTACAAGATGTGTATATTGACCTAAAGTGTTTGCAGCAACTTTTTCAGTTTGTAATAATGGACTAATATTAGGAAATTTGAAAATTACAGAAGTTTGATTCCCTACGATTGCAATTTTTTTATTTTGCAATAATGGTAAGTATAATTCAGTTTGATTTGCTCCAACTATAACAGGTTCTAAAACATTTAGCGAGTCTTGTTGTTGGTTTTCTGAAATAACACTTTTCTTATTTATTTCAGACTTTTCTTGATCAGAAGTGGTCTGTGATGATGTTTTTGTTCCGCTTCCGCAAGAAATAAGCAGTGTAAAAAAGAATAAAAACGTATTTTTGAATGCATTTCTTATAAAAACCATAAGTAACTTTGAATTTCGAATATTTTATTGCCAAACGCCTTATCAAAGGTAAGGAACATAAAAGTAGCATATCATCAGCAATCATAAAAATTGCCATTTTAGCTATAGCCATTGGTATGGTTATGATGTTGATAACTGTAGCTACTGGTATAGGGTTACAACGTAAAATTAGAGAAAAAGTTGCTGCATTTAATGGTCATGTTATTATTACCAGTTATGATAATAATAACAGCTTAGAATCTATGATCCCTATTAAAAAAGATCAGCATTTCTATCCTAATTTTACAGACGTTTCTGGAATTAAACATGTTCAAGGATTTGCTACTAAGGGCGGACTTATTAGAACAGAGAATGACTTTGAAGGAATTGTAGTTAAGGGAGTTGGAGAAGATTATAATTGGTCATATTTTGAAGAATATTTGATAGAGGGTACTTTACCGGATTTTACAGATCCTAGAAATAATCAAATATTAATATCCGCATATACTGCCTCTAGGTTAGGATTGGGGATTGGGGATAATGCAAATACTGTTTTTTTGAAGAAAAACTCTAGTTCTAACATCCCGGCCAATATTAGAGCTTTTAAGATTGTTGGTATTTATGATTCTGGTTTTCTAGAGTTTGATGAGAAATTTATTTTTGCAGATATCCGGCATATTCAGAAAATGAATAAATGGAAAGAGAATCAAGTCGGAGGTTTTGAGGTGTTTATTGATGACTTTGATGATATTGACAAAAAAGGGAGACAGATTTATGAAAATATTCCTTCGGACCTAGAAGCCGTAACGATTACTTTAAAATATGGTAGTATTTTCGAATGGTTAAAACTCTTTGATCTTAATATCATCGGTATAATTAGTATAATTATATTAGTTGCTGGAATTAATATGATTACGGCATTACTGGTTCTTATTTTAGAAAGAACGCCTATGATTGGTATCTTAAAATCGTTAGGAACAAATGACTGGAGTATTCGAAAAGTATTTTTGTATAACGCGGGATATTTAATATTGATAGGATTGCTTTGGGGTAATCTCATAGGTGTAGGATTGTTGTTTCTACAGAAATATTATGGTATAATTGGATTGAATCCTGCAACATATTATGTGAGTACAGCTCCTATTTATATAGATATTGGTTATATAATTTTACTTAATTTGGGGACCATGGTTTTATGTCTTATCATGCTTCTTATTCCATCATATGTGATTGCTAAAATATCGCCTTCTAAGGCTATTCGATTCCAGTAGCATGAATTAGTACATCTTCCTCTAACTTAATGGCTTTGTATTTGTATCTTTGCACCGCATAAAAAACAATTAAAGAGACTCTAATAAATTAGTAAGCTTGTGAAGTACGCAAATAATATTTTGGAAACCATTGGGGATACACCTATGGTAAAAATGAATGCTCTGGTAAAAGATGTTGATGCTTTAGTGTTAGCTAAATACGAGACATTTAATCCTGGGAATTCTGTAAAAGACCGAATGGCTTTAAAAATGATCGAGGATGCTGAAGCTGATGGAAGATTAAAACCTGGAGGAACAATTATAGAGGGAACCTCTGGGAATACCGGGATGGGACTTGCTCTTGTTGCAATTGTAAAAGGGTATAAGTTGATCTGCGTTATGGCGGATAAACAGTCCAAAGAAAAAATGGATATCCTTAGAGCTGTAGGAGCTAAAGTAATGGTGTGTCCAACTAATGTAGAACCAGATGATCCTAGATCTTACTATTCTGTTTCTAAAAGGTTGGCAGAAGAAACACCTAATTCTTGGTATGTTAATCAATATGATAATCCGTCTAACGCAAAGGCTCATTACGAAAGTACGGGTCCAGAAATATGGGAACAGACAGAAGGTAAAGTAACACATTTTATTGTTGGAGTTGGAACAGGAGGAACAATTTCTGGTGTTGGTAAATATTTAAAAGAGAAAAACCCAGATGTCAAAATTTGGGGTATTGATACATACGGTTCGGTATTTAAGAAATATCATGAAACCGGAATATTTGATGAAAATGAGGTGTACTCGTACATTACAGAGGGTATTGGAGAAGACATTTTACCAGAAAATGTGAATTTTTCTATTATCGATGGTTTTACGAAAGTAACTGATAAAGATGCTGCAGTTTATACACAACGACTTGCAAAAGAAGAGGGAATGTTCCTTGGAAATAGTGCTGGAGCAGCTATTAAAGGATTATTACAATTAAAAGATCATTTTAAAAAGGATGATGTAGTAGTTGTACTATTTCATGATCACGGCAGTAGATATGTTGGTAAGATGTTTAATGATGATTGGATGAGAGAACGTGGTTTTCTAGAAGAAGAAGTGTCGACAGCAGTGGATTTGGTAAAAAATCATGAAGAGAAACCTTTAGTTACAGTAAAAACTGAAGAGTTGGTTTCTCATGCAATAGAACGTATGCGTAAATTTCAAATTTCGCAGATACCAGTTTTAGATAGCGAAGGTTTTGTAGGGTCGGTAGATGAAAGTGCTTTATTTTCTGCGTTTTTGGATGATAAAAACACTGCGGATACTCCAATCAGAGAAATTATGAATGACCCTTTCCCAATTGTAGAAGCAAATACATCACTAGATGAGATATCAAGTTTAATCAAAAATGGTAATCCTGCTGTTCTAGTTGCACTGGAGAATGGAAAGCATCATATCATTACAAAATATGATGTTATAAGTCATATAAAATAAATTATTTATATTTATATCATATAAGGTATCCCCTTTATTAGTATTTAAACTGATTTAGGGGTTGTTTTTATACCAAAATCTGAACTTCTTTATTTTTGTGCGCAACTTTATGCAAAAAAAACAATCTATAAAGAAAAGATTCGTATAAAATCGAGGGTGTATGCAAAAATATTCATTTGACTTTTCTGATATAGATGTATTAAGGAGCTATTTTAGATCCCAATTGGATCCTGATGGTACTACCGATAGAATTTATTTTCCTTCAGAAATTGGAGAAGGATATCTTAGCTATTATAAAATATCTCCAGAGGTTTTTCTTTTCATCAATAATTATAAAGCACACGTAGATATAGAATATGTAAGAGAACCTATCGGAGAAAAAGATATTATCTTACATTTTAGGAAATATTCATTAGATCATCAGATTGAACAAAATGAAATAATAAGCTCATATTCTGATGGATATACTCCCGGAAATATGAGATGTATGGATGCGCAACAGGGAGAGAGAGTCTACATAACCAAGGGAGCAGAGGTGAAATCAATTATGATAGTATTGAAAAGTAAGTATACAAAACCTTATTTTCTCAAGAATAGTAATATGGCTGATAAAGTAGATCAATATATTAGATACTCCCATCAGCATATTAATAAGTTTTACCTTTCGTATAAACAATCTCTTTTATTTGACCAGATAGTATCCCCGGATATAAAGAAAGTTGAAAATTACTTGTTTTTTATTGCAAGAGGAATTCGCTTACTAGAAACATTCTGGAAAGATGTCCTAATGTGGGAGACAGAAAGTAATCCTTTTAATATAAATAGTGCTCAGGTTGGAAATATTTATAAGGTAAGTAATTATTTAGAACATAGTCTTCATGAACCTTTTGTAGGGGTAGATTATTTGGCTTCGATGGCTCATATGAGTCGTACAAATTTCTTTAATATGTTTAAAGAGATTCATGATCAAACACCTTTGGAGTTTTTTAATAATAAAAAATTAGAAAGTTCTTATAATATGATATTTACAGAAGGGTTGTCTATTAAAGAAGTTATGGATAATCTTAATTATTCGAATTCATCAAAATTTAAAAAGGCGTTTTTCAATAAATTTGATGTTTATCCAGATATACAAATTCGATAAGTTTTTTTGAAAAAAAAGTATATAAAATAAAGATGGTCGTCAAAAAATGACAACCATCTATAACCTAACACAAACTCAACTAAGCTTAGGATTTTGAAATCTTTATATATTTTTTTTGAAATTATCTTCCCTATTTCGTTAACAAAGAAAAGAAATGATAAGGTTGTAATAATTTCCATTAATACATAAAATCTTACCAATAGTACATTTTTGTAATTTTTGTGATTTTTTTAAGAAAAACAAAGGTAAAACCGTACTATTGGTAGGTGAATAGTGTGATTTTTTTGAGATTTCTTTAACTTTTTAGTTTGAAATATCCCGTAATAGGTTTTTAGTCAGTACTTAAGAGTGTTTAGGTGATTTCAAGAAATTTTCAAGAGACAATTTCGTCTATTAGTGTTATGCACTTTGTTATTTTTTAGTGTGCTATCTAGTTAATATTGTCAATAATATTTATAAAAGTATCCGGTTCTGGCCTTACTCTATAATTATCGGTTAAATCTGCGAAGATGATTTTTTGATTAGAGTCTGTAATAATAACTGTTGGTAAAACTGTATCATTATCATACCCCAATACCTGAAGGCCCATTGGTAATCCATTTTTTGCTAAAATATTTAGTTTTTTGGATGCTTCACTTTTATAATCTTGTAAGAAATGAAAGTTTAGTTCATACTTTTCTGCTAAAGATTTAGAAAGTGTATGGGGTTGCGGACTTATTAAAACAACATGTACATTCCTTTTTTCCAGTTCTTTATATTGTAATGCAATTTCCTTGATTTGCATCATGCAAAGAGGACACCAGTTACCACGATAAAACAGATATATTGTAGGGTTTCCCGAAAATGTACTTGTAGTGATTTTGTTTTTATTAATATCTAAAAAATCAAGTTTCGGAAATTGTGCGCCTTTCTTTAATATGGCATTTTCGGAACGGTTATTAAAAATCGAATACCATTTTAAATATAAAATCCAGCTTAAAAACATAGCTAGACTGGGTAATATTTCACCTAGATTTATTTCTCTAAGAATACTAAACCCAAGATTTATCAAAAGACCAAAAATAATTAACGTAGTATGGGTTTTTAAATTCTTGTCGGTTCTGGCTACTGGTTTTAGAAAAAGTAAAACAAAAAACAGTGTAATAGTTGATGCTATTATTATTTGTCCAAAGAATTGAGGAGCAGATAGCCCATGTTTAATAATATGTATTGCACCGAGTATGGTAAAGTAAAGACCCGATAAGGGTAGGAGCGTAATGAAAATAGATTTTAATATACTGTTCATGTGATTGTTTTGTGAGTAGTCTTAGTAGCGTTAATTCACTTACAATAAAAGAGTAAAATTATGTAATATTCTTTATAAGTTATTCGTAGCGGGGTAACATTTCATCTTTTTAAGACACATCTACAGTATATGAACAAATGATAATGTTTATATCAACTGTGATAATTTTTTAAATGAATGATTTATTTATGAATGAAGATTTTCTACATTATATCTGGAAATACAAAAAAATCAATTTTTCGAATCTAAAAACTACTGATAATCAATCTTTAGTGCTTCTTAGGGTTGGAGATCATAATCAATTGAATTCTGGGCCAGATTTTTTTAATGCACAATTAATAATTAATGATCAGAAATGGGCAGGAAATTTAGAGATTCATATAAAGTCTAGTGATTGGTATGTGCATCATCATGAGATAGATCCGGCATACGATAATGTTATATTGCATGTGGTATGGGATGATGATATCGAAGTTTTTAGAAACGATAATTCTCGCTTACCTACTTTGCAACTTAAAGATTATGTAGGTACATCTTTACTTATTCAGTATCAAAAAATTTTTCAGAATAAAACTACCAACTGGATTCAGTGTGAGAAACAACTTCCAGAAGTGTCAAGTTTTACAATTTCTAATTGGCAAGAAAGATTATATATAGAACGTTTGGAGTATAAGTCATCCGAAATTAGAGAATTATTAAAAAAATCATCAAACGATTGGGAAGAGGTGCTTTTTAAGTTATTAGCAAAAAATTTTGGGTTAAAAGTTAATGGTGATGCATTTTTAAGTCTAGCTAATTCATTTGGGTTCCCTTGTTTAAGGAAATGTAGTACAAATGTAGAACAATTAGAAGCGCTATTTTTTGGACAAGCTAATTTGCTAGATGTAGACTCTAGTGTTCCATATGTACAGAAGCTTTTAAAACAGTATGCCTTTTTGAAAAATAAATTTAAATTACAAAATAAAGGAGTGATACCTTTTAAGTTTTTTAGATTAAGACCTTCTAATTTTCCAACAATTCGAATATCTCAATTAGCAAGTCTTTATTTTAAAAATAACCAACTTTTTAGTGAGGTTATGAGTATGAATAATCTCGATATGTTTTATGAACTATTTGATGTAAGTGCGAGTGAGTTCTGGGAAACGCATTATACTTTTGATAAGGAATCCAGTTCGAGAGGTAAAAAAATAACAAAGTCATTTATAAACTTGATTTTGATAAATACGATTATTCCTTTGAAATTTTTATATGCTAGGGATATTGGAAAAGATGTAGAAGAGGAAATATTTGGATTAATGTCACAACTACCTTGTGAAAAGAATAATATTACGAATCATTTTATTGATTTGGGAGTGCGTATGGATGATGCATTACATTCACAATCTATGATTGAACTTAAAAACAATTATTGTGATAAAAAAGCTTGTTTAAAATGTTCCATAGGTAATTATTTATTGAATAGAGAAGGTAGTTTAGGATAATATAATTATTTTGCATTATGCTTTATAATTTAAGACATTTTTTGGAGCGCAATGGATTTTATGTTTCCAGTAGGCTTGCAGATAGGTTAGGAATGCGTGCTAAAAATGTACGCTTGTTCTTTATTTATTTAACCTTTGCTACGGCAGGATTAGGATTTGTGATTTATCTTAATATGGCCTTTTGGTTAAAATTAAAGGATTTAGTGTATACTAAAAGAACTTCAGTTTTTGATTTATAAGTATGTTAAAGCGATTTGGGTCTAAAATATATATAGCCTTAGCTTTACTAATTACTGTAGTTGCGGTAGGAGTAATAGGTTTCCGTTTTTTTTCCGATTATTCTTGGATTGATGCCTTGTACATGACCGTTATTACAATGTCTACTGTAGGGTTCGGAGAAGTAGAGCCATTAGATGATACAGCAAAGTTGTTTACGGTTTTTTTAATAACCACAAGTGCAATAATTTTAGGATATTCCTTATCCGTAATAACAGAATATATTGTAGGGAAAAGTGATCCTCAAAGAGTGCAACATCGAAAATTGCAAAAAATGATGAATAAACTAGAAAATCATATCATTATTGTCGGCTATGGTCGAAATGGTAAACAAGCTGCGGATAAACTGTTGGCATATAATAAGCCTTTTATTATTATAGAAAATGACAAGGCAGTAATCGAAAAATATCAAAGTGATGAGCTTTTTTTTCTAGAAGGAAATGCCACAGAAGATAATGTATTAATAGACGCTAAAATAAAAGAAGCCTTTTGTTTAATCTGTACCTTACCAGAAGATGCTGATAATTTATTTATAGTGTTATCCGCAAGACAAATTAACAGGGACCTTAAAATTATTAGTAGAGCATCACAAGATGCTTCTTATAAGAAAATAAGATTGGCAGGAGCAGATAATGTGATTATGCCAGATAGAATCGGAGGAGATCATATGGCTTCTTTAGTTGTGGTGCCGGATTTAATCGAATTTTTAGATAATTTATCAATAGTTGGTAAGCGATCTATAAATATAGAAGAGGTTTCTTTTGAAGATTTGTTTGATGATAAAAAAGAGAGAACTATTCGTGAGATTGCTATGCGATCAAGGACAGGATGTACTATCATAGGTTATAAGTCTCCTGAAGGCGAATATATTGTAAACCCAGAAGCTGATACCATTTTAAAGCCAGGTTCTAAAGTTGTTGTCCTAGGAAGACCTGAGCAGGTAAATCAATTGAATAAAGAATTTAATATTTAGATTAGCATAAAAGATTTAATCGTTAAATTATTGTAAACAATGGTTTTTTTTAGCATCTTGCTCACTTCTAAAAAACTAAATTCAATTAACTCACACATTATGAAGAGAATTCTTCTTTCAATTTTAGCACTCACAATCCCATTTTTAACATTTGCGCAGGAGACTGCAGAAAAAGGTTTAGATGAAACAATAAATGAGGTATTTGCGGATTATACAGGTTGGTTTGTTAACGCTATTTTTTATCAAATACCAATAACTGAAGGTGTTGGTATTCCATGGGTAGTAATAATGTTACTAGGGTTTGCAACTTTTTTTACATTCTATTTTAAGTTTATTAATATTGGAGGATTTGCAACAGCGATTAATGTGGTAAGAGGTAAGTACGATGAAATTGATGATCACGGTAAACCAGAAGATACTAATGTTAATGTTGTTGATGGTGATATAGTGGATACTATTAAAGATGAAAGTCAAGAAGGAGAAGTTTCTCATTTTCAAGCGCTAACAGCTGCATTGTCTGGTACAGTTGGTTTAGGGAATATAGCAGGTGTAGCAATAGCTATTACGATAGGTGGACCAGGTGCTACGTTTTGGATGATTGTGGCTGGTTTATTAGGAATGACTTCTAAATTTGCAGAATGTACATTAGGGGTTAAGTATAGAGACGTTGGAGAAGATGGAACGGTATATGGTGGTCCAATGTACTATCTTAAAAAAGGTTTATCAGAAAAAGGTGCCGCTGGATTAGGAAAAGTTTTGGCAGTACTTTTTGCTATATTTTGTATTGGTGGTTCTTTTGGTGGAGGAAATATGTTCCAAAGTAATCAGGCTGCACAAATTTTTAATGAAATTGCTGGTTTTGATGGAAGTAGTTCAGGATTAATATTCGGAATTGTAATGGCTATATTTGTTGGTATAGTGATTATTGGAGGATTGAAAAGGATTGCTTCGGTTACAGAAAAAGTGGTTCCTTTTATGGTTGGAATCTATCTGTTAGCTGCGTTTGTAGTAATTGGGATGAACTTCAGTGAAATTGGGAGTGCATTTGCTGCTATTTTTAATGGAGCATTTGCTCCAGAAGGAGTTGTTGGAGGTTTTGTTGGAGTTTTGATTCAAGGATTTAGAAGAGCGGCTTTTTCTAATGAAGCAGGAGTCGGAAGTGCAGCAATAGCTCATAGCGCAGTAAAAACAAATTATGCTGCTAGTGAAGGTATAGTAGCTTTGTTAGAACCATTTATTGATACTGTAGTTGTTTGTACTATTACTGCATTAGTAATTGTTATAACAGGTAATTATTTAGATCCAGGTGCAGCTTCAGGAGTTCAACTTACTTCTAATGCCTTTGCAAGTGCCATTCCTTGGTTTCCTTATGTATTAACTATTGCTGTTGTATTGTTTGCTTTTTCCACTATGATTTCTTGGTCTTATTATGGATTACAATCTTGGTTGTTCTTATTTGGAAAAACCAAAAGGAATATAATGACTTATAAAATAGTATTTTGTTTGTTTACAGTTCTTGGCGCTTCTATAAGTCTTGGTGCAGTTACAGATTTTTCTGACGCAATGATTTTTGCAATGGCTGTCCCTAACTTAATAGGAGTTTCTTTATTATTGCCTAGAGTAAGAGAAGAATTGAAAAAGTATAGAGATGCTATAAAAGCTTCTAAAAATTAAGATTTATTTATCGTCTTAACATGAAAAATACTGAATCCCATTTCGAGATACACAGACGTTTCCGAAATGGGATTCTTCTTTTAGCACTATTAATGTTCTTTTTAATAGGAGTGTTGTATTTTTTTCCTAACACTATAAGTAGTGAGGACAACTTTGTAGCTTATACAGAATATCAAATACAGATAGATTCATTGAAAAAGGAAGCACTTAAAAAGAAAAAGGAGTATAAATTAAAGCAGTTTAATCCAAATTTCATAACGGATTATAAAGGATACGTTTTGGGAATGACGACAGGTGAATTGGATAAACTTTATGCATATCGAAAAAAAGATAAATGGATAAATTCTGTATCGGATTTTAAAAGGGTTACTGGGGTTTCTGATTCATTATTAGCAGTAATTTCACCTTTATTTAAATTTCCTGATTGGGTACAAAATTCTAAAAAATCAAAACCTTATAATAATGTACGATATCCTATAAAATCTTTTGCTCAAAAAGAGGATCTTAATGGTGTTACTTCTAAGGAATTTCAAGATATTATTGGTGTGCCCGATTTTATTGCAGAGAGGATTATAAAATGTAGAGATAGATTAGGTGGCTTTATAAGCGATGTACAGCTTAAAGATGTTGAAGGCTTGTATGATAATCAGCGTAAAAAAATTCTATCTCTATATACTGTTAAAGAAATAAGAAGATTTGAAAAGATTAATATTAATAATGCTTCAGTAAAGGAATTAATGGAAGTTCCTTATTTTGATTTTGAGACTGCGTTAGAAATTAAAGATTTTATAGATGCACATCAAGGAATTTCTAATTTTGAAGAATTAGGAAAAATTGAGGGTTTTTCTTTAGAAAAAATAGATAGAATAGCATTATATTTGGAATTAAATTAAAAATCGGAAAAAATTACCGTGATTATTGATAATATGTAAATTCTTAGAAGAGTTTTTTATGTTTTTATTTATGGTAATATGTTAGCTATATAAATCAAAGTTATCATTTAAACAACATGTATTTTACAGAAGAGCACGAATTATTTAGAGAAAGTCTAAAAGATTTTTTACAAAAAGAAGTAGTTCCACATATAGAAAAGTGGGAAAAGACTGGTGATATTGAACGTTTCATTTGGGAGAAGTTTGGCGAAATGGGTTATTTTGGGATAGCTTATCCAGAGGAATATGGAGGATTGGGACTAGATCTTTTTTATACCGTAATATTTTTAGAAGAGTTACAGAAAATAAATTCTGGTGGTTTTGCTGCAGCTATGTGGGCACATGTTTATTTGGCAATGACTCATGTAAATAAAGAAGGAGATCATAGAATTAAAGAAGAATATCTTAGGTCTAGTATTTCTGGAGAAAAAATAGGATGCCTATGTATTTCCGAACCATTTGGTGGTTCTGATGTCGCAGGTATGAGGACTACTGCGGTAAAAGAAGGAGATTCTTATGTTATTAATGGCTCTAAAACATTTATTACCAATGGAGTTTATAGTGATTATCTTATAGTAGCTGCCAAGACTACTCCAGAACTTGGTAATAAAGGGATTAGTATTTTTATAATGGATAGAGAAACTCCGGGTATTTCTGCTACTAAATTAGATAAATTAGGTTGGAGAGCATCCGATACTGGCGAGATAGCTTTTGATAATGTTAAAATACCTGGAAATAACTTGATGGGAGAAGAGAACAAAGGTTTCTCATATATTATGCAGCATTTTGCATTAGAAAGATTGATAATGGGTATCAATGCTCATGCAAGAGCCGAATATGCTTTAGATTATGCAATCAAGTATATGAGCGAAAGAGAAGCTTTTGGGAAAACAATCGATAAGTTTCAAGCTCTTCGTCACTCAGTAGCTGATATGGCTAGTGAATTAGAAATGTGTAAAGAGTTTAATTATTCTATAGCTAAAAGATTAAACGATGGGCAGTATGTGGTAAAAGAAGCAAGTATGTCTAAGTTAATGTCTACAAAAATAGCTGATGAGGTGATTTATAAATGTCTACAATTATTAGGAGGATATGGTTATATGGAAGAATATCCATTAGCAAGACTTTTTAGAGATAGCCGATTGGGACCAATAGGAGGAGGTACTTCTGAAATTTTAAGAGAGATTATCGCCAAAATGGTAATCGACAAGAAAGAATACAAACCAGCTGTGAAAGCATAATTATAGGTTGCTTTTTTGGCGAAAATTTTTTCAATTTGTCAAAATGGTAATTATAAGAAGATGTTTCGCTTGCTTATAAAATTTTAAAAGGCTTTTTATATGTCTATAAACTTAAGACATATAAAAAGCCTTTTTTCTTCTTATTGTCTAGCTAGTGTTTATATGAAATAGTACAACTTTTTTAATCAAAAGAAGGATTGATAATTTTTTTTTACTTCCAAATGTAAATTGGATCAATATACACCAACTTGTAAACTTTATCCCTGATATAGATACGATAATCCTAAATCAGTAGAGGTATTATAGTATTCCCTTTAACCGTTTTTTTTTTCCTTCTAAACGCTTTTTTTTCGTCTTCATCTTACTTCTTTTTTTTTGCAGCGTACTGCGGTTGTAGTATTGCGTCACAAATCATTTATTTAAAAATATTTTAATTAATTATGAAAAAGCTAATAACACTTTTTATTAAACTCAACATATTGTTTTTTTTATGTCTCACTTTTGGGTGTAGTAATGATGATTCATCTGATGAAGAAAACTCGATTGTTGGAGAAGAACCTTTGACATATGAAGATGTGTTTTCTGTCGGAAACGAGATTCCTTCTTTTAATGAAGAAAGAATAGAGGAAGTTATATCTATAGAAGAAACTGCATTAGATGAGAGTAATGCAGATGGAACCACTTCGAGATTTATTTGCGTTACCGAAACTATAGATTTGAAGGATGGAACAGGAAAATTTAATTTATTTGATACAAATGCAGATGTAATATTTCCAGGTAATTTATTACAAGGAAAAACTTTGTCCGAGCCTACGCCTTCTCCTATTGTAGTCGAAAGAGCAGGAGGAACTATTTCTATAAATATTAATAACGGAAATTTACAATCTTCTGTAGAAGTAGATGAGGTGAAACGAAGTACGATTCAAGATGCTATAAACCAAATTATCAGCACATCAGGAGAAGAAGCTCCAGCAAATTTTACAGTGGACATCGAGCAGGTAGAGTCTGAAGAGCAGTTGGCGATAGAATTAGGTATTAATGTACGTGCATTTAGAGTGAATGTTTCTAGCAATTTTAGTTTTAGCACAGAAAAAGAATTCAATCGTACGTTAGTTAAATTAGACCAAAGTATGTATACAATGAGTTTTGATTTGCCTACCGAAATTGGGCAAATTTTTGGCGAAAGTGTTACTCCTGAAGATTTAGCACCATTTGTACAAGGTGATAATCCGGCAACTTTTATTTCCTCTGTAACTTTTGGACGTGTTTTTTACATGTTGATAGAATCGACTTCTTCTCGTCAAGAAATGGATGCAAGTAT
This sequence comes from Aquimarina sp. MMG015, assembly GCF_018100855.1. Lineage (NCBI taxonomy): Bacteria > Pseudomonadati > Bacteroidota > Flavobacteriia > Flavobacteriales > Flavobacteriaceae > Aquimarina > Aquimarina sp. MMG015. The sequence continues at coordinate 122,974 of NZ_JAGJEB010000012.1, forward strand.
CAATGCGAGTTTTAGAGGTCTTGCGGTTAATGCTTCCGCTGGCTTGGATGTTTCTTCAGTTGAAAGCTTAAATGACTTAAAAATAAAGGTAATTGCATATGGAGGGCCTTCTAGTGGTGCTTTTGAGTTGATTGGTGAAACCAATATTCGAGATATTGCTTCAGCATTAGGAGAAACTTCTGATTTACGTTTTGCATTGCCGGTTTCTTATGTGGTAAGAAGCGTGGAACGACCTGATCAAATTGTTGGTGTAGATTTAGCTACAGAGTTCGGTAGAACTACTTGCGAATTAAAAGGGCAACTACCACTAAGAGCTTATCAAAATCTGGTTGATATTTTTGGTACCGATGATCGTATAGGAGCAGCTTTCAATATTAAAGATGCCGTCATAGGTGTTTATAATGAAGCAGGTGATAGATACGCTATTTATGACGCAGGATTAGCAGAAGTATTAGGAGTATTTGATCATAATGATCCTGATGGTCCATTAGGAGTTAGTGATTTGGATAACGTAGGGGCTGGTTTCAAACATACAGAAACTGATAAAGGATTTCCTGAAAACACTGTGATATTTATTGATAATGGAGGGATTAGGTCACATCGGTTTTTTGTGAATGAAAATTTTGATATTAATGATACAAATCCAATTGGAGTTTATGCTTCCAATACTGAAAATATCGATACTATTTTAAGTACTTCTGATTCACCTTTCCCTTTTTCTGCAGAAGGTGTTTCGGCGGCTGCAGGATTACCTTCTAACTTGGCTGATGGTAATAGAATGACTTCTATTGTTTTTTCTGATGGGTCGCCAGAGTTTATGCAAAACCTTTTTTCCAGTAGTACAGCTATGGATAATGTAGAAACGCAAAATTTATCGGTATTACTAAAAAATGAAGGTAACGACAGTTTTAATAAAATAGGAGCTGCGGCTGTAATACGTTTTTTAGGAGGAGTAGAAGAGCTTTTGCTAATTAATGAAGAAGGTGATCTTATGATGTATTTAAATGATTTGAATGCGAGGAGAAGAAATGTGTATAGAAGAATTAGAGAGGTTGATGATTTTGAAGCTGATTATTCAGGAGTTAGAGTACTGCAATAATAGTTTGTTGAGTATTATGTCTCTGTAAATCTTACCTACTTATTTATAGTAATTGCCCTAAAACCCTTTCCCCAAGTTTACTTTTCATGACTCCCCGAAGGTTTTGCTTCGGGGTTTCTGATATATTTCTATTTTGAAAGTTTGAATTTTCTTTTTAAAATGAATAGCAAGGTAAAACATAGGATTTGGATTTTATAACCCAAGACTAAAATGAAACAATAGACGGAAAGACTTCCATAATCTTAAGAGAGATTATTGCCGAAATATTTCATCTATACTGTTTAAAATCCTTGATCTAGAGATGAAAATTAAGTCCGAACTGAGAATTTTCTTTTTATTGTCTTTACAAAATGACAATTTGCTACTTTTTAGCGCTCATTTTTGAATACATGATAAAATTTTATTAACACGAAAACGTTTGAGTGGTTCTTCAAACGTTTTCGTGTATGTAAAAATATTACATTGTGAGAAATTTAACACAAAAAACACTTTTTATGAAAACTATTAAATTCGTTTATTTTCTGTTGACGGTATTTTTTATCGTTTCATGCGGTAAAGACGAGGTTCTAGATTCAGTAGAGCCTGAGTCGATCAAACCAGAGGAATCAACTTCTACTAGAGCAGGTCTTAAAGCTATTGGATCTGGGGTGATGATGCAAGCTTTTTATTGGGATGTTCCTGCAGGTGGTACTTGGTGGAATGTTGTAAAAGGAAAAGTTAACGCTTGGAGTAATGCAGGTGTTGATGCTATTTGGCTACCGCCAGTAAGTAAAGCACAAAATGGGCCATTCTCTATGGGATATGATCCCTTTGATTATTATGATTTTGGAGAATATAACCAAATGGGAAGTACCGAGACACGATTTGGTTCAAGATCCGAGCTCGAAAGTCTTATATCGACGGCTCATAGTAACAGTTTAAGTGTGATTGCTGATATTGTTATTAATCATAATAGCGGTGGGGATTTAGAACCGAATGAATTTGCAGGAAAAGAGACGTACACAAAATTTAATCCATTGTCTAATAAGTTTAATAGAACAAAGTATGATTTTCACCCAAATGAAGCCTATAATTCTGATAGTGGTTTCTTTGGAGGATTCCCAGATTTAAGCCATAACAAAACATATGTTCAGGACTGGTTATGGAAGAGAAGTAACTCTGTGGCGAAGTATTATACTAACACTATGGGGTTTGATGGATATAGGTTTGATTATGTAAAAGGTTTTGCTCCTTGGGTTGCAAAAGAATTTCGTCAGTCAACAGGTGGCTTTGGTGTTGGAGAATATTGGGATGGAAATGTAAATACCTTGGATTGGTGGACAAATGAAGCACAGATGTCCGCATTTGATTTTGCTTGCTATTATAAAATGCGGGACGCGTTCGTAGGTAATAATCTAAATGCACTTAGTGGAGATATGCTTTGGAAAAGAAATGCCAGTAGAGCTGTTACTTTTGTAGCTAATCATGATACTGATGAAATTTATACCAATAAGTTATTAGCATACGCTTATATTTTAACTCACGAAGGATATCCTGCACTTTTTTATAGGGATTACGAAGACTGGTTGGATAAAAATAAGCTGAACAATCTTATATGGATTCATAATAACTTGGCCGGAGGTAATACTTCAAATTTATGGACAGATAACGATGAGTATATTGCTAGAAGAAATGGTGGTGGAGGAAAGAATGGTTTAATTGTGTATATCAATAATTCTAATTCGTGGAAAGAAAGATGGATTCAGACAAACTGGTCTAGCCGAAGAATAAAAGATTATACAGGTAATTCGAGCTGGGAGCCGGTAACTCAAGGAGGGAAATGGGTTAAAATACAAGCTCCGCCGAAAGGGTATACTGTATGGTCTCTTAAGTAAGGATTGGGTATATTGTTACTTGTGTAAAAAGATACTGTATAAATCAAGGACAGCTCCTATTTCTATTAAATAATTATATAGATAGAGGAGCTGTTTTTTTTTATGATGATATTCGAATGTTTACAATAAAAAATGAAGAATAATTAACTTCGTGAAGAAAAAGCTTTGTAGATAATACTTTTGTGTTATCTTTGCACCCTAATTTTTAAAGAAAGGAGGTAACACTATGTTAATTATACCAGTTAAAGACGGAGAAAATATAGATAGAGCGTTAAAACGTTTTAAGCGTAAATTCGACAGAACAGGAACTATGCGTCAGCTGCGTAAGCGTCAGGCGTTCACAAAGCCTTCTGTAGAGCGCAGAGCTCAAGTTCAAAAAGCGCAGTACATTCAGCACTTAAGAGATCAAGAGGAAATTTAAAAAATGTTGAAACGTTGTATGTTTTGATTTCTTGTAGAGAAATCGAACTTCGTTTTTCAGTATATATAAATTGAACCATTAGATGTAAAAGTTTTATACTTTTGCGGTCTAATGGTTTTTTTTATGTTTATTAAGGAGTTTGTAGATTATTTACTTTTAGAGAAAAAATACTCTACACATACTGTTGCTGCTTATAAAGCAGATTTGCTGTCTTTTGTTCAATTTTATGAAGATGAATACGATGTAAAAGATATTTCAAAATCGGATTATACTCAAATCCGTTCTTGGATAGTTAGTCTGGTTGATAAAGAAGTTTCGAATAGAACAATTAATAGAAAAGTGTCTTCTCTTAAGACTTATTTTAAATTCTTGCTTAAGTCGGAGCAGATAGATAAGAATCCGTTAGCTAAACATAAGGCGTTAAAAGCTTCTAACAAACTTCAAATACCATTTTCGGATGCAGAGGTTGATCTCGTTTTGGAAGAGTTGTCTAGTGGTGTGGATTTTAAAAGTGTTAGGGATAGGTTAATTGTGGAGTTATTTTATGCAACTGGAATGCGTAGAATTGAATTGGTGAATCTTAAGCTTAAAGATGTTGATGTCTCATCTAAGCAGATCAAAGTCTTAGGAAAGCGAAATAAAGAACGGTATGTTCCATTAATCCCTTCAGTTATTAAAACTATAGAGCAGTATATAGAGTTGCGTAAAGATGTAGTTAAAGAGTTGGGAGATTCTTCGTTACTACTTACAGAAAAAGGAGTTAAAATATATGAAACACTTGTTTATCGAGTCATAAATGGCTATTTTAGTAATGTATCTTCAAAAGTTAAAAGAAGTCCGCATATATTGAGACACTCATTTGCGACACATCTACTTAATGAAGGCGCGAACTTAAACGCTGTAAAAGAATTGCTAGGTCATTCTAGTTTAGCAGCTACTCAGGTGTATACGCATCAAAGTATAGCACAGTTGGCAAAAGTGTATAAACAATCCCATCCAAGGAATAAAAAATAAACTATAAGCTGCTTTGTTAATTTCTTTTAGGTTTTAAGTATTTGTTTAACCAATTAATATAACACCTATGAAAGTGAACTTGCAATCCGTAAATTTTAATGTAGATCAGAAGTTGATAGATTTTACTCAAGCAAAATTGGATAAGTTGGAAAATCATTTTAGTCGTATTATTTATGCTGATGTTTTTCTAAAAGTTATGAATACGAGTGGTAAGGAAAATAAAATCACAGAAATTTTGCTTAGTGTGCCAGGAGATGAGTTTATAATCAAAAAAATAAATAAAAGTTTCGAAGAAGGTGTGGATGAGTGTGTTAGTTCATTGGAGAGACAGTTAAGGAAACGCAAGGAAAAATTAAATGCACATGTTTGATGATTTTTTTTAAAAAAATGTTTTGTGTAATAAATAAATTCTATACATTTGCAGTCCGTTAGAAATAGCGGACTTTTTTATGCTTAAAAAAGTAACCAAAAGCCGATGTAGCTCAGCTGGCTAGAGCAGCTGATTTGTAATCAGCAGGTCGTGGGTTCGAGTCCCTCCATCGGCTCAAAAAAAGGTTAAGTTTGAAAATAAATAAACCTTTTTTTTGTAAAATTTTGAATTGTAAAATATTTGATTACTTTTGCGCTTCGAAATTTAGAAGTTCATTCTAAAATAATGATTTTTTTGGGGAGATACTCAAGCGGCCAACGAGGACAGACTGTAAATCTGTTGTTTTTTAACTTCGCAGGTTCGAATCCTGCTCTCCCCACAACCTTCAATTTTGATTTCAAAATTGTAAATCGCGGGAGTAGCTCAGTTGGTAGAGCGTCAGCCTTCCAAGCTGAATGTCGCCAGTTCGAACCTGGTCTCCCGCTCTTAAAAAATACAGAGCTAATCTTGATGCATTATTAGCATTGGATTTTTAAAATAGAATGTGATGAATCGGTTTTCTTTTTATGTTAAATAAAGGACTCTGGTTTATCATTGTGTACTTTAAAAAGCCGGTGTAGCTCAGGGGTAGAGCGTTTCCTTGGTAAGGAAGAGGTCACGAGTTCAAATCTCGTCATTGGCTCTTGGTTCAGAAGCATTAATTGAACACTAATATATAACTAAGATTAAATAAATTAATTATGGCAAAGGAAACTTTTGATCGTTCCAAACCGCACTTAAATATTGGTACTATTGGACACGTTGATCACGGTAAAACAACTTTAACGGCTGCTATTACTAAGGTATTGGCAGATGCTGGTCTTTCTGAGGCTAGAGATTTCGATACTATCGATAACGCTCCAGAAGAAAAAGAAAGAGGTATTACAATTAATACATCTCACGTAGAATATCAAACAGCTAACCGTCACTATGCACACGTTGACTGTCCAGGTCACGCCGATTACGTAAAGAACATGGTAACTGGTGCTGCGCAGATGGATGGTGCTATATTAGTGGTAGCTGCTACTGATGGACCTATGCCACAAACTCGTGAGCACATCCTTTTAGGACGTCAGGTAGGTATTCCAAGAATCGTTGTATTCCTTAATAAAGTGGATATGGTTGATGACGAGGAGCTTTTAGAATTAGTAGAGATGGAAGTTAGAGATCTTCTTTCTTTCTATGAGTATGATGGAGATAATGGACCTGTAGTTGCTGGATCAGCACTTGGTGCTCTTAATGGAGAACAAAAGTGGGTTGATACGGTTTTAGAATTAATGAAAGAAGTAGATGCTTGGATTGAGGAGCCATTACGTGAAATCGATAAGGATTTCTTAATGCCGATTGAAGATGTATTCTCTATTACTGGACGTGGTACTGTAGCAACTGGTCGTATAGAAACAGGTATTGCTAACACTGGAGATCCTGTTGAGATCATCGGTATGGGTGCTGAGAAATTAACTTCTACTATAACAGGTATTGAGATGTTCCGTCAAATCCTTGATAGAGGAGAAGCTGGAGATAACGCTGGTATCTTATTAAGAGGTATTGAGAAAACTCAGATTTCTCGTGGTATGGTAATTACTAAGCCAGGATCTGTAACACCACACGCTAAATTCAAAGCTGAGGTATATATTCTTAAGAAAGAAGAAGGTGGACGTCACACTCCATTCCATAATAACTACCGTCCTCAGTTCTACGTTCGTACAACTGATGTAACTGGAAACATTGCGCTTCCTGATGGAGTTGAGATGGTAATGCCTGGAGATAACTTAACTATTACTGTTGAGCTTATTCAGCCAATTGCAATGAATGTAGGTCTTCGTTTTGCTATCCGTGAAGGTGGTAGAACAGTAGGTGCCGGTCAGGTAACTGAAATTTTAGACTAATAATATAGATGATATAAGGAAAGGTATTCGTTACGACGAATACCTTGACTTATGTATACGGGTTTAGCTCAGTTGGTAGAGCACTGGTCTCCAAAACCAGGTGTCGGGAGTTCGAGCCTCTCAACCCGTGCTTAGAAAATTTGAATTATATATGCTTAAAAGCATAATGATTTTAAGATAAGTTTCAAGTGACAGGTTTGTCGTTAAAAAGAATAGAAAGATGGCTGGATTAATAAATTATATTTCGGAATCATATAGCGAGTTGAAAAACCACGTTACTTGGACTCCTTGGGCAGAAGCACAAAGACTAACTTTAGTTACCATTGTATTTTCTGTTATTTTTTCCTTAGCTATCTGGGGAGTGGATACTGTATTCAGTAATTTGATAGAGTATTATTTTACTTTAGTTAAATCATAAATTAGTATGGCTGAAGTTAGTAATACAAAGAAATGGTACGTAGTACGTGCTGTAAGTGGTCAAGAAAATAAGGTTAAAGACTATATAGAGAGAGAAATCGCTCATATGGGTATGGAGGATTATGTTTCTCAGATCTTAGTTCCTACTGAAAAAGTGGTGCAAATCCGTAACGGAAAGAAAATAAATAAGGAAAGAGTGTATTTTCCTGGGTATGTTATGATAGAAGCTAACCTATCTGGAGAAATCCCTCATATAATAAAATCTATTAATGGAGTTATTGGTTTTCTTGGAGAAGTAAAGGGTGGAGATCCTGTTCCTTTAAGAAAGGCAGAGATTAATAGAATGTTAGGTAAGGTTGATGAACTTGCTGTAAAAACTGATAATGTTGCAATTCCTTATACTGTTGGAGAAACGGTTAAAGTTATTGATGGTCCATTTAATGGTTTTAATGGTACAGTAGAGAAAGTAAATGAAGAAAAGCGTAAGCTAGAGGTAATGGTAAAGATTTTTGGAAGAAAAACACCATTAGAATTAAGCTATATGCAAGTAGAAAAAGTATAATAATTGTTACATTATATATCCTGAATTGTTCTTATTGCTTCCACTTTATAGAACAATTCTAATTTAAAATTAGAAAAATGGCTAAAGAGATAAGTAAGGTTGTAAAACTTCAAGTACGTGGAGGAGCGGCTAATCCGTCCCCACCAGTTGGACCTGCTTTAGGTGCTGCCGGAGTGAATATCATGGAATTCTGTAAGCAATTCAATGGTAGAACACAAGATAAGGCTGGTAAAGTATTACCGGTTGTTATCAATGTTTACAAAGACAAATCTTTTGATTTTGTAATTAAAACTCCACCTGCAGCAGTTCAAATACTGGAAGCAGCAAAAACGAAAAAGGGTTCAGGAGAGCCAAATCGTAAGAAAGTAGCTAGTGTTACTTGGGATCAAGTTCGTGCAATAGCAGAAGATAAAATGCAAGATTTGAATGCATTTACTGTTGAATCTGCTATGAAAATGATAGCCGGTACCGCTCGTTCAATGGGTGTAACTGTAAAAGGACAAGCTCCTTTTTAATCCAAAAACGTGTAGAAAATGGCAAAAGTAACTAAAAAGCAAAAAGAAGTTAGAGCTAAAGTTGAAAAGAATAAATCATATTCAGTAGACGAAGCTTCTGCTTTAGTAAAAGAAATAACAAACGTAAATTTTGATGCATCTGTAGATTTAGCAGTTCGTTTGAACGTAGATCCTCGTAAAGCTAATCAAATGGTACGTGGTGTGGTAACTTTACCTCACGGAACAGGAAAGGATGTTAAAGTTCTTGCATTGGTAACACCAGATAAAGAAGCTGAAGCTAAAGAAGCTGGTGCTGATTTTGTAGGTCTTGATGAGTATCTTGATAAAATCAAAGGTGGATGGACTGATGTAGATGTGATTATCACTATGCCAAGTGTGATGGGTAAATTAGGTCCATTAGGTCGAGTTTTAGGACCTCGTGGTTTAATGCCTAACCCAAAGACTGGTACTGTAACTATGGATATAGCTAAGGCTGTTTCTGATGTTAAAGCTGGTAAGATAGATTTCAAAGTTGATAAGACAGGAATCGTTCACGCTGCAATTGGGAAGTCATCTTTTTCTGCTGATAAGATAGCGGGAAATGCAAAAGAATTATTAACAACATTGGTGAAGTTAAAACCTGTGGCTGCTAAAGGTGTATATATAAAATCTATTTATATGTCTTCTACTATGAGCCCTAGTTTAGAAATTGATTCTAAGCACTTTGCTGGGTAATTAAGATATACGATTATGACAAGAGAAGAAAAATCACAAGTAATTGAAGACTTAACTGCTCAGTTAGCTGAAAACTCTAATATTTATTTAGCTGATATTTCAGGATTAGATGCAGGAACAACTTCAAATTTACGTAGAGCTTGTTTTAAAGCTAACGTATCATTAAAAGTAATTAAGAATACGCTCCTTGCTAAGGCAATGGAGAAATCAGATAAGGAGTTTGGAGAATTACCTGAGGTATTAAAAGGTAATACTTCTATTATGTTTTCCGAAACTGGAAATGCACCAGCGAAGGTTATTAAAGAGTTTCGTAAGAAATCTGAGAAGCCTGTATTAAAAGGAGCTTTCGTAGAGTCAGCGATTTTTGTTGGTGATGAGAATCTAGAAGCACTTGTTAATATCAAGTCTAAGGAAGAAGTTATCGGAGATATTATTGGCTTATTACAATCACCTGCTAAGAATGTTATTTCAGCATTAAAGTCAAGTGGTGGTACTATTGCTGGTATTCTTAAAACATTATCCGAAAAAGAAGGATAATCTAAGCGTGTACGCACTTTTTAACAAATTATATTTCAATTAAAAAAAATTATTTAAAACGATAGAAAATGGCAGATTTAAAAGATTTCGCAGAACAATTAGTTAACTTAACTGTAAAAGAAGTTAATGAATTAGCAGATATACTAAAAGAAGAGTATGGTATTGAGCCTGCTGCTGCTGCAGTAGCTGTTGCTGCTGGTGGTGCTGGTGGTGGTGAAGCTGCAGAAGAAAAATCAGAATTTGATGTAATTCTTAAAGCTCCAGGAGGTGCTAAGTTAGCAGTTGTAAAATTAGTAAAAGAATTAACTGGTCTAGGTCTTAAAGACGCTAAAGGATTAGTTGATGGTGCTCCAAGTGCAATCAAAGAAGGAGTAGCAAAAGATGAAGCAGAAGCTCTTAAAGCTCAATTAGAAGAGGCTGGAGCAGAGGTTGAGCTTAAGTAAGCTTACCAAATATTGACATAGAGGTTTAGACCTGGAGAATTTTCTCTAAGGTCTAAACCATTTTGCGTATATAAATATGATGTATTAAAATACGCTGTTTTTTAAATTTTAATTTAATTCCGTCCATTGATGTTAGCAACGCAAACTGAAAGATTGAATTTTTCTTCCGTAAAGAATAGACCTGATTATCCTGATTTCTTGGATATACAGATCAAATCCTTTCAAGACTTTTTTCAATTAGAAACAAAGTCAGAAGAAAGAGGAAATGAAGGTCTTTATAATACCTTCATGGAAAATTTCCCGATTACGGACACACGTAATCAATTTGTACTTGAATTTTTAGACTACTTTGTAGACCCACCAAGATATGATTTGCAAGAATGTATAGAGAGAGGTCTTACATATAGTGTTCCGCTTAAGGCGCGTCTAAAACTTTTCTGTACCGATCCTGAACACGAAGATTTTGAGACGATTGTACAGGACGTATATTTAGGAACAATTCCTTATATGACTCCTAGTGGTACATTCTGTATTAATGGAGCAGAACGTGTTGTTGTATCTCAATTACACCGTTCACCAGGTGTTTTCTTTGGACAATCATTCCATGCAAATGGAACTAAGCTATATTCTGCAAGAGTAATTCCTTTTAAAGGATCTTGGATAGAATTTGCAACAGATATCAATAGCGTTATGTACGCATATATTGATAGAAAGAAAAAATTACCAGTAACTACTCTTTTCCGTGCTATCGGGTTTGAAAGAGATAAGGATATTTTAGAAATTTTTGATCTTGCAGAAGAAGTAAAAGTTTCTAAATCTGGATTGAAAAAAGTACTAGGGCGTAAGTTAGCGGCACGTGTATTAAATACATGGCATGAGGATTTCGTAGATGAGGATACAGGAGAGGTTGTTTCTATAGAGCGTAACGAAATTGTATTAGATCGTGATACTGTTCTTGATAAAGATCACTTAGATGAGATCGTGGATTCTGGAGCTAAAACTATTTTGCTTCATAAAGAAGATAATCAGAAAGGTGATTATGCGATAATCCATAATACATTACAAAAAGATCCTACGAATTCTGAAAAGGAAGCCGTAGAACATATATACCGTCAATTACGTAATGCAGAACCGCCTGATGAGGAGACTGCAAGGGGTATTATTGACAAGTTATTCTTCTCTGATCAACGTTACAACCTTGGTGAAGTAGGTCGTTATAGAATGAATAAAAAACTAGGTCTTAATATTGAAATGGATAAGCAAGTGCTTACTAAAGAAGATATTATTACTATTATAAAATACTTAATTGAGTTAATCAATTCAAAAGCTGAGATTGATGATATTGATCACCTTTCTAACCGTCGTGTAAGAACTGTAGGAGAACAATTATCACAACAGTTTGGAGTTGGTCTAGCACGTATGGCACGTACAATTCGTGAGCGTATGAATGTTAGAGATAATGAAGTATTTACACCTATTGATTTGATTAATGCAAAGACATTGTCTTCTGTAATTAATTCTTTCTTCGGGACGAATCAGTTATCTCAGTTTATGGATCAAACGAATCCATTAGCAGAGATTACGCACAAGCGTCGACTTTCTGCTTTAGGACCAGGTGGTTTATCAAGAGAGCGTGCTGGTTTCGAGGTTCGAGATGTACATTATACACACTATGGTCGTTTATGTCCAATTGAAACTCCAGAAGGACCGAATATTGGATTAATATCTTCACTAGCAGTTTTTGCCAAAGTGAATTCAATGGGGTTCTTAGAAACTCCTTACCGTAAAGTTGAAGATGGAAAAGTAGATTTAAGTGAGTTTAGATACTTAAGTGCGGAGGAAGAGGAAGAAAAATTAATAATGCAAGCGAACTTGCCGTTAGAAGAAGATGGTAAGATTCAAAGTGATAAGGTAATTGCTCGTATGGAAGGTGACTTCCCGGTGATAGAACCATCATCTGTAAATTATGCTGATGTTGCTCCTAATCAAATTGCCTCTATTTCTGCATCTTTAATTCCTTTCTTAGAACATGATGATGCGAACCGTGCATTGATGGGATCGAATATGATGCGTCAGGCAGTACCATTATTAAGAGTTGATGCACCAATTGTTGGTACAGGACTAGAGCGTCAAGTAGCTTCAGATTCTCGTGTATTAATTAACTCAGAAGGAGCAGGAGTTGTTGAGTATGTAGATGCACAAAAGATAACTATTAAGTATGATAGAACGGAAGAACAAAGAATGGTAAGTTTTGATAGTGATTCTAAAACTTATAATCTTATTAAATTCCGTAAAACGAATCAAGGTACTTCTATTAATCTTAAACCGATCGTAAGAGTTGGTGATAGAGTAAATAAAGGACAGGTTCTATGTCAAGGTTATGCAACTGAAAATGGAGAACTTGCTTTAGGAAGAAATATGAAGGTTGCCTTCATGCCTTGGAAAGGATATAACTTTGAGGATGCAATCGTAATTTCTGAGAAAGTTGTTAGAGATGATATCTTTACTTCTATTCATATCGATGAGTACTCTTTAGAAGTAAGAGATACTAAGTTAGGGAATGAAGAATTAACTAACGATATTCCTAATGTTTCTGAAGAAGCGACTAAGGATCTTGATGAAAACGGAATGATCCGTGTTGGTGCTGAGATTAAGCCAGGAGATATTCTTATCGGTAAGATTACGCCAAAAGGAGAAAGTGATCCTACACCAGAAGAGAAATTATTAAGAGCTATCTTTGGTGATAAAGCTGGAGATGTTAAAGATGCTTCTTTAAAAGCTTCACCATCTTTACATGGTGTTGTTATAGATAAGAAATTATTTGCTCGTGCGATAAAAGATAAGCGTAAGCGTTCTCAAGATAAAGAAGATATTTCAATCTTAGAGCGATCGTATGACGCTAAATTTGCATTATTAAAGGCAGAGTTAGTAGATAAATTATTCGTAATCGTTGGAGGTAAAACTTCGCAAGGAGTTATTAACGATTTAGGAGAAGAAGTACTTCCAAAAGGTAAGAAGTTTACTCAGAAAATGCTTAATAGTGTTGATGATTATGCTCATCTTACTAAAGGGACTTGGACTACTGATGATAGTCTTAATAAGATGGTTGCGGATCTTATCCATAACTTTAAGATTAAAGAAAATGATTTACAAGGTAACTTGCGTAGAGAGAAATTTACGATCTCTGTGGGAGATGAATTACCTTCTGGAATTATAAAACTTGCTAAAGTTTACATTGCTAAAAAACGTAAACTAAAAGTAGGTGATAAGATGGCAGGTCGTCACGGTAACAAAGGTATTGTTGCCCGTATCGTAAGAGAAGAAGATATGCCATTCTTAGAAGATGGAACACCAGTAGATATTGTATTGAATCCACTAGGGGTACCTTCTCGTATGAATATTGGTCAGATCTATGAAACTGTACTAGGTTGGGCTGGTCAGAAATTAGGTAGAAAATATGCTACTCCAATTTTTGATGGAGCTTCTTTAGATCAGATTAATGAATTTACAGATGAAGCAGGTATTCCAAGATTTGGTCATACATATTTATATGATGGTGGTACAGGAGATCGTTTTGATCAACCGGCAACTGTAGGTGTGATTTACATGCTTAAGTTAGGTCATATGGTTGATGACAAAATGCACGCACGTTCTATTGGTCCTTATTCATTGATTACTCAGCAACCACTTGGTGGTAAAGCTCAGTTTGGAGGTCAGCGTTTTGGGGAGATGGAAGTTTGGGCATTAGAGGCATATGGTGCTTCTGCTACCCTTCGTGAGATATTGACTGTTAAATCTGATGATGTTATAGGAAGAGCTAAAACATACGAAAGTATTGTTAAAGGTGAGCCTATGCCAGAACCTGGATTACCAGAATCATTCAACGTACTTATGCACGAATTGAAAGGTCTTGGTCTAGATATCAGATTAGAAGAATAATATAGATTAGGAAATCGTACCCCGAGAGTAATCAAAGGGTACGTTTACACTATTTGTTATTCAAAATTAAATTACAATAATTCTTAAGTAACCATATATTATGGCAAGAAATAATGATAAGAATGCAGTAAAGAGATTTAATAAGATCTCGATAGGTTTGGCATCTCCTGAGTCTGTTTTAGCAGCATCGCAAGGAGAGGTTCTTAAGCCTGAAACTATTAATTATCGTACTCACAAACCAGAACGTGATGGTTTGTTCTGTGAGCGTATTTTTGGACCTGTTAAGGACTTTGAGTGTGCTTGTGGTAAATATAAAAGAATTCGTTATAAAGGGATCGTATGTGATCGATGTGGTGTAGAAGTAACGGAAAAGAAAGTTCGTAGAGATCGTGTTGGTCACATTAATTTGGTTGTACCAGTTGCACATATTTGGTATTTCCGTTCACTACCTAACAAAATAGGATATTTATTAGGTCTTCCTTCTAAGAAGCTGGATATGATTATTTACTACGAACGTTATGTAGTAATACAACCAGGTATTGCAAAGAATGAAGAAGGTGAGCCAGTTCAGAAAATGGACTTTCTTACAGAAGAAGAGTATCTTAATATCTTAGATAGTCTTCCTCAAGAGAACTTATATCTAGATGATACAGATCCTAATAAGTTCATCGCTAAGATGGGTGCAGAGTGTCTTATCGAAATTCTAAAAAGAATTGATCTTGATGAGTTATCTTACGAGTTAAGACATAAGGCAAATAATGAAACTTCTAAGCAGCGTAAAACGGAGGCTTTAAAGCGCCTTCAGGTTGTAGAATCTTTACGTGATGCAAATAAGAATAGAGAAAATCGTCCAGAATGGATGATTCTTAAAGTGGTTCCGGTAATTCCGCCAGAATTACGTCCGTTAGTGCCATTAGATGGTGGTCGTTTTGCTACATCAGATTTAAATGACTTATATCGTCGTGTAATAATTCGTAACAATCGTTTGAAGCGTTTGATGGAAATCAAAGCTCCAGAAGTAATTTTACGTAATGAAAAGCGTATGCTACAAGAATCTGTTGATTCTTTGTTTGATAATACTCGTAAAGCTTCTGCAGTTAAAACTGATTCTAACAGACCTTTAAAATCGCTTTCGGATTCTTTAAAAGGTAAGCAAGGACGTTTCCGTCAGAACTTACTAGGTAAACGTGTGGATTATTCTGCTCGTTCTGTAATTGTTGTAGGACCAGAATTGAAATTATTCGAATGTGGTCTTCCTAAGAATATGGCTGCAGAATTATACAAACCATTTGTAATCAGAAAATTGATAGAACGTGGTATTGTAAAGACAGTAAAATCTGCTAAAAAAATTATCGATAGAAAAGAGCCTGTAGTTTGGGATATCTTGGAGAATGTTCTTAAAGGACATCCAGTATTACTAAACCGTGCTCCTACGCTTCACCGTTTAGGTATTCAGGCATTCCAGCCAAAACTTATTGAAGGTAAAGCAATACAGTTACACCCATTAGTGTGTACAGCATTTAATGCCGATTTTGATGGAGATCAAATGGCGGTGCATTTACCATTAGGACCAGAAGCAATATTGGAAGCACAATTATTAATGTTAGCTTCTCATAACATTCTGAATCCTGCTAATGGTTCGCCGGTTACTGTACCTTCTCAGGATATGGTACTGGGTCTGTATTATATGACTAAATCACGTAGATCAACACCTGAGTTAGAAATTAAAGGTGAGGATTTAACGTTCTATTCTCCAGAAGAAGTAGTTATTGCTTATAACGAAAAACGTCTTGATATTAACGCTAATATTAAGGTTAGAACAAAAGATATCGAAGATGGAGAAGTGGTAACTAAAATTATAGAAACTACTACAGGTAGAGTTTTATTTAATGAAAAAGTTCCTGAAAAAGCTGGTTATATTAATGAAGTATTAACCAAAAAATCTCTTAGAGATATTATTGGAGGTATTTTAAAAGTAACTAGTGTACCAGAAACTGCTGCTTTCTTAGATGAAATTAAAACGTTAGGATATAACTTCGCATTTAGAGGAGGATTATCCTTTAGTTTAGGTGATATTATTATTCCTGCAGAGAAGCATAAAATGATCGCTGATGCTAATGGTCAGGTAGACAATATAGTTGCTAATTATAACATGGGTCTTATTACTAATAATGAGCGTTATAACCAGGTAATTGATATATGGACATCGACCAATGCGGAATTGACAGAATTGTCAATGAAACGTATTAGAGAGGATCAGCAAGGGTTTAACTCAGTATATATGATGCTTGATTCTGGAGCCAGGGGATCTAAAGAACAGATTCGTCAGCTTACAGGTATGCGTGGATTAATGGCAAAACCAAAGAAATCGAATTCAGCTGGTGGAGAGATTATTGAGAATCCAATTCTTTCTAACTTTAAAGAAGGTCTTTCGATTCTTGAGTACTTTATCTCAACACACGGTGCTCGTAAAGGTCTTGCGGATACTGCACTTAAAACTGCGGATGCTGGATACCTTACACGTCGTTTAGTTGATGTTGCACAAGATGTTATTGTTAATATCGAAGATTGTGGAACATTGCGTGGGGTAGAGGTTACTCCTTTGAAGAAAAATGAAGAAATTATTGAAGGTCTTGCTGCTAGAATTACCGGTAGGACTTCATTAGTAGATGTTATAAACCCTCTAACTCAGGAAGTGCTTGTAGAAGCAGGAGTTGAGATTGATGATGTAACTGCTAAAAACATTGAGAATTCTCCAGTAGAATCTGTAGAAGTTCGTTCAGCATTAACTTGTGAGGCTAAAAAAGGTATTTGTGTAAAATGTTATGGTCGTAACCTAGCAACTGGTAAAACAGTTCAGCGTGGTGAGGCAGTTGGTGTTGTGGCAGCTCAATCGATTGGAGAGCCTGGAACTCAGCTTACATTGCGTACATTCCACGTAGGAGGTATTGCAAGTAACATTTCTGAAGAAAATCAATTGAAGTCTAAATTTGCTGGTAAGGCAGAGATAGATGAATTGAAAACTGTAAAAGGTCAAGATTCTGACGGAAATGAAATTGATGTGGTAATCTCTCGTACTTCTGAAGTTAAGGTTGTAGATCCTAAAACTAAGATCGTACTTAGTACAAACTTAATCCCTTACGGTTCGCAGTTATTTATTAACAGTGGAGATACAGTTAAGAAAGATCAAAGTATCTGTCAATGGGATCCATATAACGGTGTGATCATTTCAGAATTTGCAGGAAAAGTAAGTTATGAAAATGTTGAACAAGGTATTACTTATCAGGTAGAAATAGATGAACAAACTGGATTCCAGGAAAAAGTAATCTCAGAATCTCGTGATAAGAAAAAAATACCAACGCTATTAATTATGGGTAAAGATGACGAAGTTCTTCGTTCTTACAACCTTCCGGTTGGAGCCCACTTAATGGTTGATGACAATGATAAGATTAATGTTGGTAAGATTTTAGTAAAAATTCCTCGTAAGTCAGCAAAAGCTGGTGATATTACAGGAGGTCTTCCACGTGTAACGGAATTATTTGAAGCACGTAATCCATCTAATCCTGCTGTAGTTAGTGAAATTGATGGTGTAGTTTCTTTTGGAAAAATTAAGCGTGGTAATCGTGAGATTATCGTAGAATCTAGGATAGGTGAGATCAAGAAGTATCTTGTGAAGTTGTCTAATCAGATTCTTGTTCAGGAGAATGACTTTGTTCGTGCTGGTATGCCATTATCTGATGGTTCTGTGACTCCAGAAGATATTCTTAAGATCAAAGGACCTTCAGCTGTGCAACAGTACTTAGTTAATGAAGTACAGGAAGTATATCGATTACAAGGTGTGAAGATTAATGATAAGCATTTTGAGGTTGTAGTACGTCAGATGATGCGTAAAGTAAGAATTCAAGATCCAGGTGATACTATTTTCTTAGAGAATCAATTAGTTCATAAATCAGATTTCATCCAAGAAAACGATGCTATCTTCGGAATGAAGGTGGTAGAAGAAGCTGGAGATAGTGAAAACCTAAAAGCAGGTCAAATTATTTCTCCAAGAGATCTTAGAGATGAGAATTCTATATTAAGAAGAGAAGATAAAAACTTAGTAGAAGCAAGAGATGTTACTCCTGCGACGGCGACTCCAATCCTTCAGGGTATTACAAGAGCGTCACTTCAAACTAAGTCATTTATTTCTGCAGCTTCATTCCAGGAAACTACTAAAGTATTAAACGAAGCTGCTGTAAGTGGTAAAGTTGATGATTTAGAAGGATTAAAAGAGAATGTAATCGTTGGACATAGAATTCCTGCAGGAACGGGTATGAGAGACTACGAAAGTATCATAGTTGGTTCTAAAGAAGAATTCGAAGATCGAATGGAACAAAGACAAGAAGTAAATTATAATTAATCAGTTAAGCCTGCCAATTGGCAGGCTTTCTGTTTTTAGAAAGCTATTGGCTTTTGTAAAATAATATAAAATGGCAGAGGAAAAGAAACAAAAACAAAATCAGTTAAATATAGAGTTGGATGATGCAATAGCTGATGGAGTATATAGTAACTTGGCAATTATTAATCACTCGGTATCCGAGTTTGTGGTAGACTTCGTTAATATTATGCCGGGACGGCCTAAAAGCAAAGTAAAGAGTAGGATTATCTTAACTCCTCAACATGCTAAAAGATTATTAAAAGCTTTAGGTGATAATGTGTCAAGGTTTGAAGCTGCTCATGGCGAAATAAAGGATTATGATCAACCACCAATTCCTTTAAATTTTGGGCCTACAGGACAGGCATAATAACATATTGTTATAAAATTATATGCAACCCATTGTTTTTTTAACGGTGGGTTTTTTCATGAATATTTTAGAGTTTGATAAGGAAGTATATTTTTAGTATCTTAAACCTTCTTTTATTTAACGTATTAAAATATGTCCGAAAGAATTAAAACATATTCAGAATTTTATAGATTTTATCTTACCGAACATCAAAATAGGACAAGTAGGACTTTGCATTTTGTAGGGACCTTTTTGGTTTTTATTATTATAGGCATTGCTATATATAATGGATGGGGTTGGAAGTGGTTTTTGGTTCCTTTAGTTGGTTATGGATTTGCATGGGTAGGTCATGCTTTTTTTGAAAAGAATAAACCTGCTACTTTTAAATATCCTTTTTGGAGTTTGATTTCAGATTTTAAATTGTTTTTTGAAATTCTTTTTGGAAAACGAGCGTTTGATAGCTCGAAAGATTAAAATAGTTTTTTCTTATAAGTATTTTTTTTTCATAAATTTTAGTGATAAGTAAATTAAAAACGGATCAAATAGAAAGTATTTCATCCATTTTTAATTTAAAAATATAAGTTATTTAGTTTATCTTTTTAATTGCTCTAAAAAGTTATTTAAAATAAGTTTAGAATTCAGATGTAAAATGAAAAATGATAGAAGGATATTTTTGTTGCGTCATTTGTAAACTAAAAGAAGAGTCTGCTAAAAATACTAATTGCCCTTGTTTGTCCTTAGCAAGAAATTTACTTTTTACTCTTTTGAAATCTTTGAATTCATCATTACTTTCATCTTCAACTTCTACCCAGCAAGCTTTATGTACATTTAGATTTTCATAAGTACATTTTGCACCATATTCATGTTCTAATCTATATTGTATTACTTCATACTGCAGGGCGCCAACGGTACCAATCACTTTTCTTCCATTTAGTTCTAATGTAAATAATTGAGCTACACCTTCATCCATTAATTGATCAATTCCTTTTGCTAATTGTTTGGATTTTAATGGATCTGCATTATTAATATATCTAAAATGTTCTGGAGAAAAACTAGGAATACCTTTATAGTTTAACTTTTCACCTGTTGTTAATGTATCACCAATTTTAAAATTACCAGTATCATGCAATCCCACGATATCTCCTGGGTATGAGATGTCGACAATTTCTTTTTTCTCTGCAAAAAATGCATTTGGACTCGAGAATTTAAGTTTTTTGTTATGTCGTGTATGTAAATAAGGTACGTTACGTTCAAAAGTTCCTGATACTATTTTAATAAAAGCTAACCTATCTCTGTGTTTAGGATCCATGTTTGCATGGATCTTAAATACAAATCCCGTGAAATCTTTTTCATCAGGTTGTACAACTCTTATATCACTTTCTTTAGCTCTTGGAGTAGGTGCTATGGATATAAAACAATCTAATAATTCTCGAACACCAAAATTGTTTAATGCAGAACCAAAAAAAACAGGTTGTAAATCTCCTTTTTGATATAATTCTTTATCAAATGATGGATAAATACCATCTACTAATTCAATTTCTTCTTGTAAGGTATCTGCGGCTGTATCCCCGATTAAAGTAGTAAGTTCAGGAGACGATAAATCGGATACTTCAATGGTCTCTTCAATGTTTTTTCTACTATCTCCACTAAAAAGATTGATGTTCTTTTCCCAAATATTATAGATACCTTTAAAATCATATCCCATTCCTATAGGAAAACTTAAAGGAGTTACCTTTAATCCGAGTTTTTGTTCTACTTCATCCAAAAGCTCGAAAGCATCTTTTCCTTCTCGATCCAGTTTGTTGATAAAAACAATCATTGGGATATTTCGCATTCTACACACCGAAACCAGTTTTTCGGTCTGTTCCTCTACACCTTTAGCAACATCAATAACAACTATTACACTATCAACAGCAGTTAAAGTTCTAAAAGTATCTTCTGCAAAATCTTTGTGTCCTGGTGTATCTAAAATATTTATTTTAATGCCTTGATATTCAAACGCTAGTACAGAAGTAGCTACAGAAATTCCTCTTTGGCGTTCGATTTCCATAAAGTCACTGGTAGCACCTTTTTTGATCTTATTAGATTTAACAGCTCCTGCTTCTTGAATTGCACCACCAAATAGAAGTAATTTTTCTGTTAATGTTGTTTTACCTGCATCAGGGTGAGAAATGATACCAAAGGTTCTTCGTCGCTTTATTTCTTCTGAGAATTTCATTGTAGTTCTATTGCTAAAGTTTGCAAATATACTATATAAATGTACAATGGGGATAAGAGACTTAAAAACTACGTTATTTTGAAATATGATAATTTTCAACCGTTTTTCGCCGTTCGAAAAGTGTATTTCATCGAAAAAATGAAAAAAATTTGGGGAATTAAGTGTTAATTGTTCTAATGTGTGCCATATTTGTATAGATTATATATTACGGTTTTACCGTAATTTTATCACGTATTTTTAAAATATAAATATTGTTTAAGATATTTATGAATAGTAAATAAAGGTTATACCCAAGCTTTTATATACTGTTGTAAACCATCGTCATATGAAAAAAATTACCCAAGTCTTGTTGGGTCAAAGTGCGTTTATGTCTCTTTTGACCTTTATCTTTTTAGTTACCTACAGCGCTTCTGGTCAGGAAGGGAAAGATGGTGATCTTACGGTAACTGCTGCAAATACGGTTCTTAATACTTACAGTCCTATAACTTCGGACATAACAGCTGGTGATACATCCATTGATGTCAATAGTGTTGCAACTGATCTAGGAGGTCTTTCTAGTGGTGATTTAGTCTTAATTTATCAAGCTCAAGGGGCATCTATTAATACAACAAATACCGTTAATTATGGCGATATTACGGATTATGGAAGTTCAGGGTTGTATGAATTTGGATATGTTTCAAGTATTAGTTCAAATACGATTACGTTAACATGTGAGATAGCTAATGGTTATTTTGTTGCTGGAAGAACACAAGTAGTAAAAGTTCCTCAATATGATACACTTACCATACAAGCAGGTGCCTCTGTAACATCTTTAGCTTGGGAAGATTTTGCGGGTAGTAGAAGAGGTGGTGTAGTTGTTATTACTGCGAACATAATTGACATAGAAGGAGATATAGATACATCTGGTCTTGGGTTTAGAGGAGGCGAGGTAGAAAACAGTACTACAGGAGCTAATGCGACTGTTTATAGCGATTATGTTTCTACTTTAGCTAGTTTGAGTGCAGAAAAAGGAGAAAGTATAGTAGGTTATCAAGCAGATTATGATGTTTTAGGTGGTAGATACGGTCGTGGTGCTCCCGCCAATGGTGGTGGAGGTGGAAACGCTCATAACTCCGGTGGAGGAGGGGGATCTAATGGGAATAATGGTAATACTTGGTTTAATGGATCAGGTGTAATGTGCTCTGGATGTACTGGGGCCACAGCTTGGACTTTAGACCCTGATTATATTGCTAATGGAAATGCTCTTACGAATTCTTCTGGTGGAGGAAGAGGAGGGTATTCTTTTGGAAGTAGTAATCAAAACGCTTTGACTCTTGCTCCAGGTAGTGCTGCTTGGGGAGGAGATTTAAGAGATCCAGTTGGTGGATTAGGTGGTAGACCTCTTATTGCAAACGAACAAAATAGAATCTTTCTCGGAGGAGGAGGAGGAGCCGGTGATAGAAATAATAGCGCAAGTCAAGATGCTGCTAATGGAGGTGGTATAATTTTGCTTGGAGCAAATTCTATTACAGGTTCTGGTAACATAATTGCTAATGGAGCTGATGCTTTACCAACAGTTCCAAATCATAATGATGCACCTGGAGGAGGAGGAGGAGGAGGAAGTATTGTATTAAGAGCTTCTTCTATAGCCAATACCTTGATTCTTACTGCTAATGGAGGAGATGGAGGAGACCAATTGATTACTAATAATGAAAGTGAAGGCCCTGGTGGTGGTGGTGGTGCTGGTTTTGTGGCAATTTCTGCAGGCTCACCTACTATTAATATAAATGGAGGTTCTAACGGTATTACTAATAGTGGTGCTGTAACCGAATTTCCAACAAATGGAGCTACAAGTGGGGCAAGTGGTGAATCAGTTACAGGTATAAGTAATGGAGCGATAACTTGTTCTAATCCGGGAACAATAAGTGGAGTAGTATATAACGATGCAAATGGTGATGGTGTACAAAGTGGCGAATCAGGAATTGGTAGTGTTACCATTACTATTACAGATGTAAATGGAAATACTCAGACGATACAAACAAATCCTGATGGAACATATAGTGCTACTTTACCTCCTGGTAATGCTACTATTGATATTTTGGATTCTGATACGGATTTACCAGTTAATGCTATCCAAACACAAGGAGATGATCCAACAAGTATAGTTGTAGTTGCAGGTTCAAATACAGCTTCTGTCCCTGACGGATTCGTTATAGATACAGATGGAGATGGTACAGGTGATCCATTAGATAATTGTCCTACGATTCCTAATGCAGGTCAAGCTGACCAAGATTCTGATAATGTTGGTAATCTTTGTGATAGTGATGATGATAATGACGGGATATTAGACACTGATGAAGGGTTGAATTGTGCATCTTCATCAATTAGTGTTGGAACGGCTCCTTCAGGAAATCAGAATGGAGTAGGTGCTATAAATGATATCTTCGACTTTGATGGAGTAGATGTTGATATTACTACAACGATAAATCAAGTAGATGGAGGAGCTTTAAACATATTACAGGTTGATGATCCAACTACTATTAGAATTCAAGGTGAAGAAATAGATGACGGATTATCTGAAAGCTTAGTGTATACTTTTACATTCAGTGAGCCGGTTACTGGTGTTAAGTTTAGGTGGTCTGGAATAGATAGCGGCGATAAAGTAACTGTAAATGCTACTGGTCCGGGAAGTCAAATTATTAATTTGGGATCCTTGATGAATCCAACAACTTTTCCTAGTGGGAGTTATACAACTACTTCATCTGGAAGTTCTCATGTTATTGTAAATAACGATAGTACATCCCCTTCCATAACTTCTTATACTAATGGTTCGGGCGATACGACACTTAATTATTCGGATATTGTTATAGAGGGATTAGTATCATCTTTTCAAATTACTACAGGGAAAGCAAGGCAAGATGGGAATGTGACAAATAATGGTCTTATTACATTTCTTTTTTCAAATTTCACGTATTGTACTTATGAAGATGCTGACGGAGATGATATTCCTAATCATTTAGATTTAGATTCTGATGATGATGGTTGTAGTGATGCCAATGAGGCTTACAATGATAGTAATGCTGATGGAGGTGATGGCGGACAGTTTGGTTCGATAGATCCTGCAACAGTAGATGGTTCAGGTTTAGTAACTGAAACAGGTGTAGATTATACTCTAGGAACAAATGCTAATGTTACTGCCGGTGGAGCAAATATATGTACAACTCCTGCACCAGTAACATTACACCAAAGTCCAGCTTGTACAGATACCGTATATAATTTAATATGGGATGGGTTCGTACCTAATGGAGTAGATCAATTCGATTGGACTCCTGATGGAGCTTTAACAAATACGTTTTCTGATGTAGATGGATCAGGGATAAATATAACACACACTTTCTCTGGAGAAACGGGGACTTTAGGTACTTGGCCTACAACAGGTTCTACAGTAAGTCCTAGTGTAGATTCTAATGCAACAGCAAACCTAGGTGATGAAGTGTTAGAATATTTCACAAATGGCTTTGGAGCAACAGGAATTACGCAAACAATAACATTTAGTACGGATATATATTCCGTAGGATTTGATCTTTATCATATCAATGCTAATGGTACAGGGAATGGAGATCTGTTTACCGTAACTGCTACGGATGGTGCAGGGAATACAATTTTTCCAACATTCACCGACTCTGGAACACCTTCTTATACTTCTAATAGTGGTACTGGAGTTATTGATGCTAATGCTAATTCAGTAAATAATCAAGATGACCAAATAGGCGTTAATTTTGAAGACCTTGATGGAATAGCTAGTATAACTATTGTATGGCAAAATTGTACTACTTGTAATCCTTCAGCTCAACACGGTTCTGCAATAGGAGGATTTGATTTTTGTACGGTGATACCGCCATCAGGTGACTTATCACTTAACAAAGGCGTTGTATTAACGACGGATGCAGATGGTAGTACGACTGCTACTGCAGGAGATACAGTTACTTTTACCGTTACAGTAAGCAATGCGGGTCCTAATAATGCTACTGGCGTTGAAGTAACGGATCAGGTTCCAACTGGGTATACGATTGTAGGTTCCAAC